>JAKJFO010000049.1:9473-22255 GCA_022704885.1 Candidatus Rifleibacteriota bacterium | reverse complement strand
ACGCCGGTTTCGATGACTCAGGCCCGCTTTGTCAGCAAACCTCCTGGTTCGCCGAAGGGCACTGTGAGTATCAGGAATGAAAGGGTAGTTAAGGTCAGGCCTGCCGTATTAGCCGAGTTTAAGCCCGCAGAGAGTGGGGGAGAAGATAGATGAAGTACCGGATTCTTTTATGTATGTGTTTTTGTTCAGCAGTTCTCGCAGCGCAGCAGCCAGGCCAGCGATTTCCCAACCGTCCGCGTATCTTTCCGCGCATGAACCAGAACCAGCAGCCACCCGAGCATCAACAGCAGCCCCAGCAGCCGCCAAATCTCGACACTGACGGTGACGGTGTGGTCAGTCGCGAAGAAATACTGTTTGCTGTTCGCGCACATCTGAATAACGAACGAGAAAACAATCAGCCAGTATTCAGGAAAATCTTGAAGCGGTTCGATGCCGATAATGATGGTGAAATAAGTGATGATGAGGCGATGGAAATGCATTATGACCTGGAGCGTCGAATGCAGGAGGGGCGCCGCGACAGGCCTGGACGCGACCGCCCGCGCGACATGGAACGGCCTCAGCCTGGCGTTGAGCCACAGGACGCTGGTATGCATCATGAAGAGCCTCTCCGGCTGAACGACAATGGACTGCTGAAAGGCATAAAAATTGAAGGCCTGAACGTCAGTTCAGACCTTTGAATTCGATACTTTGCGAATTAAATCAGCGACTGCCGCCGGAGAGGGTGTAGTCGTCGCGGTTTCCCGGTATGTACAGACGTGGCGGCCGGTTGGTGGCGAAGCCCTTGAATACGCTGTCGCCGGCAATCGAATAACTGGTTACGTCAAGGCTTTGCACTGAGAATGAGCAGTTCATCATCCATTGAACCTGTTCGTTGTATATGTAGCCGGCAAGGTCAACCAGGTTGGAGAGGCGGTCGAGAACGATGAGGTCGCTGTTCTCGGCTCCTGCCGGTGGAACATACATGGCAGATAAAATAAACTGGCGGCTTTTCTGGATGTCATCGAGTATTTTGTCGCGCACGGTGAAGAAGTTCTGGTCGTTGAGGATCATGGTGATCTCAGAGATGACGAGAAAGCGCAGAATTTCGTTGAGATATTTGTCGGAGATGTCGTAAGGGTCTGACACCTTGAGGCTGTTTTCGAGGTTGCGGATGCCGGTGTAGACTTTGTCGACATCAGAGTTCATTCTTTCGCAAAGACTAAGGAAAGAATCAGAAGCAGCCTGCCCGGATGTGACTGGCAGACTGTAATTTTCAGAATTGCGGAAAAAGACTTCGCGCAGAGCGTTGAGGGCTGCGACAGAAGTCTTTTCATTGGTGCTTCGGCAGCTTGCTGCGAGCTTTTTCATTACCGTGAATTTATTGGCAAATTCGCTTCGTTCATTGCCTGAATAAGCATGTAAATGGCTGGTCAGGGCAGTCAACATCAGAATGGCCACGAGTCGAAACAGTTTCATATTTTCCTCCTGTGATTCTTGTTATTCCTTATTTTGCTGCTCTTTTTTCTCTCTGAGCAGGCGTGCTATTTCTGCTGTTTCGACGCGGTATGTGCTGCTGCAGAAATGGCAGGTTACTTCCGGAATTTCTTTCTGTTCGAGAATTTCTTCAAGCTCTTCTACTGGCAGGCATGATACTGAATAGAGAACTTTTTCGTGACTGCAGGTACATTTTGCCGCGAGTACGCGGCGTTCCAGGATCACCAGGTCTTCCAGTCCCAGCATGTGGCTGAGCACTTCAATATCTACGGCCTGGGCGAGAGCTTTTGCGATGGTTCTGTCGTTAAAACGCTCCAGTAACGGGATGAAATTTTCAGACTGGCCCTCTGGCATCCTGCTCATGCAGATTCCAACTGCACGGTGCAGGTAATGGTCTCGACTGGTCGAGCTGATCTCAATTGCAGTGGGCTTCTGCTGAAAATCATTGAAATATCTTGCCAGCCCATGCCTGAGATTCATGGGATTGCATTGAATCTGATATTGAGAAATTACGTTGCTTCGATTTGAATGTATGAAGGTCAGAGCGCCGGCATCCCCGAGAGCCTGCTGCAGCGGTGTTGAATCAGAAACATCAAAATCATTGAGTATTTTGATCATTGTGTAACCGCGCAGATTCCCACTGCGTGAAGCATCGACGAGACAACCTCCGATGGGGCCACTTACCTGTGCCTGAAGAGAAATACGCTCGTCTTCGTTGTGCAGGTTTGCTGACAGAAGTGCTGCGGCTACTAGGGCTTCACCAAGAAATCTGCCGGCAGTGGGGCCTGAAAGATGTTTTTTTTCGAGAAGCCTGGCTGATTCAGTCACATCGGCGAAGGTCAGAGAAATCATTTTTTCTCTGGAAAAACCATAAAAGAGCTGATCCATGTTTTGCCGGGGCCTCGCAGAAAAAATTCATCAGATGCATAATGATACAACTGGTGTAAATTAGCAGATTCGTATAAAGCAGCGTCATTATACCCTCGCACAGGATGTAATTCAATCGATAAAATTGTTTTGTTCAGCGTATCTCTCTTGTTTTGAGGTTTAACGTCGCTGTGCACAGACTGAGTTATTTTTGCCGCTGTGCGTGCAAAAAACCCACATGTGTAAAAAAAACACATAATCTCGTTTTAAAAAAATCCCATAAACGCATGATTTCCGGGTTTTAATAAGTTGGCATGGTTATTGCTTATTATAAATCGGTTCTAAATTAGTTCATTGTCAACAAGAGACTGAATTGTCAGGTGCCGCCGCGTAAGCGGTTGTTACTTACTTTTGTCGTTTATTTTGTAACACTGATGTCACCCCAGGTTTTCTACAATTCAGTTTTTGTTTTTACGCTTAGTCGCGTCCCCGCGCGACTTCACGTATCCTCTCAAAAGATCCTCTCACTTTGCCCCTGGCTTTCTGACCAGGGGCCCTTTTTTTTAGCGAATTCCAGTGTGTTATTACCCTTTTCTGCTGTTCTTTACGCAACCGCCAAACGAAGTCGCAGACCAAAAGAAGATTTTGAGTGAGAATTGCTGTTTTGTTGATTTCCCGGCTGGCAGTCTAAAATACTGCCTGATCAGTCTGCAATGACAGGAAGCGTGACTTCGAAGCGGCTTCCTTCGCCAGGGGTGCTTTCGAGGATTATATTGCCTTCGAGCCAGCTGACAAGTTTTTTTACAATACTCAGCCCAAGGCCTATACCGCCGTATTTTCTGGTGGTGCCGAGACTGACCTGGTAAAATGCTTCAAAGATTTTATCCTGGTGATCTCTGGCTATGCCGATGCCTCCGTCTGAGACAACAATCTTTAGATCAGAGGCTGATTTTGCTGCAATTTCAAGGGTAACATTCGTTTGATTGCAGAATTTGAAGGCATTGATCAGAAGATTGGTTATGATCTGCTGAATAACCTTGCGGTTTGCTTCGACTTTAATCGTTTTATCAGGTATTATCTCGGTATACTGGCAGCCGATCGTTTTCTGGTGAGTGTTACTGATAGATCTGATGTACGCAAGAATTTCGTCGAGAGTAAAAATTTCCTTTTCATATTTCAGGCGGCCGCTTTCGAGCTGAGAAAATTCGAGCAGATCGTTAACCATCTGTTCGAGATGATTTGAATTAACCTGTATCTCGGCTGCGACACCTGAGATTTGCTGCTTCTCGATCAGTTTTTCCAGCGTTTTGTCTTTCAGCAGCGCGCTGTAACCTTTTATCGCCGTTAGCGGGGTTTTGAGCTCATGACTCATCAGCGCGAGAAACTCTGATTTGGCACGACTGGCTTCTTCGGCTCTTTCCTTGGCCAGATGCAGCTCTCGTTCGGTCTTTTTTCTGAGGGCGATCTCCTGCTCGAGCAGTCCGATTTCTTCCTGTTTGAGCTGAGTCTCTTCTCGTGATTTCATCAGTTCTACGAGGGTTTCTTTGACGTTGCTTTCGAGACGCTTGTAAACTGCCAGCCCTTCGTTTTCACCAAACAATTCCATGAGCGTTACCGCCGGTGGCAACTGATTCGTCTCTATATTCATCAGGAGCTTGATGGTGTTTTCGCTGCGTCTGACACCGAGCGCGACCAGTACATAGCTCAGCGCGATGAGGATGTGTACCGGGTTGCCAGGGATGTTGAGCAGCGGCGCCGATGGGAAAAAGCCGGCATAAATTGCGCAGCTGAAGCTGAAGAGAATTGTGCCAAAGGTTATCAGTCTGGCGGAATGAACGAGACGACCTTTTCCTGATTGCCAGATGAAGAGGCTTACAGCAGAGATATAGCCGGCTGCCATCGAGTAGAAAAAGCCAAACAGAAATTCCTTGAGATTCGGAATTTTCCGCATGTTCTCCAGGCTGGTTGCGCCAAACATTTCTTTAATAATCTCGAGGTTCATGAGGGCAGGTATGGCCGCAAAAGTCATTATCATTGGCAGAAAATACAGCAGCGGTTGTCGGGTAATTTTTACCTTACAGACCTGAGCAAGAAAATAAATAGCTGGAAATGACAGAATAATCGAAAAAACAAAAATCAGATTAGTCAGCGTATTTTGCTTAAACTCGGCTGTCTCGCTTACCCAGAGAAGATAATCGATTGAATTGCCAATGGCAGCGCCGATAAAAGCGATTGCCCAGAAAAACATGTAATCGCGCGCAACGCTTTTGCTGCGAAGAACGGCCCAGCTGTAAAACGCCTGGCCGGCAGCATAGATATTGAAGAAAACGAACACGGCATAAAGGATTTTGCCGTGAAGAAAGCTGCCGTATTCAATACCTACCAGGTAGCAGAACAGGTAGGCAAGCACAAAACAAGTTACCAGGGTGATTGCAATCGCGATTTCCTGCCAGAAACAACGGGTCGAAAATTCCCGGTAACGTGCCGCCTGTTCGCTGACATCGGCAGCAGGAATTTCGCTGAGCCCAGCTTGGCAATAGTCTTCTTCTCTCTGATTGTCAGCCAGGTTCTGTTGAAACACTCTCTCAATCTGCATTTTATTTCCTGCTCAAAACAGCATTGGTACCCGTCTCGGCATTTATCTATCTAATTTATATGCTACCAGCAAATAGCCGCAATGACAAAATGATTTTTTTCAGGTGCAGAATACCAGTCAGGATGCATAGAGTAGTTCAAATAAGGTTGGCGGTTAGCTGTTCGGCAGCCTTGAGTCCGTCGACAGCAGAGCTGACGATACCACCGGCGTAACCGGCACCTTCGCCGGCCGGAAAAAGGCCGCGTAGAGTCGGCGACTGGCCCGTCTCGTCGCGCAGAATGCGTACTGCGCTCGAGCTGCGGGTTTCTGCTGCATAAACGATGCAGTCTGCGAAGTTGATATTGCCAAGTTCCCGCAGCATTGGCGGGAGAGATTGTCGCAAAGTTCGGGTGACGAATTCGGGTAGAATGCTGTCGAAACAAGCCGGTGCTGAACGCAGGCATGATCTGTTGGCAGGGAGGCTGTCAGAAATCTTTGCTGCAAGAAAGTCGGCGAGCATCAGTGCTGGCACGACAAAGTCGCCACCGCCGGCAGTAAAGGCTGCCTTTTCGATTTTTTCCTGAAAGAGCAGCCCGGCGAGTTCTTTGCCTGAAGAGGCGAAGGCCGGGTCTGCGAAGTCGGTGGGTTCGACCGGCACTATGAAAGCAGCATTACCCCAGATACTGTCGCGGCCTGAGTAGCTCATGCCGTTGGTTGTAAGCGCGCCATGCTCTGATGCGCAGCAGATAACCAGACCACCTGGGCACATGCAGAAACTGTAACATGCTCTGGCCTCATTTTCGGGGCGGCGCGTCACCCGGAAACTCGCCGCCTTCAGTCTTGGATGCCCGGCGAATCGGCCGTATTGCGACTGGTTGATCTGCGTCTGCGGCGCTTCGAGTCTGATGCCGATGGCCAGAGGCTTGCTTTCGAGACTGGCCTTCCGGGTATGCAGCAGGTGGTAGACGTCGCGCGCGCTGTGCCCGGTTGCCAGAATCAGGGCGTTACAGGGGATTTCTTTGTCACCACATTTAATGCCGATAACTGTGCCATTTTCGCAGATTATATCGGTGAGTGTCGTATTGTAAAGAATTTCGCCACCGTTGGATTCGATAAGTTGGCGCATGTTGGCGACAACTTCGAGCAGCACATCGCTGCCGAGGTGCGGTTCAGCATCGATCAGAATGTCACGTGGCGCGCCGCAGCGCACCAGAATTTCAAAAAAAGTGCGTATGCGTGGCCGATCCTTGCTGCGCGCAGTAAGTTTGCCATCAGAAAACAGGCCAGCTCCGCCCTCGCCGTAGAGTGCGTTGTTTTCGGGATTGAAAGCGCCTGTTCGCCAGAAGCTGTCGACGACAGGTTTGCGACGGTCGGCCCGGTCGCCGCGTTCGATAACGATTGGACTGAGCCCCGTTGTAGCCAGATGGCAGGCGGCCATCAGACCTGCCGGGCCGGCGCCGATCACTATCGGTCGTGGATCATTGCTTTTTAGAACGGGTTTAGCTGGAATTTCTAGCGAAACCGGCTCATCTTCGAGCTCTTCGATGTCTTTTTTTAACCAGGATGGCATGCGGAACCGGGCGGCCATTTCGAGTTTTACGGCGGCGATAAACAGCGGTGCCGGCCGTCTTGGTCTGGCGTCTATCGATCTTTTTACGAGCTCGACATGAATTATTTCATCGACGTCGCATTTGAGGCGGCGCGCTGCTGCTGCTGGCAGGTCGTCGTCTTTATAATCCAGAGGCAGTTCGAGCTGGCGTAATATGAATTTCATGGTGTGGGTTCCTTTGCGGTTTTAACGGGCCTTGCCGGCGTTTTTGATTGCCTGTGCAGCTGACATGCCAGCCAGCCAGCCGGTCGAAAAGGCGGCCTGAAGATTATAGCCGCCGGTATCAGCGTCGATGTCGATGATTTCGCCGGCAAAATACAGGTTTGCGATGATTCTTGATTCGAGTGTGTTCGGATTGATTTCGCTGGTGGCGATGCCGCCAGCTGTAACTATGGCCTGTTCCCATGGGGCGTGACCAGTGACGTGATAACGCTGTTCTTTGAGCCATAGGCGCAGGTTTTTTCTTTGTTCGGCACTCATCTGATCTGCTTTTTTACTGCCAGTCAGGCCGGTCTGTTCAAGACAGTAACGGCGCAGTTCAGCTGGCAGCAATTTGGCGATCAGGCCAGCGATGTCGATACCGCGATTGTTCTCAATTTCGCGCAGCAGGCGGCGGTCGAGAGTTGCATGGTCGAGCGCCGGTTTCAGGTCGAGCACGATTTCGACCTTGTGCCCGGAATGAAGCGCCTGAACAGCTGTGCGGCTGAGGGTTATTATGATCGGCCCGGCCAGGTATCCGTCGAGAAATGCCATTTCGCCAAACTCGGCAGTATCTTTTTTCCCGTTGATACGAAGTTCGGCCGAGACATTTTTGAGAACGACACTCTGCAGATTTTCTGGCAGTGTCTGCTCAGATTTGAGTGCTACCAGAGCGGGCAGGGGAGTCACTATTGTATGGCCGCACTGTTTTGCCATTCTCAGGCCGTCACCGGTCGAGCCGGTCAGCGGGTATGACATGCCGCCGGTTGCCAGCAGTGTTCTGGTCGCTTCGAGTTTGCGTCCGTTCGCCAGAATGACACCATGACAGGATTTTTCGATGATCAGCAGATCGCGAGCCGGGTTACTGGTCAGCAGTTTGATGCCACGGCGTTCAATTGCATGATGCAGGCATCTTACTGCATCAGTAGCCCTGCCGGAAGCGACAAAAACCCGGCCGCCGCGTTCTTCGACGGTCTTTAAACCTTCGCTTTCGAAAAATTCGATGAGATCTTTGTTGAAAAACGCTGCGAACGCGGCTTTTAAAAATCGCCCATGCCGGTTGAAGTGCTTGAGAAATTCAGCAGTTGGCGCTGTATTGGTAAGGTTGCCGCGGCCTTTGCCGGCAATACCGAGTTTGCGGGCTGGTTTTGCCATAGATTCGACAATACTGACCCGCAGGCCATCGTCAGCCGCCTTAATGGCTGCCATCAGACCGGCCGCACCGGCACCGACAATCAGCAGATCGACAGCACTCACTTCTTTTTCACGCTGAAGCCGAACTGCCCGATTTGTCGGCCGAGCTGATAGTAATGTCCGTGCGCGAACCCGACCAGTGAGGCATTTTCGATATGCAGACAATCATCTTTGTCGATCAGTTTTTGTGTTACCTGCACTGCTGTGATGCGGGCAATGAACATGTTATGCGAGCCGAGAGCTATTTCCTGCTCGATTTTGCACTCGATGTTTATCGGGCATTCGATTATTATCGGCGCCTGCAAAGTCTGACTGCGCCCTGCCGTCAGACCGGTTTCGTGAAACTTGTCATGGTCGCGGCCGCTGATTACTCCACAAAGATCGGTTGCCTGTGCGGTCTGGCGATCGGCGAGATTGACCACGAATTCGCCGCTTTCTTTGATCAGGCCGTATGAATAGCGTTCGGGTCGTATTGAAATCGACAGCATGGGTGGTTCTGAGTTGACTGTACCGACCCAGGCGAGGGTAATGATATTGGGGCGCCCCTGCTTGCCCTGGCAGGTGACCATAACCGCCGGAACCGGAGCCAGAGCAGTTGTCGGCTGCCAGACGGATTTTTCTTTATTGGGTGAATCCTGTGTTTTCTTTTTCATCAGCTTTGCTCTTCATTCTCTGATTTTTTTTCGTAGCTGGTTACCAGTCCGAACTGGCTGAACTGGCTGCCCATACGCGCCAGAAGCTCGCGCTTGGCTTCTTCGGGCGCTTCGCGGTCGCTTTCCCCTGGCGAAAAAATGGGAAAACTCTTTGTCTTGTCGCCATGCACAACAGCCACATACCATGAATCTTTGCCCCGGTAAGTATAGTGGCGCAGGCTGATCGACTCGAATTTGCGCAGTTTTTCCTGCCATTCGCGGCGACCTTCGCTGGTAACTTCGAGAAATTTGACGAGGCCGGTGTCATCGATTTCGATCTGCTTGAAATATGCCTTGCGGTCAGCGAAAACCCGGTAGAAATGGTGCAGGCTGACCAGGCTGACGCCGATGCACACCATCGCAATGGTAACGTAATATCCCGGAATCGCCGGGTCGGTGCGGCTCAGCATCATGATGCGGATCGACAGCATGATTACCCAGACCATCGACACAACCGCGATAGTAACCGAAAAATAAAAGAAAAACGCGTTGCGCCCTTTGAGGTCAAGGCCCTTTTCGACCAGTTTCATTGGAAACCCGGTTTCGTTTGCTGATTCCCAGTTAATCTCATTTTGCATAAGCTTCACCCGTATTGATTTTCGACCTGCCGCATTATAATTGCAGTTGGCCGTAAAGTCCAATCGGTATAACATTTTTTGCCGGTTTTTACGGGTTAGCTATTATTCTGAGCCGTCGGCGACCCGATAGTTGATAAGAGATAGTATTATCTGTCCGGAGGTAAATGTGGAACAATTCGCGAAATGGGTCGAGACAGTCAACGGTTACGTGTGGGGTTATTTTCTCATGTTCATGATCGTTGGCACTGGCATCTGGCTTACCTATAAAATGCGGCTCGTGCAGATCAGGTTTTTTGCGCATGCCTGGTCGTTGATTTCTGGTAAATGGGAGAAACCTGACGACAAAGGCGAAATCACGCACTTTCAGGCACTGTCGACAGCGCTGGCAGCAACAGTAGGCACCGGTAACATTGCCGGCGTCGCCACAGCCATTGCCAGCGGCGGGCCGGGTGCGGTCTTCTGGATGTGGGTCAGCGCCTTTATCGGCATGTGTACCAAGTTTACCTGTTGCCTGCTTGCGCTGAAATACCGTACGATCGACTCAGATGGCGAAGTAGCCGGTGGCCCGATGTATTATCTGCGAGATGGTCTGAAAATGCCGAAACTTGGAATGCTCTTCGCCATTTTTGCTTTTGTCGCCTCATTCGGTATCGGCAATATGGTGCAGGCCAATTCGGTGGCTGCTCCTCTGCACTCCTATCTCTGCGAGGCCGGACTGGCTGAGGTCGCAACCGGTGAAGGTTTTAACATGGTGCGGCTGGTAATCGGCATTGTAATTGCCATACTGGTAGGTATTGTCATTCTTGGCGGCATCAAGCGTATCGCCAGTTTTGCCGACAAGGTCGTGCCGTTCATGGCTTTTGGCTATGTAGCGGCATCGCTTTACATTCTATTTGTGCAGCGCGAGAATCTGATTCCGGCCTTTAAAATGATTTTTGGTTCAGCATTTGGCCTGCAGGAAGCCGCCGGCGGCATGCTCGGCTACGGCGTCGCCGAGGCGATGCGTTGGGGCATTGCCCGCGGCCTTTTCTCAAATGAGGCCGGTCTCGGTTCGGCACCAATCGCACATGCCGCGGCAAAAACGGCTGAGCCAGTTCGCGAGGGTATGGTTGCCCTGCTCGAACCCTTTATCGATACTATAGTGATCTGTTCGATGACTGCATTGGTAATAATTACCAGTGGCTATTTCAATCAGGCTGAAGCTCCTCTGTTTGCCGGCCTCAAGGGTGCTGAACTGACTGCTGCTGCGTTCAGGCACAATGTCGCATGGGGCCACCACGTCGTCAGCTTTGGCCTGATCTTTTTCACTTTCTCGACAATGATCGGCTGGAGCTATTACGGTGACCGCTCGGTTCGTTATATGTTCGATGCCAATCCCAAACGCGCTAAAAAAGCGGTATTCATCTATCGCCTCGTTTACGTGCTGCTTATACCAATTGGCGCGGCAGTTCCGCTCGAACTGATCTGGAACCTCTCAGATATCGCCAATGGCCTGATGGCCTTTCCGAATCTTCTGGCATTACTCGCTCTTTCAGGTGTAGTCGCCGGCATGTTACGCGATTACGAAGAACGTTATCCCGCCATGCGCCCATTACGCTGACCTCGTCGCTGGTCTTAACCAATGCCGGGCCCTGCTCAAACAGCAGTCGCCCGGCATTTTTTATCGTGCAGGAAAGTGTTTTGAAACTATTCTTTAGACTGAGAGGCCATAATGGTATATTTGTCAAAACCATAAAGCAGGGGATTATATGATCTGGAAAAATCGATTCTGCTCGCTGGCTTGTCTGCAGCTGCTTATAATGCTGGCATTTTGTCAATATCCAGAGTTGTCGGCGGCTGAAAAGCAGGTTGCTGCAAATGTTTTTCTGATCAGAACGGTCGATGCAGCTGATGGTCGCGGAATCCCACTGGTAGAACTGGAAGCCTTCAATGCCTTGACGCTGCAGAGCGACAACCTTGGCAATATTGCTGTAATCGAGCCCGATCTGGTAGGAAAAAGCGTACGCTTTCTTGTGCGCGGACATGGTTATCGGGTGCCTCAGATAGACTTCTTCGGCGAACGTTCCGTAACGGTTAAGATCGAGCCAGGTACGATTTTTACGTTAGCGCTCGAACGAACCGCCATTGCCGAAAGACTTTATCGCATCACCGGCAGTGGTCGTTATCGCGACAGTGCTCTGGCCGGCATCGACCTCTCGGGGCAGCCTTTTGAGCTGGCCGGCGATGTTCTAGGGCTTGATTCGGCTGTGCCAGTCGTCTGGCAGAACCGGTTGCTGAGCTTTTATGGCGACACTCTCGGGCCAGGCCGCATGAATTTGAGCGGTTCTGGCGCTGAGATAGATTTGACCAGGTCAGGGGTTCCAGATCTGCAGCTGCCACTGAAGTTTTTTACTGAACAGGAAGGATTCGCCAGCCGCATGGTTCCGTTGCCAGAGCCTGGTTTCGTCTGGATCGAAACGGTAGTGCCCCTGATCGCCGATACTGATAACGAAAAAGAAATTCTGGCCTGCCGCTATGTCATTCATAAAACTCTCGAAGAGGCCGTCGAAACCGGTTATGCCGTGTTTGAAGAACTGCAGGGTGTTTTTGTTCCGTTCAGACGCATAGAATCATCGCGCCCCCACAAGTCGGCCCGTGCCGTTCCGGTAAAATATGGCGATGTCGCAGGTTTCTGCCTGCAGCCCTGGGAAAGAATAACCCGTACTCTGAGCTCATTCGCAACGCCATCAGAATACGAGCACTATACCTGCCTGATCACGGTCGACCCTGCCAGCGCAGCTTTTGATGCCTGCCTGATTGGCGGCAGATATTACGAAATCGAACGCGGTTCTACCGGGCGACCGCAAATGAAATGGCGTCAAGGCACATTGCCTTATGATGCCGCTGTTCAGAAGCAGCTATTGAAAGAAGGTTTCATTAAAATCGATGAAACCTGGCTGAGCCTGATCGAGCTTGGCAGCGGGCGACGAATTGGCGATTTTACCGGGTCGATAAGCTATAACCAGTATCGCGACCGTTGGGTCATGTTCGCACAGGGTAACACCGGCGAAATCTGGTACAGCGAAGCCGACACCTTCACCGGGCCCTGGCTGTATGCGCGCAAGATCATCGAACACGATGCCTACAATTTTTACAACCCGGTGCATCACCCCTGGTTTGATGCTGATGACGGACGCAAAGTTTATATTGAGGCGACTTTTACCGCGTTTTTTACTGCAAAAGAGCACAAAAAGCCGCGCAGTGACTATAACCAGGTCATGTATCGCATGCAATTAGATGATGAGCGGCTTTATATGCCATGCCCCGTCTATCGGGTCAGACACGGAAAAGATGGCTATCGCCTGTGGACTGCTGAACAGATCGATCGTGCCAGTCACTGGTCAGACGTCGAAAAAGTCGAATTTTTCGCATTCGACTCAGACTTCAACAAGCCCTGGCTGCGAGCCGTCTACGACCATGCCGCCAACGAAGACTCTGAACCCGAACTGCTGTTCGAGCCTTCTGGCGGCGATGCCCCTGTGTTCTACGTAATCGACAGTGGCGACGGCACTGTCGAAAAACCAGCTCAATGCGATATCTTCGACGAACTGCTGATC
>JAKJFO010000049.1:0-9463 GCA_022704885.1 Candidatus Rifleibacteriota bacterium | reverse complement strand
TTCTGCGGGCTGACAACGCCCTGCTGACTTTCGATCCAGAGATTAAGCCAGATTCTGACGCTTACAAAATCAACGCAACAGCCAGCCTGCCCGGGAGGAAACCATGAACGACCAGCAAAGCTCGCAGCCAGCTCCGCTTCGAGAAATGTTTGACAGACAGGAACAGAATAAGCAACAGGCTATGCCGACATCATTGCGACAACTGCTGATCGCTCAGTTTTTTGGAGCATTCAATGACAATGCCCTCAAGATGATTGTCGCTTTTCTCGCTATTCGTGCCGCCACCAGCGGGATGACAGCGGAAAACCCTGAATTCGAAAACATCTCGCAGCTGCAGACTACTCTTACCTTCGTTGTGTTTACTTTGCCAATCATGCTGTTTTCGCTGCCAGCCGGTCTGGTGGCCGACCGTATCAGCAAAACCAGCATAATCGTCTATATGAAGGTTATCGAAGTCATTCTTATGCTGATGGCTGCCTTCAGCCTCGCTAATCCTGATTATCTGCCACCTCTGTTGGTACTCGCTCTCATGGGAATGCAGTCGGCATTTTTCAGCCCGGCAAAATACGGCATTCTGCCTGAACTGCTGCCGCACGACAAGTTGTCGAAAGGCAACGGCGCTCTCGAAATGTGGACATTCGTCGCGATTATCGCCGGTACTGCTTCAGGTGGCCTGATACTTGATGCCGTCGGCGCCGATGCCTGGCTGGCCGGGATGATTCTGGCCGGTTTTGCCGTTGTCGGCATGTTCGCTTCGTTTGGCGTCGCCAAAGTTCCGGCCGCCCGCAGTGAGGGGGGCTTTGTCGATACGCTCAAGGGCTCGTTCAATGCCATAATCGCTGACCGCGTGATCTGGCTGGCCGTTCTTGGTTCAGGCCTGTTCTGGGCCGTAGCCAGTCTGCTCGGTCAGGACATACTGGTTTACGCCAAAACTCTGACGGTTGGTATGGCCAACTCAGACACCATGAGTGGTCTGCCGCTCGCTTTTTACGGACTTGGCGTTGGGATCGGCAGTGTCTGGGCTGGCCGTATTTCAGGCCGGCTGGTTGAATATGGTCTGATCCCGCTCGGAGCAATCGGTGTCGGCCTGCTGACACTTTTTTTTGGCTTATTCGCCCCCGGGTATTATGTAACTCTCGCGATAATGGTCGCACTTGGCATTTCAAGCGGTTTCATCGTCGTGCCGCTCAACGCCATTCTGCAGTGGCGCTCACCGGCTGAGCGCCGCGGTGGTGTCATTGCTCTTGCCAACGTTTTCATTTTCGCCGCTATCATGGCCGGTTCGCTCGGCGCAGCCGGACTAGCCACGGCCGGCCTGTCGCCGCTCGGCATTTTGATTTTCGCCTCGGTCATCACGACCGCCGGTATGTTGTGGGCCATCTACCTGCTGCCTGATTTCCTGATCAGGCTGATTTTCGTTATCGTCACCCACACTTTTTATCGTCTTACCATCGTCGGTGGTGAAAAAATACCGCTCGAAGGCGGCGCCCTGCTCGTGCCCAACCACGTTTCGTTTATCGATGGTTTTCTGGTCATGGCCAGCACCGACCGCCAGGTGCGCTTCATCGTCGATGAAATATACTACAACAACCCATGGTTGCACCCTTTCATGAAAGCCATGCACGCGATTCCGGTTTCGGCTACCGGCGGGCTCAAGGTTATACTGCGCGCTCTGCGCGATGCCGGGAATTTTCTTGATGAAGGCGATCTCGTCTGTATCTTTGCTGAAGGTCAGGTCACCCGTACCGGTATGATGCTGCCATTTCGCCGTGGGCTGGAAAAAATCGTGCGTGGCCGTAGTGCGCCAATCATACCCGTCTGCCTCGATCGCGTCTGGGGCAGTATTTACAGTCGTTCGGGCGGGCGCTTTCTCACCAAGCTTCCCGAAACTTATCCGTATCCAATAACTGTAACCTTTGGTGACCTGCTGCCTTCTGATTCGCCTGCTCACAAGATACGTCTCGCCGTTCAGGAACTGGCGACACGTTCATGGGAATACCGCCGCAGCGATACACGCCCTCTGCATCACTATTTTATCAGACGCATGCGTAAGCGCATGTGGCGGGTTGCTTTTGCTGATTCCTCTGGCAAAGTGGTCAGGCGCTTCAAGTCTCTGATATCAGTTATCGCCATGGCACGCCAGCTCGAACCGGTTTGGAAAAACCAGCAGTATGTCGGCATTCTGATGCCGCCAACCATTGGCGGAGCACTTGTCAACGTAGCAGTCGCCATGGCCGGCAAGGTCAGCGTCAACCTGAACTTCACCGCCGGCAAGTCCGGGATGACTTCAGCCATCAAACAGGCCGGCATTGCCAGCATTATTACCAGCCGGGAATTTATCGAAAAAGCGTCGATCGAACTGCCGGAAGGCGTTGATCTGGTTTATCTCGAAGACCTGGTTTCCTCGATAAGCGCATTGACCCGGCTTGGTGCACTCTTTGCGGCTGTCTTTCTGCCGATCAGCTGGCTCGAAAGCTATTGCGGTGCGTCGGCACACCCGACTATCGATTCAACCGCAACAGTCATCTTTTCGAGCGGCAGCACCGGTGAGCCCAAGGGCGTCATGCTTTCGCATTACAATGTGATTTCGAACGTCGAGGCGGTAGGACAGGTGATGACGGTGAACGACGAAGACCGTCTGCTCGGCATTTTGCCGCTGTTTCATTCGTTCGGCTTCATGTCGCTCTGGTATGCGATTCGTTTTGGCATGAGCATAGCATTTCATCCGAACCCGCTCGACGCTGCTAAAATAGGCGAAATCGTCGAGCATCAGGGCGTGACTTTTCTGATTGCCACGCCGACTTTTCTGCAGATCTACATGCGGCGTTGCTCTCCCGGACAGTTCGGCAGTTTGCGTATAGTGTTCACCGGCGCCGAAAAACTCAGCGAGCGTCTCGCGCTGACATTTGAAGAAAAGTTCGGAATCAGACCTATAGAAGGCTATGGCGCCACCGAGTGCGCCCCCGCAATTACCGTCAGCACGCTCGATTATCGCGGGCAGGGCATCTATCAGTCAGGCTCGCGGCGAGGCTTTGTCGGGCATCCGGTACCTGGCGTTTCGGTGCGGATCGTCGATCCTGAAAGCGGCGAACTGCTGCCGCCGGGCAGTCCGGGCATGCTGCTGGTGCGTGGACCGAACGTGATGCAGGGATACATAGGCCGCGCCGATCTCACCGAAAAAGCCATGCGGGATGGCTGGTATATTACCGGTGATATCGCAATAATGGATGAAAACGGCTTTGTTAAAATTACCGATCGTCTGTCGCGCTTTTCGAAAATAGGCGGTGAAATGGTGCCGCATGGCAAGGTCGAAGACGCTCTGCATGAAGCATATGGGTCAGAGATCAAAGTTTTTGCGGTTACTTCGGTGCCAGACGAGCGAAAAGGTGAAACACTCGCGGTTCTGCACACGGTCGATGAAGCAAGAATTGCCGAAACTCTCGAAAAAATGGCCGGAATGGGTTTGCCCAACCTTTTTATTCCCAAAAAGGACAAGTTCGTGAAGGTAGATAAAATCCCGGTTCTTGGCACCGGCAAGGTCGATCTGCGCGGCGTCAAGGAAATGGCGAGCAAAGTTCTCTGTCAGACTGCATAAGGAAATCAGGCTATATGAAAAGATTTTTTTTACTGTTGATTTTTGTTCTGGCAGCGGTTTCAAGCTCTGCGGCAGAACTCACTGCCCGGCTGACTCATGTCGATGCTTCCGGGTTTCCGGTAATCGAAGCCATGTTGCGCGTATACCACGACAAGCCTTTTGATTTGACCAATGATCTACTCACTGTCGAAGAAAACGCAGCAGGAATTGCTGAATTCAAGCTGGCACCGCAGGATTTTACGCATTACCTTATTCTTGTGATCGATCGCTCTTCAAGTATCGAGTCAGCCATGCCCGATGTTAAAAAAGCCGCTGCGGTTCTGGTTAAAAGCCTGGCCGGTCCGGTAAACATTTCAATAATGTCTTTCGGTAGTGACATTGACATGGATCACAACTTTTCGACCGACAAGAAATCGCTTGTCGGAGCTATTGCGAAGATTCGACCATGGGGCGGTACAGCGCTTTTCGATGCACTCTACGAGGCTTGCGAAGAACTTAATACGAGAGCCGGAATCAACGATCTCAAAACCATCGTCTGCCTGACTGACGGGCAGGACAGCACACCGAGCGGCCAGCACCGCCTTTCGCGCCATGAACCGCATGAGGTCACCAAATCGGCGCTCGACAAGAATATCAGAGTTATCACTCTTGGACTCGGCAATGACATCGATACTGAGTTTCTTGGCGGTATAGCCTCTGAGACAGGGGGCTGGTATCTGCAGACGGCGACTTCCGACCAGCTGTCAGATCTTTGTGACAAACTCAGCACCAGACTCAAACTCAAAAAGCACTATCGGCTTTCATATAATTCGCCAATTCCGGCGTCTGAGCAGCCAAGCCGCATGCTGAAGGTAACTCTCAAACATGCCGGGCTCGAAGCAGCCGGCAGCAGGCAATATCATACGCCTACCCGGGTTAAAGCTCTGGCAGTAGCCGCCGCCGAACAGGAAAAGCCACTCAGTATCGATGAAATGCTCGAGCATTTCAATCTTGATCGTCGTGACCGCAGTCTTCTGATAAGCCGGATCAGGCTTCCGGTTAATCAAGCGGTACATGGGCTGAGTCTGGCTTCATTCAAGGGCCTTTCTGCTGTTGATTGTCGCAACCTGATCAACCAGGCACACCAGCAGGTGTCAGCGAAGCATCAGCAGAATTTTGCCGCCCGCAAAAAATACCTGGACGAACATCTGGCCAGCGTTGATCGACTGCTTAAGCAGTTTTACGCAAAAGCGGAGGCTCCCCGTATCAGAGAAGACGAGAGCCTGAAGGTCGCCCGTTTTATCGAGTTTCTCAATCTCAGGCGCCAGGAAATCGAGCTGTTGGGCAAACGCGCATACGAAGAATATCTGATCGAATTCAAAAGCAGCCTGGCCGAACTCGAATACTTCGAAAAGACCCAGGTTGGCGGCGAAAAATTTGACGAAGCTTTTTTTGCCGGTAATACCGACAGTCGCACCCGGGCTCTACAGGAACTCGAAAACCGTTTTGTCGAAGAAATCGCAGCAAATCAGCAGAAACTGCGCGAAAAGTTTGCTGCCGAAGAACCGGCAAAACCGGCGCAAGCATCTCCAGCAGGCGCCAGTTCGTCGCTCGACATTTCCCTGCCCGACCTGCCCGAAATCAAGACCCTCGATTGATGGTTGCTCAGAACTGGCCGGTGCGCAGCAGCACCAGGGTGCAGGCTTCGACGACTTTGAGACCGTGCTGGCGTAGTTCCTGCATCAGCGGCGGGTTCTCGGTGCCGGGGTTGAAAATGATTCTGCCCGGGTTCAGCTTGATGATGTCGGCCTGCATCGGCGTCAGCGTGTCTGGCGAAACATAAAGGGTCAGCGTATCGACCTTGCCGGTCACCTGGTTGAGCTTCGGCACTACCTTGAGGCCTTCTATTTCGGGGGCGACCGGGTGTATCGGCACCACTTCGTGCCCATGCTCGAGCAGCATTTTTACAGCCTTGTTCGAATAGCGCTCAGGATTGGTGCTCGCACCCAGAACTACCACACGATGTTTTTTTGCCTGTTCAGTCATAACTACCTCGCTTGATGTTTTTTTATTGCTACCAATAATATATCTTTTTGTCCAGCAAAATACAGCTCTTGCTGCCCTCGCAAATTTGCAGTTGTCAGCTTAATCTGTTTATAATGGCTGAAAACCGTCCGAGCATTCATTGCAGCATTTATACAAGACAGGAGATACCATGACCAGCAGACGGGAACGGATTGAGCCTTTGTTCTTGCGGCTGATTGCCGCGCGCAGCGATACCAATACCAGCTATGAGCTGGTAATCGAAGAAATCATGCTCAACTGGCTCAAATCTCGCAGTTATTTCAGCAAAAACCTTGATAACGTGGGCACCTGGCGAGTAGAGAACGATCAGCATCATCGCGAAGTCGTCTGGGCGCTGGTAAAAGGGCAGGGGAGCAGAACGATCGTTTTGATGCATCATCACGATGCCGTCGATATCGAAGATTATGGCAAGCTCAAATATTGTGCTCTGCGCCCGGATGAGCTGGCGCAGCAGCTGGCAACCCGTAACCTTGGCCGATCAGCAAAGAAAGACCTCGAATCTGGCGAGTGGATGTTTGCCCGCGGTTGCGCCGATATGAAGTCGGGCGCTGCGATTCAACTGGCCCTGCTCGAAGAATTCAGCGAGCTCGAAAACTTTGTCGGCAATATCCTTCTCATCAGTGTGCCAGATGAAGAAACCATCTCAAAAGGCATGCTCAGCGCCGTTGACCTCCTGTGCGACCTGCGTAGTCGCTTTGAGCTCGAATACATTCTGACAATCAATTCTGAGCCCTATTTTAACCAGGTTAAAGATAAGGCGATAATGTACGAAGGTTCGGTTGGCAAGATAATGCCGGTTGTCTTTGTTAAAGGCGTGCGCAGCCATATCAGCGACCCTTATAATGGCATCAACCCCTCGTTGATTCTGGCTCAGATTCAGTGCTTGAGCGAATTGAACGTGTCATTATGCGATCAGGTTGGTGATGACGCAACGCCGCCGCCGGTCTGGGTCAACCTTAAAGACCGCAAACGTGCTTATGATGCCTCGATACCCGATGCCGCCAGCGGCTACTTCAACTGGCTTACTTTTACGCGTTCGCCGGTGCAGGTTTTTGAAACCATGCTCGACATCTCACAGAAAGCGCTCGACGATGTCATGACACGCATGCTGCGTTCATATTCCGAATTCTGCCGTCTCAATAGAGATGAAGAAGCTGAGCTGGATTTCGTTCCACGTGTGCTTGATTTTAAAAGCCTTTATCAGCAGGCATTGGAAAAAGGTGGCGAGCATTTTCAGGTGCTGTATGAAGAATACCAGCTGCTGCTCAACGAGCTGCTCGCGCGCAACGAGATCGTACTGCCCGAAGCAACGATCAGGTTAATAGAATTCACTGCCGACTATGTCGATCTCGAAGGCCCGGCAGTGGTGGTAGCCGTCTCTGGCCCATATTACCCGCATATTGCCAATGTCCTGCTCGAAAATGGCGACCGTTATCAGCTTGCCCGACGGGTTAACGACATTTCGCTGCAGCGCTACGGTGTCGAATATACCTCAAAGGCTTATTTTATGGGTATCTCTGATCTGTCTTACGCCAGCTGGATCGGCAACGACGAAGACGTTAAAGCCATTCGCGACAACAGCCCAGGCTGGGATACCATTTACCATATCCCTTTCGAAGGCGTGCAGAGCCTGCGCATGCCAGTCGTCAACATCGGCCCCTGGGGCAAGGATCTGCACAAAATGACCGAACGTGTATATCTCAAAGACGTCTACGAGCGAGTTCCCGAGATACTCGCGCAGCTGATCACCGACATTCTCGCTGCCAACAACTGAGTATGAAAAAGGCGGCCGGCGCGTTCGCACCGACCGCCTGAAGGAGTGCGTTTACTTGTTAACTTTGCTCATGGGAATACCGAGGGCTTTGGCGACACCTTCGCCGTAGGCCGGGTCGGCTTTGTAGCAGTTGCCGATATGGCGGATTTTAATTTCTTCTGGAGCATCTCCCATGGCGCGGCCGGTGTTGTCGAAGAGAACCTGCTTTTGCGCCGGGCTCATCATTCTGAACAGATTGCCGGGCTGGGTGTAGTAGTCGTCATCGTCTTCTCTGAAGTTCCAGTGATCGGCGGCGCCCTGAAGTTCAAGCGGTGGTTCTTTGAATTCTGGCTGCTGCTGCCATTCACCGTAACTGTTCGGCTCGTAGCCAAGGGTGCTGCCATGGTTGCCGTCGACACGCATGGCGCCGTCACGATGATAACTGTGGAACGGGCAGCGCGGCTTGTTTACCGGAATCAGATGATGATTGACGCCGAGGCGGTAGCGCTGGGCGTCGCCGTAAGAGAACAAGCGTCCCTGCAGCATCTTGTCGGGCGAGAAGCCGATGCCAGGCACGATGCTGGCCGGGTTGAACGCGGCCTGTTCAACTTCGGCGAAGTAGTTTTCAGGGTTTTTGTTGAGTTCGAAATAGCCAACGTCGATGAGCGGATATTCTTTGTGCGGCCATACTTTGGTCAGGTCGAACGGATTGAATTTGAAATTCGCAGCTTCTTTTTCGGGAACAACCTGAATTTTCATATCCCATTTCGGGAAATCGCCTTTTTCGATGCTGTCATAAAGATCGCGCTGATGGCTTTCGCGGCATTTTCCGATAACGGCTTCGGCTTCCTGATCGCTCAGGCATTTGATGCCCTGGCGGGTTTTGAGATGGAACTTAACCCAGAAGCGCTCGTTATTGGCGTTGACCAGGCTGAAGGTGTGGCTGCCGTAACCGTTCATGTGACGATAAGACAGCGGAATACCGCGTTCGCTCATGGTGATGGTCACCTGGTGCAGGGCTTCCGGCAGGTTGGTCCAGAAATCCCAGTTATTTCTGGCGCTGCGCAGGTTGGTGCGTGGGTCGCGCTTGACGGCATGATTGAGATCGGGAAACTTGAGCGGGTCGCGTAGAAAGAAGACCGGAGTGTTGTTGCCAACGAGATCCCAGTTGCCTTCTTCGGTATAAAATTTCATGGCAAAACCGCGAATATCGCGTTCGGCATCAGCAGCGCCGCGCTCTCCGGCTACTGTTGAAAAACGCACGAACATTTCGGTCTGTTTGCCAATCTGCGAAAAGATTTTTGCTTTTGTGTATTTTGTGATGTCGTGGGTTACCGTGAAAGTGCCGTAGGCCCCCGAACCTTTGGCATGCATGCGGCGTTCAGGAATGACTTCGCGGTCGAACTGCGCGAGTTTTTCGAGATACCAGACATCCTGTAACAGCATCGGGCCGCGTTTTCCTGCGGTCAATACGTTCTGATTGTCTGGCACTGGTGCGCCGGCGTTGGTGGTGAGTTTTTTCTTCATGGTCTACTCCTCTGTTTGGTTGAATTATCAGATTTGATCTGTCTGGACACTTTTTTCAAACATTTTTTGCAGGTGCCACGAACCTCGACGTGGGTGTGCTCTATGTTGCCAACTTCTGTGAGTGACTCCGGCACTTTGAGGGAATCGAGTTCTTCGCTGTAGAAATCTGCAGTCAATCCGCAGTTGGCGCAGACAAAATGATGGTGATGTTCGAGATTCCCTTCGAATCTGGTTCTTTCGTGTGAACTGCCAAGTGTGGTGATAACGCCGAGGTCGTTGAGAACCCACAAGGTGCGATAAACGGTGTCTAGAGAAAGCGTTGGCAGCTTTCTTCGTAGTTTTTGCAGTACTTTTTCGGCATCCGGATGGTCTTCAGCCTGAATTATCGTTTTGAAAATCTCGATGCGTTGCTGGGTGACCTTGATGCCTCTGCTCTGGCAAAGCTCAATAAAACTGTCGACCCGGGTTTTAACTTTATGGCTGTTAATAATCCACTCGCTAAATCAGAATAAATTCTTATTTAG
>JAKJFO010000048.1:16607-22287 GCA_022704885.1 Candidatus Rifleibacteriota bacterium | reverse complement strand
CCTGCCGCCACAGCACCTGCTGCCTTTGCTGGAAAGCCTCATACTTATCGATCCTGCCTTTCTGCAGCCACACCTGTCGGCACTGCTGCAGATACGCGATATCAACATACAGATTGCCGCTCTCTCGGCCATGGCAAAAGTAAACCCGGTCAGAGCGGAAAAAATGCTCGAACAGTATCTCTGCTCGGCCAGCCCGGCCCGCCGACGCACCGGCATTATCGTGCTCGCCAGGCTCGAACGCAACTTTTCCAGACCGCTGCTGCTCAACATTGGCAGGCGAAAATGACCGTGAACTGCTCGCACTCATCGAATCGCAGCTGACTGAACCTCTGCCGCGCGAGTCAGTCATTCAACTGTTCAGAGCGTGCGTTCAGTCTGATCAATGCGAAGAGCGCCAGGCTATGCTGAAGCGACTTTGTCTTGCCGCCGGCATGCAACCGGAAGAAGCCAGACAGGCCGCCGACGACTGTGATTTCAGCCACGAAACGATCATGCTCGGTCGTGCCGAAAAACAGATTGCCGACACAATAGCTCCCGAAAGGGCTCAGAGCGAAAAGAGCACTGATTCACATGCCGATCTGGTAACCGGCAGATCGCAGTTCGCCTTGCGCTACCAGGGTCTGGCGCCTTTTGCCAGAATACAGTCGATCATTGAAAGCATGAGCAGAAGTTCTCAGCAAAATGATGAATACAGCGAGTTACTCAACAACGAAACCAAAGAACTGCAGCGTTTTGCCCTGCAGAGCGCCAGCACGGTCTGCGCACTGAAAAGACGAAAAGGCTTTTCGCCGGTTAAGATACTCAAACAAAATCTGTCTCTCAAAATACCGATATGGACAGAAATTGCTGCCAGCCTGGCCCTGATGACACCTGAAACCGCGCGTCTGATTACCCCACAGCTGCAGCAGAACCAGTGGGTAAGCTGGCCAGAAGCAGTGCTCCCATTCATATTGAAGCTGGTCGCTTCTACCGGGCGGCCGGTATTTTCTTCTTCCGTAGCCAGTCTGCTGCATCACAACCGTAGCGAAATCAGATGTGCTGCCATTTTATGCCTTGCTGCTATCAACCCCGTCGATCTGGTCGATTCATTGCAAACTCTGATCGCAGACGAAGATCCTGAGGTTGCAGAGATCGCCTGCTGCAAAACCAGAGAAATCGAGGCCCGCTTCAGATCTGGCAGCACGGCAGCCGTCTCCGGCAAATTCTTCAATGCTCTGTTCGCGCGCCTGCAACAAATGTCGAGCTTTTCGCAGGCCGCTGTTGCTGGCAGCCTGATATTGCTGCTCAGCGTCTTTCTGCTTGCCGACCAGTTCCCGTTTAATTCCGATAACGATGCCACAAAAACCGGGAAATCTGTCAGAGCAAATCATACAGCTGCAGGGAAAGTGCCCCTGCATCGCTTCGAACACTGGCGGCAGCAACCAGAAAGTGGCCAGGAAAGGGTTGTTTTCGGTCGTATCGAAGAAAACTATTCCAATGCCATATTGCTGCACAGCCCTGCTCTGAACGCTTCGATACTGATCCGGCACGATCAGGGGGTTCTGCCATTGCGCAAAGACCAGCACTTCAACGGGCGGGTTAAAATCGAGAACGTCGATGCCGGGCGCATCGAATCTACCTTATTGCCGACAGCGGAGGAAAAGCGATGAGAAAATCCAGAGGTTTATTTAGAGCTTGCATGATGCCTGCGCTGATAATCATGCTGGTGGCGATGCAGGCCGCTGCAGTAGAGTTGAATGTCGCCCGCCAGGGTGTTGTCAAAAATGTGCCGACACAGGAACCCTACAATGGATGTCTGATTGTGCGAGAAGGACCAGGCATGGAATACCCTGTAAAAGGACATGTCGTTAACGGTGATACGGTTACCATTGATGGAACCTCCGGCAACTGGTTCAGAATTACTGCCCCCAAAAGCGGCTATGTCTGGGCAAGCTACATCACGGTAACTGACTTTGACACCATCGAAAGCGAGAGCATGGACAAGCCTATCGATCTCGAAACGCTCGTCGACAATTCAAAGCCCGAAGACTTCGATTATAATCTGGCTGAGCGCAAGAAACTGCTTGAAGACAATAAAGTCTACGAAATCGACATCGATCGGGAGATCAATCCTTGACCTGCTGCCGCAAACACACCGTTACCCGTTCAGGTTCGATTCTGCTGGTCACCACAGCGGTGCTGTTCTGCATGTTTCTTTTTGCCATTGGCTATTCACGCTTTTTGAGCCATCAGGCCGATGCTGCCGACAAGATCGGCAAAAAACAGAAGCTTGGCGAATTTGCAGCGGCACTGGCCACGCTGGCCACTCACAAACTCAAGTATTCAGCCCAGCTCGCCCACAATGCTACGGAACAGCGGGCATGGCCATCGCCAGGTTCAGCCATGGGCGCCATTTTTGCTTACCTGTCGCAGCCGTTGAGCAGATTCGATACGGTCAGATATTTTCCTCTGCCGCTCGACGAAGACGCGACTGGCCACTTTGCGCTGCTGCTCGAGCAGCTCTGGCAAGATGCCGGCTATGGAGACGAGCTCGAAGAATCTATTACAGTCGCTGTCTGGCGTGATGATTTTGCGGCCACCGGTGCTGCCCCTGGCGCCTACACCCGCGACAAAAGCGGCAATCTGCGAATGATTGTCAATCTCACGGTGTTTCATGGAAGCGGGCACTCTACCAGCCTCGACTTCAATTACTCCTGCCCGATCCGCATTGCCGCCGCCCATGTGCCGGTGCTGTCAAAATACAATCTTTATATTGAAAATGCCCGGCTCAACAGTGGCGAATACGATGCCAGCTACAATCAGGTCAGTGTCGACAGTTCGGGCAATCTTAACGAGACCAGCACAAGAGCGCGCCCTCTCGTTCTCAACAATGACGGCAATCTCAACCGGCCGGTCAAACTCGAGTTTCGCAACTTCGTCGAAGATGACCGCGGCCTCGTTTATCTTGGCGGCAACGCCTCGATTTTCCTCAATCTGGCGCGTTCCGACTTCAATGCGCCCAATTCCAATTCAGGCGAAGGTTTTCAGTTTTTCCGCCGGGGCAAGGAAGGCGCTTACCCGGTTGACTTCGGCGATTCACCAGATTCTGGCCGAATGCTGCTGTGTCTGCTCAATCAGGGCGTGTCAGATGCGACTGATGAATGCAACCTCTCGTTCTATCGCAAAGTCGAATCGGGATATTTTGGCGTCAGACAGGTACAGGAAGGGCGCATGCGCTACAGTTCGCTGTTTCGGCTGTTTGGCGTGCAAAGTCGCCCCTCACCCACCCTCGTGCAGGGCAACGTGCTGAGTCAATATCTGACCATCGGTTTATTACGGGGCAAAGATGGCACCCCGGGAAAACCAAAGTATCTCGACAACCTTTCTTATGCAGCACCGATGCAGCCAGACGCCTATTACTACAATTGCATCAACCTGCCCGAATACGATGACCTGCGAGTCGCCTTCGGCTTCGATAACAGCCTGGAGTCGTATAAGAGATACGTCAAGGAATTTTCGTCACGCGTTGACCATCGCCCGTACAATCAGGCTCTTGGTTTCATGTATTCGCAGACAAACCCCGACGCAATCAAGCTCTTTTCTGAATCAGACCTGCTCAGCCAGTTTGTTAAGAGCTCCGATCACGAGGCGACACATAAGGTGCCCGGGGTATTTGCCGCGATTTACCCGGAAGTCGCCGATCTCAAAACCATGGGCGCATTCGGGAAAGGCTTTGCTGATGCCGAAAAAGCCTCTTACCGTTTTGACAATGAAGATGAAACTGATGCCCTTGCGCTTCTCAAAGAGCAGGGCCTCGTCAGCCAGAACCGCCTGATCGTTGACGGCTGGGTGCGGTTTTCTTCTGGAATAACTATCAGTCGGCCGCTCGAATACATGTCTTCTGGCGGCATAGTAGTCGAAAACGGCGATCTTGTCGTCGAGGCACCGTTAAAACCTGCCGGCTTTCGAGCGAACTGCCTGCTTTATCTTGTCGTACTCAACGGCAATATCGTCTTCAAGACGCCACCAGATGCAACGATACAGGCTGGTATAATCGCATTTTCAGAGACCTCTGAAAACGGCAGAGTCTCTTTTGTCTCGCCACCGGCCGAAATCAAAGGCGCCATGGCCATGAAAAGACTGGTTCGCAACAGCAGTGAGGCTGAAACCTTTCAGGGCACCAGTCTCGTGTATTTTCCGGCGCTGGCTGCCAGCCCGGCTGGCAGCGACGGTTTATCCAACGAAACACAACTGTTGACATTCAGCTTCGGGCAGTTACCGCAGGAGATCAGATAATGCTCAACTGCCGCAAAAAACCGGGCTTTTCGTTTGTCGAAGTGATCATCGCCATTACCATCATGGCAATCGGTCTGATTCCGATCATGTGGTTCTTCTCGCGCAGTAATGTTGGCACCATCAAAACCCGCGACGAAATTTATGCTCAGCAATATGCCGCTGAACTCTACGATTACGTTATCGCCAGCGGATTCAGCGCCTGCACGCCAACCGGAGAATCTGGCATCGAAGTTCCTACGATCACCATTGAAGATGAGACAATCGCTGTCGAAGAGCGTTTCACCCGACGCCTGATCGTCGCCGAGCTCGCCCCGGCACACAATTCGGAATGGCCGCTGCAATACCGCACGGTAGCTGTCGAAGTAAGCTGGACAGCAGATCAACAAGTACGCAATCTGCGACTCACCGGAATCATTCATGCGCCCAGATAATCATAAAAAATCAGGTATAACACTTATCGAAGCCATGGTTTCGGCAGTCATTGCCGCGCTGGTTTTCGTAGCAGTCAGTCGCATGATGGTAAGCGCACTGCAGATGTCACGCACCGGCAGCAGTCATCTGACCAATCTGCTCGCCGCCGACATAGTTCTGCAGCAGATTCTGCTCGATCTCAAACAGGCGACAGCAATCGTTTCTGACGAGGCGCAACTGGCCGCCGGCCAACTTGAGCTTGAAAAATTCTACTGGGAAAACGACAGCGCCAACCCCGGATTGAGCGCAGCAAGCTATCGCCTGCCAGAAGACGGGCGCGGACTGCTGCGCAACAGCGAGGGTAACGAACATCTCTATTACCCGGATCGACATTTTTCGCTGGCCTTCAGACTGGTTTCGGTCGGAGCTCACAATGCAAAAGGGCTGATTGTCGACCTCAAGGTCAGCACACCGCCCGACGAAACTGAACAGCATAGATTCAGACGCTTCGTCTACCTTGAGAGCCTGCCTGAGAACCGCTCGCTGATCAACGATTACCGGCCTGTTCAGAACTGAGATTCAAGTCACTGCCACGCTGTCAGTGCGCTGCAAAATTATCAGCGTGAGGTCATCATCGAGCTCGGCTGCGGCAGTGCTTTTAACCGTAGCAATGATACCGTCACGCATTTGAGTTGGAGACAGATGTAGATAATCACTGCATATCTGCGCCAACCCATCTGAGCCGTAGGGTTTACCGGCTTTGTCGGCAGTTTCAATGAAAATGTCTGTATAAAGCACCAGATGATCTCCGGCAGCCAGCTGTACAGTTGCTTCGGGAAAGACGGCGTTACGAGTGCTGAAGCCAAGCGGAGGCCGGCACAGTTGAGGAAACTTCTGCCTTTTTCCTGCAGAAAAGTGCAGTGGCAGCGGATGTCCTGCATTGATACAGTCTACCCGACCGGTTACACCATCGACGACGGCGGCGAACAGGGTC
>JAKJFO010000048.1:0-16597 GCA_022704885.1 Candidatus Rifleibacteriota bacterium | reverse complement strand
TTTGCGGCTAAACTGGCTGAACAGCAACTCATTGAGGCAGGCAA
Organism: Candidatus Rifleibacteriota bacterium; assembly: GCA_022704885.1. The sequence goes on along the minus strand of JAKJFO010000048.1, from coordinate 16,553 downwards.
ACATCTCTGACCGCGAAAACTCGGGGTTTGCCGCATAATCGGTCACCACAGCCTTGATCATGGTCGTCACCATCGCCGAACTGACACCATGCCCGGTGACATCGCCGATCAGCACCAGCCAGCGGCCATCCGGCAGCGCCAGAAAGTCACAGTAATCACCACCGAGATCGGCCGCCGGAATGTAAGCAAGATCGCTGTTAAATCCGGGCAGTGCCGGAGCCTGTTCGGGAATCAACTGCATCTGAATGGTACGCGCCGATATTATGTCAGCAAGCTTTTCACTGGTTGCGTTGAAAGTTGCCGACAATCGGCCAAGTTCATCGTTCTGCAGAACTTCGAGGCGATGACCGGTATCGCGCCGCCGCAGCGCCTGCACGCCATTCATCAGGTTAGCTACCGGTCTGATGATAGTATAAGAGAACATCGAACCGACCAGCAGAGCCAGGATCAGAGCAAAAAGCACGCCCCAAGCAAGATCAGACCTGATGCCGGAGATCTCACGCTCGACTTCATCGAGAGGATACAGGCTGAGCAGCAGCGTTCCGGCCAGCTTCTTACCTGGCGCGCCGGCGGCGACCCATCTCGCACCGTTCCAGTCGATCAGGCTGTTCTGCGGCCGGTTGCTGCGTTGAATCTGGCGAACGAACCTCATCAGTTCGTCTGGCGACTCTGCTTCTGGCGGCCAAAGCTGAGAATAGACATTTGACCAGGCAAACAACCTGAGTGCTCCGCCACCGAAAGAAACGCGGTTCATCAGGTCGGAATTCAGATAATTCCTGACTGCCCAGCGCACGTGCTGATCTACTACAATAAAAGCCGCTCTGGCACCAGGATCGTCAAAGACATCCCAGTACCAGAAAATTTCAAAACCTCCAAATGAGACCTCATGCAACTCATCAGGACTTTCAAAAATTCTGGCCCAGCCGCCAAATGGCCCTTCGAGAAATTCCTGCACCAGCACTTCAGAAGCCCTGGGAGGCACTGTTTGGCCTGTCTGCCGGTGTCCGAGAAAATTGTTGATTCCCATGCGTGCGACTGCTTTGCCGATAAGACCGAGTTGTTGAGCTGTCTCACGCCGCTGAATCGTCATCAACACCTCTGCGTCAATGTCGCGCACTTCGACCCAGTTGATCAGGTTTTCGGCATCGAACTGGCGAAATTTCTGAAAAAGACTTGCCGGGTTCGTCTTCATTTCTGGAATTTCTTTAAAAGACCTGAAGTAGTTGAGCATCTGCGCCTTTTCTTTTTCAAAATTGTTTTCGAATTCATTTATGCTGCCATGACACGCCAGCCAGGCCTCCTGAATCAGAAGCTCGCGGCGCTCTGAAATGTATTTCCAGCCAAAATATCCCAGGCCCGACAACGGCAGAATAACAGCATACAGGATCAGACCGACCAGCTTAAGCCTGATCGGAGCCGAGCGCATTCTGGTCGGCAGATCGCTGCTGCGAATCAGCATTGCCAGTAGCAGCAGCATAACGAGCAGAAAGATTTTGAGTAAAGTGCGTGCAAACACAGGATCGAGGCCTGAAAACTTCTTCGTGATCACAAGAAATCGGTCGCCGACCCGCTTTTTGACAATCTGCAGGTGTCTGCCTTCATCTGCAGTCGCTGCGCGTGTCTGTATGCCAAGATTGACACCGGCAGTCAGCTCCGCCGGCAGAAAGTTCTTGAGATCGTCTATCGGCGGCACTGTCCACAGAACTACGTAAATGCCAGCAGGACTGCTGGTGCTGTCTTCTCGATATTGGGGGCTGCGGCGATAATAGATGTAGCCATCACCACGGTATCCGCTGAACTTCATGATTCGCCCCTCATGTGATTTCAACATTGACGATGAATAGGGTGCTCCGAATAGAGTGTTCAAGTATTTGGCCGAGGCATAAGTGTGTCGACTTGAATAGCCATGTGCATTTTCCCAGGCATCGATGAGTGGTTCGACATGTTCGCTCAGCAATTTTTCGGGAGTTGCCAGTTTGCCTTCCACAAAAACGGCAGGGAAAAAGCCAAGCTGACGTGCGCTGAAATCGACCACCAGCTGTTCGATCCTTTGCGCGTCAACAGTTGTGCCATCAGCGTAGAGCTCATCATAAAGCCGGTCAAAATGCAGCCCGAAAAAGCGTTCAGGATCGAGATGTTCACAAATCGACTCGGCCTGCCTGTCGAGAGCCTGTTCACCATCTGAGCTCTGGTTGGCGTTCATCTGCTCGATTACGGCACTGCCCAGTAACCAGATGGCTGCGACCGGCAGCAGAAAGATAAGAACCAGCGCAGCTGCAGCAGAGAACATACTGCGTGGCCGGGTGCTATGGTTCTCATGCAGCATTGGCGGGCTCCTTCGTCAGATTCTTGATGACCAGCATAGTAAGATCGTCCTGTTGAACTCCGCCGCCAAGAAAACTGCTCCAGACTGATTTCATATGTGCCAGAGTTTCGGCCGGCGATGCTCCGGCAAGCTTTGCCAGCTCAACGTAGAGCGCTTCGTGGCCATAAACTCTGCCATCAGGGGCTTGCACCTCGATCAGCGCATCGGTATAAGAAAACAGCATGTCACCAGGCTCCAGGCTAAGCAGCCGATGTTCGGGCTTTCTTTTGCTTTCACGCACACCAAGAGGCATGCCAGTCAGCGAGATCTCTTCGGTACTGCCGTCGCGTCTGATAATAACCGGCCAGTTGTGCCCGGCATTGATCAGATGAAGGCTGCAGTCATTGGTATCGAGCAGCATGAACAACATTGTCATCATCTTTTTGCGACTCAAAGTTCTTAACAGCAGCGAAGATATCTTTGCCGGCAGATCGATAAAATCTAAACCATCGCGGCACGCCTTGAACACGGCCGCTTTCGCCATGGCCATGCACAACGCCGCCGAAGTGCCATGCCCGCTGACATCACCTATTAAAAAGAGATAGCGACTGGCCTCGAGCTTGACATAGTCGCAGTAATCACCGCCGAGATCGGTTGCCGGCATATTGAAAATGGCAGTGTCGAAGCCCGGAATTTCGAGCTTTTGCTGAGGAAACAAAGCCTCCTGAACCTCTCTTGCAAGCTGCATCTCGTTAAGTTCATCGACCATGCGGTTGAAAGCCTCGCCAAGCGCACCAAATTCATCACCGGAATCGATGACGACCCTGGCTTCCGGATTTCGCTGCTGTACCAACATCATGCCGCGATCGAGCTCGGTTACCGGCCCGAGGAAAGTATCGGTCAGAACCCTCGCAATCAGCAGAGCCACCGCGAAAATCACGACAATAGCCAGCGCCAGCAGGCGATACAGCAGGTCGATACGCTCGCGCACCACCCGCTCGTCAGTCATTACCAGCAGGCTGTATGGCTCCAGCACACGCCCTGGATACGCCAGAGCCAGCCAGTTGCGGCCGGCCGACTCGATTCGACGCTGCTCAGGCGTATCGGTCAGAATCGCCGCACGCATCAGCGCATCAGCAGCAGCGCCTGCTTCGGCTTCCATACTGCTTTTGAACCAGCTTTGTCTGGCTGAATCAAAAACAGCAATAGCCTCATGCGGGCTGCTGTATTCTTTGACAACTCGCCTGAGGAAGCTCCTGCGCGCAAGATTTCGCGCATGAAATATGTGAATGATCGCGACCGGATGCCCAGGAATATCAATATAGTGCCAGTACCACATCAGCTCGTTCATGCCAAACCGGGTGTTGTGAACTTTGCCCGGCGCCTCGGTTATCTGACCAAAACCAAAATCCGGGCTGGCAAAAACGTCATTCAAAACCGGATCAGGCTTTCGCTTTATCGCGATCTGTTCAGCACGACTCCGCTGCGACAGCCGCTTCGCAATGAGATAACGCCCATAGGCATCGACAGATTTCTCGAGACCTTCGAACCAGCTGCCACTGTTAAACAGGCTGAGCGTCTCACCATCGAGCCCAATCAACTGCAGCCGAATCGCCTGCCCCGACTCGATCATTGACTGGGCCGCCTTTTCATATCCGGTAGCTGAATAATTTTCCCGCACCAGCTGCCGCAAAGCATTGCAGCGCCGGCCAAAGCTGCGCTCTTCTTCGGCAAAGTCGTCTTCTATGGCAGAAAGCCGGGTGACCTTTTCTTTTTCAAGCCGCGACCACAAAACTTTTTCGTGGGTCGAAACAGCAATCACTCCGGTCATCAGAAGTCCGGCGGTCGGAATGACAATAGCGATGAGCAGCAGCGCCATCAGCTTGCTGCCTGTACGAAGATAGATTCTGCTAAGATCGAAAGATCGACTGAGCAACAAGACCATCAGCAGCGCCAGAAAAATAGCGAATAAAAGGTTGACCATGCCGATCTGGCCGTAATCACTCAAACCCGGCTCAGCCACCGAACCGAGAAAAACGCCGTGATTGGTATTGACCGCCAGCCACATTCTGCCGGCCTCCAGCAGGTATTCTGCTGAGCTTTGCTCTATTTTTCCGCGCAGATAGTTGTGATTATGCAGCGTTCCCCGCGTGAAAAGTGGATACTCATGATCGTGGCTCCAGAAAGCCAGTTGCAAATCATCATTCGTATGCTTCCTGAACAGTCGGTCAAGAATTTGATGCGTCTTGTACACTGGAAAAACAATGATCAGAGCACCGGCAAAACTGTCGGGTGACCACTTTTTCCAGTAGAGGTAACCGTTCGCGCGCTTTTTTTTGAGACTGAGCAGCTGCCCTTCATGATTTTTGATCACTCCGGCGCTGGCTTCGGCTCCGAGTAATATCTGCAGGCGCTTAAGCTGCCGCTGTTCGTCGCCCTTTTGATAGGCCGGGGTTGTGGCAAGAATATCCCATAGTTTGTTGACAACAAAGCGGTTCGGCGCAGCATACCCTGGCAGACTCTGAATCTTTCCAGCTTCATCGAACAGATAGACGGCAAGATCCTGACCGCAGAAAGACTGCGCTTTGGCAATCATCCGCGACCTGTCAGCGGGTGACACAGCATTTTCTCTCACCTGATTCAGCAGGCTTTCAACCAGGCGAAAATAAAAACCACCCGGAGAACCGGCGTCGGCAATCTGAATGAGTTTCTGCCGCAATCCGGTTCTGGTTTCGGTAAATTTTGCCTGACGTCGCTGTTCGAGCAGTCGATACGCTACCAGATAAAGCGAAACTGCTGGCAGAATTGCAAAAATAAAAAGAACCAGCAGTTTGCCCCGGAAAGATTTCATCAGAATTCCATTATGAGTTTATACGCAGCCTGAATTGCAGCTCATGTGCCTGATAAGCTTAGAGCAGCCCGACGATTTTGTAAACCCCGCACTTTTTGCGAATCTTAAAACTCAGTAGCCGGCGGCGATGGCGGCGCGATAGGCGTCGTAGGCCTCGCGGTATTTCTGCAGTTTCTGCTGTTTTTCGCTTTCGCTGGCGGTGGTCGAAGTCACCGCATCGGTATATTCGCGGTAGGCGTTTTCATAGTTTGAATGCGCCTGTTTCAGCGATGAGGTCTGAGGTGCTGCAGCAGCGGCCTGTTCGGTCTGCGCAACTTCAGCTGGCGGAGCCGGATCTTCGATTTTGACCAGATCGGATTCGAGCGTCGCTTCTTCTTTGCCTTCAGAGCTGCCTATAGCGGCATAAGCTTCGTAGCCTTTTTTAAGAACCTTGCGACCGATCCAGCGGCCGATGCCGCCGCCGATACGCTTACCCAGCTTGCTGCCAATAGTTGCCGCGGCTATGGTACCAACAATAGGCAACACCAGCGGCCCACCGCATGAGAAAAATGCTATGCCGGCAGCAGCACCCATGGTGCCACCGATCAGATCGCCAATCACGGCGCCGATCGCATCAGCCGTCAGCGAGGCCTTGTTTACGGTTCGCGTTGCATCGATGACGGCGCCAAGATCGACCTTGCGACCGTCTTTGAGCTTCCATTGTGTAACCAGCGCGCTGATTGCCTTGGCAAAAGTTTTGGTAACTATGTCGCCGATACGAAAGCCGAGCATGGCACCCATACCAGCTGCCAGCGGCCCACCGACTGCCGCGCCGAGCACATAGCCGATTCCGGCACCTATTGCGCCGCCTGCCTTCCCGACGACAAATCCGGCTGCACTCGAGGCTGCCTTGGTAATCCACCAGTCGCCATCTTTGAGCTGTTCAACCTTCTGTTGAGTTTTGAGTTTGATGCGCTGAAACAGTGACAGCTCCGCCGCTTCGACGAAAGGCGCCAGCAGCAGCGAAAGCGTGAGCAGCAGGCTCAAAAAGCACAGTTGTCGAGATGCGAATCTCATTTAACGCTCCATGCACTCAGAGATATGTACATAGATTATAAGAAAAACTACCCTACCCCGCAATGCTACGACTGCCGTTCCCGCCTGGCGGTCTTGATAATGCGTTGTTATCTGGCAGATACTGTCAGCTTTGAATAAGAGCCATTGCCGTGCCGGGCGCAATATGTATGCAGACGGAATCGCCCGGAACATGCGCTGCGATATCAGCCAACGGCACCTCGGCCAGCAGACTGAAGTTCTTTTGGGGGCAACGCAATACCAGCGTTGCCGTTTTGCCCTTACGAAAAATATTATCGATAATGCAGCCTTTTATTGCGGTAGCTGAGTCAGGGCCGCAGATCGCGATATCGGACGCTCTGATGCCGAGTTTGAAGCAGGATTTTTCAGAATTATCGCCGGTAAGCGTCGGATAGTTTTGAGAAACTGCTATTTTTGCCTCAAGAGCCGGCGAATAAAAATAGCAGAATCCGTCGCTGCGGCCAGAAAACTCAGCCGGCAGAAAATTTTCAGCGCCGAGAATACAAGCTGCCGAAACGGTTTCAGGATAACAGAAAACCTCGCTTTTCGGCCCGGAATCGACGAGTTCGCCATTGGCGATCAGACTGAGGTCATCGCCGAGAAGCTGCGCTTCTTCAAGATCATGCGTGACCAGAAGAAGAGTCCATTTTCGTTTGGTCTGCAGATCTTTGAGATAATGCCAGAGTTTACGCTTGAGCCCAAGATTGAGTGATGCAAAGGGCTCATCGAGAAGAATGAGCGGACTGTCGGAAATGATTGCACGAGCCAGTGCCGTGCGGTGCCTTTCACCTCCGCTGAGATGGGCAATGTGTCGATCGAGAAGATGCGCGATATCGAGTTCGATCGCCAGGGGCTGCAGCCTGCTTTCGGCTTCTTGAATGCTGATACCTCGAAGCCGCAGACCATAACAGATATTCTCCCGCACTCGCATGTTCGGAAACAGACAAAGGTCCTGTGGCAGATAAGAGACATCACGAAGCTCTGGTTCCAGGTGACTGATATCACGCTCACCAAAACTGATTCGGCCACTCTCCTGACGACGCAGACCGGCTATTGTTTCCAGCAGCAGAGTCTTACCGCTCCCGGTGGTGCCGACGATCACGTGACACATTCCAGACTGCAGGGTCAGCGAAAGGTTTTTCACCCGAAACTTTCCTGCCGTTATATTTATGTTTTCTAATTTAAGCACTGAGGTTTACCTGGCTGAAATGAATCGCGAGAGATACAGAACGGTCAGACTGACCACGATCAAAAGCGCTATAGCGCCAACGGCACCTTCGATATCGGCGCTGGCAAGGCGCATATAGATCGATATCGGCAAAGTTTCGGTGCGCATGGCAATGGTGCCGGCAACTGTAATCGTAGCGCCAAATTCGCCCATAGCCTTGGCCCAGGTCAGAATCGCAGCAGCAAAAAGGCCACGGCGGGCGTTGGGCAGCACAACTGTATGAAAAGCGGTAAAACTACCTGCGCCCAGGCTGCGGGCCATGTCGTCATAGCGGGTCGGAACTTCATCGAATGCAGCTTTGCATAGCCTCACTGAAACTCCCAGTACCGCGACGAACTGCGCCAGAATTATGCCATAAACGGTAAAGACGAACTGTTGCAGATTATCTTGAATCCAGATGCCGGCTGATGTACTGAAAAAAATCAGAAGCATGGCACCAAGCGCCGCCGGTGAGACGAAAAGTGGCAGTTCGAGCATGGTATCAACCACCCTCTTTCCGACAAAATCATGCCGTGACAGAGCAAAACCGGCGGGCAATGCAACCAGGCCCGCGATAAACACGACCAGAGTAGCAGCAAATACGCTGGTCTTGATGGCATGCAGGGTGCGGGCAGAAGAAAAAAGAGACGCAACGGTGTCAAACGACAGAAATGTGGTCAAAGAAGCTATCAGAGCAGCATAGATAAAAAATGTCAGTAACGCAACCGCGATTCCTGCACGCCTGAATGTCATTTTGGCAACCAGCCCTCGGGCAGCTGCCAGCGGCCACCCACCGGCTTTTCGGCTCCGAGCCATGCGGTCGCTTCCTCTATCGTAGTGAAGTATTTGAACTTTCGGTAGTATTGCTGACCTTCAGGCGAGATGACAAAGTCTACGAACTGCTGAGCCAGCTCAGGTTGCTTGCTGAAGCTCGAAACAGCGATGGGAATGTAACCGATACGAATGATCTCTTCTTTGGCAAGCGGCACCGTTTCGATTCTCTCAGGATCCCAATGTTCGAAAACCCGCCAGCCAATCACAGCATCAACGGTAGCGAGAGAAATCGATGTCGCAGTCTTCTCGCAGCTTTCGGGATAATTCACGATATTGGCCTTTACTGCAGCGATTTCTTCGGGTTTGAGGTTCTTTTCGAGAATTTCAATGGCATAAAGCCCGACACAAACCCCTTCGGGATTGGCGATGGCAACTCGCAGACCTGGCCGGGCAAGATCGCGCAGACTTTTTATGCCCTTTGGGTTGCCCTTTCTGACATTGATCGCGTTAACCAGATAAACCACCTTGCGTTCACTCTTAGGAACGACAAGGCCCTTCTCTTCAGCTATTTCCATGTAATCTGAAGACCCGGGAAAATAAACATCTCCGGTCCGGCCAAGCTGCATCTGCGATAAAACATAGCCTGAGCCACCAAAAATAAGCTCAACCTTGACTCCAGTTTTATCGGTAAATGCAGCAGCAGCGAGTTCGGTCGGTGGCTTGCTGGCTGCTCCAGCAAAAACCAGCAGACTCTGCCCGGCCGCCAATGTGGCTGACAGACTCCAAAAAATCAGCAAAACAAGTTTTTTAAAGCATTTGAGATGTAACATGGCCGCCTCAGGTTCAATTATTCATCTTCATTGTAACACTACTGTCTTCAGTTTATGCAAGCGGCATACAAAATCATGTGCTTACAGAAATATTCAGCAAAGACATGCAAAATTATCGGCAACCTGCTGTCAGAAGTTGTCTTAAAAGTCGATCAATAAAGAGTTTAATGTCTGGCACGAATATTGCTATATCGAAAATTCACACTAACGACAGAGGAAAACCCGAACTGCATTTCTTACTGTCGCATCCATAGCTGATCATACTTCGTTGGTGCATTGTGTAAAAATTTTCGATATCATTTGGTCTATCCAAGTCTTGAGGTGTTTCGATGAAAAACAAAGCCCTGCTGCTCGCGCTCGCCCTCGCCGGGTCAACGGCCACACACGCTCAGACTGCTTCGCAGCCAGTATCAGCCCGGAAAGATTCCGACACCACCGAAAAAACCGCTGACAAAGCTGCGGTAAGTGAAATTGACAAGCTGGCCATCATCGAGTCACTGCAGGCAATCAAAAAGGATCCTTCGCAGGTAAAATTTCACAGTGCCATGTGCTATGACATGGCGATGCCGCCCGAATACACGACCTTCTCGTGCCCAACCTGCGGAACTGAAACCCAATATGCTTACCAGTCTTATCAGGGCGAGGTCGCTAACCGGGTTTCCTATCTACTGCGCTCACTTGGCCAGGTCAAAGCAAAGACCGAGGTCGATTTTTCCGACTTCTGCAGCAAATGCAGCAAAGACAACGACGACCAGCCGGAACTCAAATTCACCACCCATTGCCTCGACTGTTCGCAGACTTTTAACTGGACAGCCAACACTATCGGAGAAATCGAACAACTCAGTTTGCTCTTCGTCAGCTTTCCAGTGACTGAAGTCGATCAGGGGCATCTCGGCCAGCAGAAGATCGAGCCCGAAAAACTTTCTGAATACCTGTCGAATAGACTGCTCTGTCCGGCCTGCCGCGAAAAACACGGGCTGAAGTAACCAGGAGAAATTTATGAAAAAGTCCAGCAAAATAGCCGGTATCGCCATGGCAACCCTGATGACAGTCAGCAATAGCCCGGTAATCGCCGAAGAGACGACAGGCTGTGCTGCCTGCAATGAAACAAGCAGTAATAATGGCGAAACCACCAGTGTTGCCGGCGATCGCTCCCTCGCCCGCCAGAAACTGATTGATGCTCTCAAAAGCATGAAGAACCAGCCAGAGCAGATCGAGTTTCATTCGGCCATGTGCTACAAAATGGCGTTTCCACCGGCTACAATCGATTATACCTGCCCCGGTTGCGGCGAAAATACGGTACATCAGTATAATTCCATGGCAGGCGCCATGGTTCGCCGAATCAGCACGGTGCGCCGGGCCCTGCCAAATCTGCCGGTAAAGATAACACTCGATGAAACGGCGCTTTGCAGCAAATGCAGCAAAACCGAACGGGCTGAACTGGTATTCACTACCGAGTGCGGCAAATGCGGCACCAGCTTCTCCTGGAAAACAAGCGAAGGCAACGATCTCGATAAACTCGGCTGGTTGTTCCTTGAATACCCGGTCAAGTCGATAGATGACGGCCCCGGCCGGGGTCCGCTCAAAAACCCCGACAAAGTGCGGGCTATGGTCGAATTCGTTTCTGGCTGCACATTCTGCCCGAAATGTATCGAAGAACTTCAGCTGAATTACGAGAAATAACCATGAAAAGACTTTATCCTGACGTAACAGTTCCGAAAACCGCCGTTCTTGAACTCACCAGCGCCTGCAATCATCGCTGTGTCTTCTGCTCGACCCCATGGGATGCCGATTCTCCCGACACCGGAAAGTTCAGCTGCAATAACGAATTGAGCACAGGTGAATGGAAAAAATGCATCGACTTCATGATCGGCAAAGGAGTTCACGGCTTTGCTTTTACCGGCGGCGAACCTTTTCTGCGTCAGGATCTGTTCGAACTCATCGATTACGTTAAAGGCAAAACGGCGTGCCACCCTGAATTTGGCGCTGATGGCCGGGTCTGTGGCCATAAAGAAAAGCCGCTCGAACTTACAATCATCACCAACGGCCGGCTGGTCACCAGCGAGCATGCGGCCCGGCTCAAGAACAAAGTTGACGCCGTTGTCGTCAGCCTGCCCGGTCTTAAAACCTATTCTGAGCTTACCGGCGGCGGCAATGCCGCCGAAGCACTGCGCACCATCACTCTGCTGGCACAGCAGAAAGTGCCGGTCGTAGTCAGCATCTGCGTCACCTCGCGCAACCTGCCCGAGCTGTTCGAAAACATTTCGGCCGGCTTTCTCGCCGGCGCCGATCAGCTGCTGCTTAACCGCTTTCTGCCCGGCGGCCGCGGCACCATTCATCAGGAACTCTGCCTGTCAGCCGAGCAGGTCAAAAAGATGTTGCGCATCGCCGACGAAGTCTGCACCACCGCCAACCGCTACGGCACTGTCGGCACCGAACTGCCGCTCTGTCTCTGCAACGAAAAATACAATATGCTCACAGTCGGCACCCAGTGCGCCGGCGGCGTCGAATTTTTTGCCGTCGCTCCCGACGGCAGCGTGCGACCCTGCAATCATTCTCCGGTGAATCTCGGCAACTATCAGGATCTCGAAATAGCCATCGCATCAGAATACTGGCAGACCTTCAAAACCCGTGAATATCTGCCAACCATGTGCAACAGCTGTCAACACATGCTCAAATGCGACGGCGGCTGCCGCGAAGCAGCTCACATCGCCGGTGGCGCCCTCAATTCACCCGACCCCGTATTCAACTAATAGAGGCGGTGGCCCTGGGCGTCGTAGATGACGAAGGCCGGCATGTTTTTCACTTTGATGCGGTGAACCGCTTCCATGCCGAATTCTGGAAAGTCCAGCACTTCTGACGAGATGATGTTCTCGCTGGCGATCAGCGCCGCAGCACCGCCGATGGTGCCGAGATAGAAGCCGCCATACTGGGCGCAGGCCTTGATCACGCTTTCAGCGCGGTTGCCTTTTGCCAGTGTTACCAGCGAAGCGCCGCGGCTCATGAAAAAGTCGATGTACTCGTCCATGCGCTGCGCCGTCGTCGGGCCGAAGCTGCCGATGGCGTAGCCGGGCGGCGTGCGGGCCGGGCCGGCATAATACACCGGGTGATTTTTGAAATATTCCGGCATTGGCTGGCCGGCGTTGACCATTTCGAAAATACGCGCATGTGCCATGTCGCGTGCGACAACCATGGTGCCGTTGAGCATGACGAGCGAGCCAGCCGGGTGTTTCGCAAGCTGCAGCAGGATTTCGGGCATCGGGCGGTCGAGATCGATACTGGTTGACTGCAATGATTCAATTTCGCACTTTTTGAGCAGGCGCGCCGGGTTGGTGTCGAGAACTTCGAGAAAGGCGCCGTCAGCGGTAATTTTACCAAGCATGTTGCGATGCGCGCTGCAGGAAACGCCGACCGAAACCGGGCATGAACCGGCGTGACGCGCCATGCGGATAACGCGCGCTTCAAGCACGAGATGCAGACCGCCGAACTGGGCACCCCAGCCGCTTTCAGCCGCAATCTCGCAGGCGCGGCGTTCCCACTCACGGTCACGATAAGGGCTGCCGCTGCCATCAGGAGTCGTCGGCAGATCGTCATACCAGCCGGTAGAAGCCAGCTTCATCGTTTTGAGGTTGGCTTCTGGCGAGGTACCGCCGACCACCACTACCAGATTATATGGCGGACAGGCTGCGACGCCGAGGCCACCGATCTTTTCTTTGAGAAATGCAGTGAAGGCCTTTTCGTTGAGCAGCGCGCGGCTGCCCTGAAACAGCACGGTCTTGTTGGCCGAACCGCCGCCCTTGGCCATGAACATGAATTTATACTCATCACCCGGACTGAACGCGATATCGATCTGAGCCGGCAGATTGTTGCCGGTGTTCTTTTCGTCGAACATGCCTAATGGCGCGACCTGCGAAAAGCGCAGATGATTTTCAGACCAGGCCTTTGCCACGCCCTGAGTCAGCATTTCTTCGTCGGCGCCGCCGGTCAGCACGCGTTCGCCGCGCCAGGCAAAAATTGTTGCCGTACCGGTATCCTGGCACAGCGGCAGTTTGCCTTCTGCCGCAATAACGGCGTTTTTAACCAGCGAACTGCAGACAAAGCGCTCGTTGGGCAAAGCGCTCGGATCGGCAGCAATCGCGGCCAGCTCATCGAGATGATCCGGGCGCAGATAATACGACAGATCATGAAACGCCTCTGCCGCCAGCTGCGTCAGCACCTGCGGCTGCACGCTGAGAAACTGCCGGTCGCCGATCGTTTCGAGACTTATGCCATCACTGGTTACTTTGCGATACTGTCTGTTCATGCCTTCTGCCTTTCTATCAGCCCTGTTCGTCGAAGTAGACCATGTCTTCAATGCCGGAGCGGTATTTTTTGCCGACCATGCCGACGAGCATGTATTCTTTCCAGATCGGGTCGAACATGAACTTCTTGAGCAGCCTGAAATCTTCGATTTCGCCGGAGCTCTTGACATGCGTTCGAGTACCGGTGCAGTACATTTCCTTTTCACCGATGCGAATGCGATCTTTGCCACAGCCGACAATTGGCACATTCTTTTCGATAACCGCACGCACCTTGCCTTCGAGTTCCTCAATGTCGATTTGCGGCTCCTCAGGAAACTTGATGACAAAGCCGTGTTTAACGTCTGAATGCAGCACCCGGCGGGTGTAATTATAATCGGTAGCAAGAATCTGGCTGGTGATGTCTTCGGCTGAATGCGCCATTTTGCGGTATTTTGTCGTCTTTTCGACAACACTTTTGATCGAATCGGGCGTCGGCCCGAACACAGTCGGGCGCGCTACCAGCACCTCTTCGCCGATTCCAAAGATAATCTGCGCATTGAAGCCGAGGGCCTTGTAAATCAGGTCGAAGTGCTCGACAACGACGCGGCGACCATCGCCGAGCGCACGATTGATTGCGTCGAGAATTTCGAACTGCTGGTGAAACGCGAGTTCATAGCGAATATCGAGATGAAAGGTATGTGGCGCAAAAAAGTCACCGGCCTGAAAGTCGTAGATCGGTGCGGTTTTGACGTTTACACCTTCGTCGTCGTTGGTCAGTTCCATGCCGGGAAACAGGCCTCGGATCAGCGTCGATTTGCCGGAACCTTCTGCCCCAATGACGCCGATCAGCAGATCGCTCGGCGTCAGATAACGGTTGGCCAGTTGTCCGGCCAGAATGTAGAGGCGCGGCCGGCCACGCGGCGCGTAGTATACCGAGTAGAGCAGCGTCTCAAAATGCGACTGGTTCGCATGCAGAAATGACTCGTTGCCCATATCAGAACTCTATCGCCAGCAACGGCGCGTGTTGTTGCGCTCCGTAGATGTCAGTCTCGCCAGGCGCTCCAGAAGCCATCGGCCGTTTGATCGTAATCTTCACAGCATTGGCAGGAGCAAACCAGATCAGGCTGAGAATGTCGCTTTCGCTGATCTTGAGAATGCCGGCAATCATCTTTTCATTGATGATCTTCTGACTTTTGAACTGTTCGTAATATTCGCGGTTCTTGAACATTATGTCGAAAGTCAGTTCGAAAGGCCCGGCGTTCTTGGAACGAATGACCTTGGCCGCTTCGAGAATATTTCTTTTCATGGCTGTTTCCTTTGCTGATCAGACCTTGCGGCCGTCCTGATATTTTTCGATGCGAGTCGAAAAAAGCTTCTCGTCGCCCGGATCCATCAGGTGATAAATCGAGAATTCGAATACCTGACCCATCTTGATATCGGACGGCGAGAACGGGAACGCCAGATTGCCGGCGGTCGAAATACGACCTTCGTAGCCGTAGTGCAGCAGCGTCGAACGAGCGACGCTGCACAGCGTGTCTGCCTGCTCCTGGGTTGGGCAGAGAGCTTCGATAACTATGCAGAGTTCGTGCGAAGCAATCTGAGTGAGAGGTTCAAGCGGCCCCATGACGCCGTTTTTGCCATAAACATGAAAAAACAGCTGTTGCGAACGGTCGTTCTCGCCCGACATATCGGAAATCTGCTGTTTGACTTCGTCGATGATCTTGTCGATACCGGCGATCATTATCGGGTCGCGGGTACCAGCAATGCTGATGCTGCGGTAACCTATCGGCCGCGCGCCTTCGAGCTTGATCAGATATCTTGGCGTCTTTTCGTGGCGACTGCCCCTAACTTCGACGCGGCCATCACCGGCATCAGTGAACGAGCAGTCTTCGAGATTGATCGAACCGCCCGGGCCGGGCAGATGGTATGGGTCAGACTTTTCATAAAGCGTGTGAGCTGCTGCCGATTCGCAGGTGAAGCGGCGTTTCGGGTTGAGTGCTTCGAGAATAAAGGAGTCCTTTTTGAGAATGCCAAGTGCACAGTCAGCACCAGATCCGGGTGTCGCCGCGATCGCAGCACATTCAAGAATCTTGCCCATATGCAGCGCCAGGCCTTCATCATAGCCCTGCATTACCGGCAGCGCCGCGAAAACGGCGGGGTCATAGCAACGGCCGGCCAGCACCACGTTACAACCGGCTTCTAATGCTTCGACGATCGGCTCGATGCCAATCTGGGCAACCAGATAGGTAGTCTCGTCGATAAGCCCTTCGGTCAGCTCATGCACGCATGCCAGCGGACTGATGCGGCCCTCACGCAGCGCCTTCTTTACCGTCTGTTTATCAACATCAGAAGGAATCACACCCATCTTGAAGCTGAGCTTTTCTTCCTGCGCAATTTCTTCGATGATTTTGCGACACCATTCGAGATGCACAGAAGCGCCGCTGCCGCCGGCAGTGCCGACAACAACAGGAACACCCAGCCTGACGCCCTCTTTGATCATATAACGCAGGTCGCGTTTAACAAAGGCGCGATCGGTAAAGGCCTTGCCGGCGCCGAGATAATAGGGACCGGGGTCGGTCGAACCGGCGTCAACAGCAATAAGATGCGGTTTGCGCTCGATTCCGCGTTTGAATGAACTTTCGGGGAAGCCATAACCAAGTATGGCGGTTGGCGATAATACTCTGAATTCTTCTTTGTTTGTCATCATTTCACTCCGCTTCGCATGCGCAGAACTGCAATTATGCGCTCAAGTTCGTTGTTAACTATGGTGTAGCCCTCGTCGAAGCCCATGCCTGGTTTGGCCAGCATGCGCTCGGCCCTGGCGGCCACCGCGAGATGCACGCA
Organism: Candidatus Rifleibacteriota bacterium; assembly: GCA_022704885.1. The sequence continues at coordinate 388 of JAKJFO010000048.1, read as the reverse complement.
GATTCTTGCCGACACGTCGGTTTCGTTGCAGGTTCCGCCCTGATAGGCTTCGACGCCAGTTTTGCGGCAATAAAGAGTGCTTTCGACTATATTCTGAATGCCGCCGAGGTCTGGCGTCTTGATCTGCACCATGTCGCAGGCCTTTGCATCGCAGAAATCGCGCACATCTTCGTAGGTATTGCACCATTCGTCGGCGACGATTTTGACCTTCGAGCCGATTTTGTGGAGCTTTTGCGTGATATAGCCGAGTTTTTCGATCTGCAGCTGCTTTTCTTCCATATCGACCGGGCCTTCGATATAGAGCGGCAGACCGCCGGCATGCTTTTCGAGCGATGCCAGATAATCGACGATCTTGTCCATGTCATGGTCGAAAATCGGCCCGATGTTG
>JAKJFO010000047.1 GCA_022704885.1 Candidatus Rifleibacteriota bacterium | reverse complement strand
TTATAACATCATAGACGAGGAAATGACGTTCGCCGTCGATTGACAGCTCGATAACCGGGCGCTGCAACATTTCTTTGTCGGGCGGATCGACATCGAGAAGGCGCCAGCGCGGTTCGGAATTCTTTTTGCATAGCTCGCATCGCTCTGGCCCTCTTTTGCAGTGAGGAACCGACAGCTTTTTGATTACGAATTTCACCCTGACATTCTCCTTTTGTTTGGGAACTGGCGACAATTCTGATGTTTCAGAAGCGTTGTCCATGCTTTCTGCACTACAACATGCCGGGGTTGGCGCAGGCTCAGAAGCCATCAGGGTTGGGGATGCCGCAAGCAACGCGACAGCAATTGCGAATAACAATCTTCTCACTTTGATTGTACCTCCTGTTGCATTGATTCTAGCACGTTTTTTGACTAAATGACGGGTTTGGAATAGAATCAGTTAACAGCGGTAAAGAGATGGGAGCTGGGAGGAAAAAGATGTCAGAAATTCGCTATAATTCGATTACTGGCGACTGGGTGATAATAGCGGTCGAGCGGTCGAAACGCCCGATGAATTTTAAAGATGCGACTGCTGCGGCGAATATTCCGGCTTATGTCGAGACATGTCCGTTCTGTGCCGGAAACGAAAGTGCTTCGCCTGATGAAGAATTTCGCATCTCAGATGATCGTGGAGGCTGGCGTATCCGAACGGTGCGCAACAAATTTTCTGCGCTTTCCTTCAAGGGAGAGCCGATCGCGCTGAACCATGGGCAGCGAACCATCAACGGGGTGGGGCGACATGAGGTAATCATCGAGTCCCCGAAGCACAATCGTTTTATGGCGTTTCACAGCCCGCAGGAGACCGCTGACCTGTTCTCGGTTTATCTCAACCGATTCAATGCTTTTTATGAAGACAAGCGGGTAAAACACGTAATCCTTTACAAGAACCATGGTCCCGAGGCCGGCACTTCTCTCGAACATCCGCATTCGCAGGTGGTCGGCACGCCGGTGGTTCCCGGGCAGGTCGTGCAGCGCATCGAACTGGCCGAGCGGTCGTATCGCGAAAGCGGGCAGTGCCTGTTTTGTCGAACTATCGAGGAAGAGGTTGCCGGGCAGAAACGTCTGGTCGCCGAGACTGCGCACTTTATCGCGTTTATTCCATTTGCGTCGTTGTCGCCCTATCATGTCTGGATTTTTCCGAAAGAGCATTCGGCCTGCTTCTCGGCAATCAGTGCGGCGGCCCTGAGCGATCTGGGCACTTTGCTGGTCAAGGTTCTCGGCAAACTCTATACGGCGCTCAAGAACCCGTCTTTCAATTTTGTCATCAGATCGCTTTCGCCGCAGGAAGCGGATCTGCCGTATTTTCACTGGTATCTCGCTATTGTGCCGAGAATCTCGAAAGCAGCGGGTTTTGAGCTTGGCACCGGTATGTACATCAACAGTTCGGTTCCGGAAGACAGCGCCGAAAACCTGCGTAATGCGGCGCCGCCGGTTTGATGGCAGGACAGGTGCAGCATAAAAAGCATCCCGTCTGATGGCCGAAGCTTCTGGCTTAACAGTAATCAACGTGCTTTTGTATAATTTGAATTTTTCAGGGGGATATGATGGCTTCAGAAACAGGGGTTGAGAATGCAACAGAAAAGATAAAACTGCTGTCAGCTGCACATGGCTTTGGTATTGCTCAGAACGTCTGGTCCGAGGCGCTGGAAAAAGCAAAGCCTGACCTGGTGGCGAAGATCAGGCATGCCGAGCTCGGCGGTGACAGTTCATGGCGGCTGCATGTCGCAGAAGTTGGCGACAAAGTTGCCTGTCATGTGCATTTTGAGGGTCACGAGATTTACGAAATTGTCTCTGGCAGCGGTGTCATGCTGAGCTCGCCGGTTGCAGCTGCTGGCGGCGCATTTCGAGCCATCCGCTGTGACTCGCTGTCGGTAAAGGTCGGCGACGTGTTCAGTGTGCCGGAAGGTTTCGCGCATCAGCTGGTGCGCAGTGGCAGTGAACCCTTGATAATCATATTTGCCTGCTCAGACAACCATCTCGGCGAAGACCGGCAGATTCTGTCCGATTTGTCGCCAGAAGCCTCTGATCGCGGCTGAAGGAGAAGTGGCAACTATGTCTGCTGATGAAATGAAGAAGGGCAAAACAAACCAAGGCAAACTGAATCTACAGTTTCTTGCAGCTTGTAAGTGTCTTACAGAAAAGCCTGATCTGGCCAAACTCAAAGAACTGGTAGAAAATGGGGCAGACATTAAAGCCCATGATAACATGGGTTTCGCTGCCCTGAGGTGGGCGACGCACATTTATGACCGCGATGTGATGCGGTTTTTTCTCGAACATGGGGCTGACATCAACGAGGTCATCCATTATAAGGACAAAACCGTCTCAACGGTCTGGTTAAACAAGGTCGGTTATTCACAGCTTGAAGACCTGCGGCTGATGCTGTCTTATGGCGCCAGAGCCAATGATTGCGACTCAGATGGCAACACAGCTCTTCTTAAGTATTGTGCCGGCAACCCGGTTCGCGAAGGTGTCGCGCTGTTGCTTGAATATGGCGCCTCGGCGAAGGCGGTTAACAAAGAACAGAATTCGGCCCTGCATCTGGTTGCCAGAACTACAGTAGACCCAGAAACAGTGCAATTGCTTATTGAAGCCGGCGGCGACGTAAATCTGCGCAATGATATGGGCGACACGCCGCTGCATGTAAATGCAAGATTCAAGCTGGCCGGTGATGAAAGAACGACACTCTGTCTGCTCGAGCGCGGCGCTGATTGTAACGCTGTCAATGGCGACGGAGATACTGCGCTGCTTCTGGCGGCGCGATGCGATAAAGAGTTCGTGGTTAAGGCTCTGGTAGATCATGGCGCTGATAAAGAGCTCAGGGATGCCTCAGGGCAAAAGGCACTGGACATTGCTTTGAGTAAGGCTTTCCTCAAAACAGCCTGTCATATAGATCCTCAAGCCCTTGTTGAATATTATAAACGAGCCGACAAGGCTGGTATCGACAAGATCAGAACAGCCATTATCGACAGCCTCAGGGCCGGAATGCATCATTGTCGTTCGAACAAGGAAGGCTACGCCATCTTTTCGCGTCGTGGCGACGGGTATGTATTCGAAGATTACATCGAGGGCGTATCGCCGCCGGTTGTTTCGAATTATAAGACAGATACAGATGCATTGCAGTTACTTTACGACATCAACAGATCTTATGGCCAGTCAGACGAAACCGAATTAGCGGTATATCAGAAAATTTTAAGGTCATTGCAGAGGTAATGCCATGGCAGTAAGCAAGAAAAGGCAGTCTAAATCAGTTTCGCCAGCTTCCTCAAAATGTGAATTCTGCAAAAAAACCGGCAGTTACTATACGGTTGCTTACCATCGCGACCAGGTGCCGCCGGTGGAATTAAAGAAGTTCAAGGTTTTGTATGACGAGGGCTTTCGCTTTTCGATAATTCGCTGCCCAAAGTGTCGAACTGTTTACATGCGTCACCGATACGTCGATAACGAGCCTGGCAACGAATCTGACGAAGACGTTTATACAGAGATATCTGAAGAAAAGTTGAACGAGCAGTTGCCCTTTTTCATGAATAAGCAGAAAGAGTTCAAAAGCAGATTCAATCAGCGATTGAAAGTGAAAATGAGCAGCCTGAGCAAAGATGAGCGTGCTGCGCTTAATATCTTCATAAAGTATCAGAAGCATTTTCTGCAGCTCGACGAATTCGAAGCAAAGGCCGCAAAGCCCTTGCAGAAGGTGCTTTTGCAGGTTCTGGCCGGCCTGGCTGAAAAAGGCGTTTTGAAGGCGTTTGGCAGCTGCCCGAACATTCAATATTCGGTGCCGGACTGGGATTGACGCCGTCAGTCTACTGATTGCCGGTGGTTTCGGGCAGGAGTTTGTTGAGGATTATGCCGATTATGGCGGCCAGCGCCATGCCTTCGATTTTGAAGCTGATCGAACTGATTTCGACGGGCACTGCGGCGCCGCCGAGGCCGAGCACGAGAATTACTGCTACTATGATCAGATTGCGTGACTGACTGAGATCGATGTGGTTTTCGATCAGGCTGCGCGCGCCGATAGCTGCGATCATGCCGAAGAGTATGATCGAAATGCCGCCGACAACTGCTGATGGAATGGTAGAAATTATACAGCCAAGCTTCGGAACTATGCCCATGAGAATGGCAAAGAGCGCCGCTATTCTCATGACCAGCGGGTTGTGTACTTTGGTCAGTGCGATAACTCCGGTGTTTTCTGAATAGGTGGTATTGGGCGGGCCGCCGAAAAGTGACGAAAGGGCGGTGGCGATGCCATCGCCGATCAGGGTGCGGTGCAGGCCAGGTTCTTCGATAAAGCGCTTCTTTACCGTTTCGCTTATGGCAAGCACGTCGCCGATGTGTTCGACCATTGTTGCAATGGCAACGGGCGCAACCAGCATGATGATCTGCGGGTCGAATTTTGCCATGATAAAGCCCGGGCAGGCCATCCAGCCGCTGCTGATTATATGGCTGAAATCAACTTTGCCCATCAAAATTGCTGCCAGATAACCGCCAATAAGGCCGCAGAGAACCGGCAATACCTTGAGAAAGCCGCGGGCGAAAATGCTGACGCAGGTCACGATAGTGAAACTGATTACAGCAAGCAGCCAGCCGGTGCTGGCCATGTTGATGGCAACTGGCGCCAGCTTCAGGCCGATGACCATGATGATCGGGCCGGTCACGACCGGCGGAAAGAAAGACACGACTTTCTGATAGCCGTAAGCATAGACCAGGGCTGCGAGAACCAGATAGGTCAAGCCGGCGACGAAGCAGCCGCCAAGAGCATAAGGCATCATTTCGGGTTTGAAGGCCTCGCTGCCGAAAGCGCCGGTTACAGCCGCCAGCGGTGCGATAAAGGCGAAGGATGAGCCGAGAAAAACCGGCACTCGACCGCCGGTGATCAGATGAAAAACCAGTGTGCCAACACCGGCCATGAACAGTGCTACCGAGACGTCAAGACCAGTGATCAGCGGCACCAGTACTGTCGCGCCGAACATGGTGAACGCGTGCTGCAGACCAAGTATGAGCGCTTTGCCAAGCGGCAGTTTTACTCCTTCTGCAATGATGCCGTCGTCGACAACCTGACTCTCCTGATTCATACTGGCCTCCCGCGCACAACTGTGTAAATTGCGGCAATTATAAACGACTTCATCTCTCACTGCAATTTTTTGTTAAGACTTCACGGCTTTGTCAGTAAAAAAGAGGGCAGGCTTCAGTGTGAAGCTGCCCTCTTTGCTGGCGTGAGAGATTATTTGAGGCCGGGTACGTTGGCGCGTTTCATTTTCTGTTTGAAGTTGAAGGCAGCCCATTTGAACGGAGGAGCCTTTTCAACTCCGACGTTTTCTTCGGTCAGAAACGAGATGCTCCAGGCATAGACTATATCATCATTGGTTTCGCCTTCGACATCGACTGCCACCCAGAAGGTCAGCGCCCACTGAATCGGCTGGCCGAAGATATTGCGCTTGAAGCAATACCAGTCGGACTCGACGATGCAGGCTTTGAGCGCTTTTTCGGTGGGTTTGCAGGTTGAGTTGAAGTAATCGAGGGCGGCCTGATTGAGTTCGGCCGGGGTGCCGGGGCCGGAGAAGCCCTTATGGTCGCCAGGCCACTGGCGCTCGGCGATCTGTTTCTCAATAGCTGCGGCATCGCCGGCAGCCGATTCTTCGACCTTGCCGGTGAGATCGATAAGATCGGTATTGTGAGGATCGTAGCGCAGGCCGAGCTTAACGTAATCTTTCAGCTCAGCGAATTTCTGGGCACGAATGGCTTCAGCAAAGCTGCTCATAAAGCCAAGTTGCTGTTTGGCGTCGGCGGCAATATCTTCGCCAATGGTTTTGCGCAGTTCTGGTATTGCCTTGAGGATTTTTTCGAAATACTTGACTTCAGCGCTCCAGTCCCAGCCTGACGGATTTTTACCGAGAAGCGCCTCCATGGCAGCTTCAAGATTTTGAGTATCGTTGCTGCAGGTTTTGCCGAGCATTTCGACCTTTTCTTTCATCACAGCTGAATCGGTTTTCTCGAACTTTTCGAGTTCTTCGATAAAACTTGCAAAGTTGTTGGGATGAATCCGGCCGTTCTCGATCTTGTACATGACATCGTTGAGTCTCTGCTTTTCAGCACGCAGAGCTTCCCAGGCTGCGTAAGCGGCATCTTTGGCGTTGCCGGCCGCGGCAAAGCCTTCTTTGCATTCGCCTTCGAGTCTCTCTACTTCCGCTTTGAGGCGAAGCAATGCCGGGTGCGGCTGAGCGCCCTCATCGGCGAAATACTTCTCGGCACTGGCCACGCGGCTTTTGGCAGTTTCCATCAGCTCCTGGCCCTGCTGTGCGTTGTTCATCTTTGTCGTCAGAACCATGGCTTCAAAGGCATCCAGGCGAATTTTATCCCAGTTCTTGAAGAATTCGGGTCTGGCAGCACCAAGCTTTTCGGCCGGGTCGGCACAGGTCCAGTATTCTACCTGTGCAGCTTTTTTAATTGCATTGCCAATTCCCGCATGCAGCGGTGTTATGTCGGGATCTGTAGTCTCCCAGCCATCGAGAAGGGCTCCGTAATAGTATTCTATTATGCTGCCGAACTGAAACTGAACTTCGATCTGCGCGGCCAGCAGGTAAAAGGAATCTACGCCACCTCTGGCTTTACATGCCTCATACAGTTTGTTTTCAGATTTGAGTTTGTTGTACTTATCGATAATCGCATCGATGTTTTTGTTGAATTCTGCAATCTGATCGTAGCAGTAGTCAAGATTATTGGTTGGCAGACGTTTGGAAGGTGTTTTGGGCCTGACAGTCGGGTCAGTCGCCGGAGTGCCGGCAGTCTTCGCCGGTTCAGCTTCGTCGCTGCCGGTTGTCTGTGGTTCTGGCTGGGCTGGCGCGGCCGCTGCTTTGCTGAATACCATCGAAACGATGTCAGAGCCGGTGATGGTACCGTTGGCGTCTTCGCCATTCTGGTCGGTTCCGGTGAAAGTAAGATACGCACTGTAACCGGCAAATATATTGGCGCGCAGCATTTTCTGAACTTTGCCGTCATGCGTTGTGACAGTAGATTCGCGTGTCTCTGAATTCGATTCGATGCTGGCAATATCTTTGAACAGAATCTGAACCTTTTTGCCGCCCTCTGGTGTAAACTCGATGCGACCGTCAGGTGCGATCGAGGTTACAGTGATAGTGTTTCCGGTGGTTGTCTTGATCACAGCCTGCAGGCCTTCTGCAAGCAGCGCCGGCGAAATCGCCAGCATAAATGCTAAGCAACAAAACAGACAATTCAATAGCGATCTTTTCATGATTACTCCCTGGATAATTTTATTTTCTGCGACCAGCGCTTTGGCAAAATTGAGTTTGTACCTTGCCGTCATTGCGAGAAGGGCTTCAGCCCGACGAAGCAATCCCATTGTCAAAGAGATTGCTTCGTCGCTACGCTCCTCGCAATGACAGTTTTTAAGCACACATTCAAATGTGACAGAGGACTAGATCGGTTGTTATTCAATTTCGATGGTTCCGGCGACTATTGGTTCTGATTTGGCGAAGCCGAGAACGCCGGTAGATACTACCTGTTCGAATTTCTTTTTATCGGGGTTCCACTTGTTTTCGACGGCGCCGGCATTCGACTGGTATTTGAAGCCGTAAGAGACGCTGACCCAGATTTTCCAGCCCGGTTTGGCGTTTCGCAGCCAATCAGAAAACTCTGAGCTGATCTGGTCCCATGTGGCTCCTGAAGTTGTCGGGTCGTCTGGATAACCTAACCAAGTGTATGCCTGTTTGTTCCATTTTGGGATATCTTTCGTGCTGGTTGGCCATGGCTTGTCGGCGCTGAACATCTGCTTGCCGCTGGAATCGTGCGAGACCCAGAAATCCCAGAAAACAAGATTTTCGCCATCACTGTGTTTGGCATTTTCTGGTTGTTCTGTTCTTAGTTTTGTGAAAAGACTTCCGACATTGCCATCAGCCGGGGTTATAACACGAAAGTCGAGAGATATACCCTCAGAAGGCTTGATAAAGCTTTTGCCATCTTTGAACTTAATCTGAGCCGGGTCATATTTGGTGTAAGCGGGAAAGCCTTTGTTAGAGGCCAGTATGACGCCGCGCCCGAATGTTTCGATATAAGCGGGGTCGATACCCTGTGCCTGCAGCAGACAGGAAAAAGAAAGAAAGCACAAAACCAGCAATAACTTTCGCATGATTAACTCCTTGAATGAACCTCAATCGCCTCTTCCTGTCGGTTCCTTGAGAATCGGCAGGTGCTATCTCTATACAATTGCAGGTTTCAGGCTAGCACCGCCGAAATTCTTAGTCAACGCTGGTAGAGCTGAACTTCTGGTCGTAGTTTTCGGGTGTCATGGCGAGAAATCTGAGCAACTGTGGCTCATCAGAAAATTTCAGAACAAGTAAACCCGGATTAAGCGATAATCGCGCCGAAAAGCTGTGTACAGATTCTTTGTTTGCATGGCCTGTCGGAATGAGTTCAATTAAGGCGCTCTATTGATAATGAGTCTGTGAGAGTGAGTCATTTTGGATGAGGGTTGATCAGCAGGTTGTTGAGACCATCGGAAGTGGCGGCGACTATTGACTTGGGCGGCATCTGCAGTTATACTGGCGTTTCTGAGATCACTTTTCTGAAGTGTGAAAGGACGACAGATGCAGCTTAAACTGCAGGATAACAGGGTTGTAGATTTTGTTAACGCAACTCGGGAGGACACGCAGGCGATCATAGATCACTATGTAGCTGTGTATAAAGGAAAATACCCGTTGCCCGAAGTCTCTGACCCTGCCATTATTGCACGCAAGGTCGAAGACTCTGGCTATCTCTGGATTCTGGCCAAGATAGCGGGGCGTCTGGTCGGCTCTGTCATTTTTACGGTCGACCCGGTGAACAAGATCGGCAAAGTCTATGCTGCCGCTGTTTTGAATGAGTTTCGTGGTCTCGACCTGATGCGCACAATGACCAGGCATGGACTGAAGCTGTTGACCGAGAAGACCCGCGTCTGCGACGTCATTTATGCTACTACCCGCACAGTCAGCTTTGCTCCGCAGGTGATACTCGAGCACATGGGCTTCATTTCGCTCGGCATATTTCCGAATGTGCGCAAGATCGAGTCATTTGAGACGCACGGGCTCGAAGTTTATTTCAGTCAGAACTGCCTGGGTTATCGCCGAAAGGCTCCGCCGCTGCTGCCTGAACTACAGGAGTTTTACCAGATAGCACAGCAGGAACTGAATCTGGAAGAGCCTGAAACAATTATTCTCGACGAGCAGGACCCGCGCAAGATGGGCCCGATGCTTGAATTCGAGCTCAACGAAGATGAAGCTGAAGTTTCGCGCAAGTTCGACTATTACCAGGACAAAGACCTGATGCAGAAGGTGTTTTTTCCGTTCACCGAGCCGAACATGCTGTACAGCTCGAAAGACGGCAGTACCGACGTATTCGTTAACCTTAACCGCGTCGATGGCAACGGTGTAATCGTCGGCTATCGCTACGTCGGCAGTGATGTGCGAAACGCGTTGATGTGGTTTTGCGAAGCAGCTGCGAAGTCAGGCATGCGCTATATCGAAATGCTGGTCAACGCCTTCAAGCCTGAAATGCAAAGAATCGCGCTCGACGCCAAGTTTCTGCCGTGCGCCTATTTTCCGGCCATGCGCATGAACGAAAACGGTTATCGTGAGGATTTTTTCGTGTTTTCGCGCTCTTTCGAACATCTTGATTTTATGGATCTTCACCTGGTCGATAACAATCGACGTTTTTTAGATGCTTTCATGAAATGCTGGTATAACTTGCTGGTACGCTGCCAGCCAGATTTTGACGAGGAGTGGAGAATTGGCTGAGGCTAAACCTTTTGAGCGTTGTGGTCAGCTGTTTGATATTAACCGCGCCTTTGCGCACAGCCGCGAAAACGACCGGCTTTTCGATCAGGCGATGAACGAGGCGCTGCGCTGGCACGCCGCGCGCTGCCCCGATTATCGCGCTTTTCTCGAAGTGTGCGGACTGACCGATTTTACCCGCGATTATGCACCGGAAGAGATTCCGCCGCTGCTGGTGACGATTTTCAAAGAGTTCCGACTGGCTTCGGTGCCCGAAAGTCAGGTAAAGATAGAATTGACATCTTCAGGCACTGGCGGCCGCAAGAGTGCGATCATTCTCGATCACCGCTCATATCGCCGCATCATGAAGATACTCAATAATATTTTCGATTCGCTGGGTATGGTTAACCATCAGCAGAAGGTCAACTATCTCTGTTTCACTTACGACCCGAAAGTAGCTGGCAACGTCGGCACAGCCTTTTCCGACAAGGGGCTGACCGGTCTGACCGGCAAGCGTTCGGTTTATTACGCGATTAAATGGAAAGAGTCGATCGGTGATTTCGAGTTTGATCTCGATTCTACGGTAAAAAAGCTCATCGCATTCGGCAAAAGACCTGAACCGGTGCGCATACTCGGCTTTCCGGCCTATCTCTGGCAGGTCTGCAACCGCCTCGAAGAAGCCGGTATCACTCTCGATCTTGGCAAAGATTCTTACATCATCACCGGCGGTGGCTGGAAGATGCACAAAGACCAGGAAGTCAGCAAAGACTTTTTCAAGGATCGCGTCGAAAGAGTCCTGGGAATGCCCCGCGAGAATCTGCGCGACTTGTTCGGCATGGTCGAGCATGGAATTCCTTACGTCGATTGCGAAGCCGGGCGACTGCACGTGCCGATTTATGCACGTGCGCTCACCGTCGATCCCGAAACCTTCAAGCCGGTTGGCGATGGCAAAGAAGGGCTGCTGTATCTGATGACGCCCTATCTGTCGAGCTATCCGTCGATTTCTCTGCTGACGACCGACCGGGCGATTATCGAGGGTAATTGCCCCTGTGGCCGGCCAGGCAAGACTTTCAGAATCGTTGGCCGGGCCGGGCTCAACAAGCATAAAGGCTGCGCCATGACAGCGCTCGACCTTCTCAAGTGATGGTGCATTAATGAAAAAGCAGAAATTATACATATTTGGACAACAACGCGAACAAAACTGGCTCAATGCCGAGACTGCCGTAGAGTTGCTCGAAGAAGCCCGCGAACGGGCTGCAGTCGCAGCTCACCCCGACATAGAGTGTATTCTCGACGTGCTCGACGATGTCTCGCGTGCATGGGCAGACCCTGATTATCACCTGCGTCGCCAGGCCGAAAAGATTTTGCCTGAGCTGACCAGCTTCAGCGCGCAGATGATCGAGCAGGGTTTCAATGCGATCAGTGCCATCTGTCGCCGCGAAAATCTCGAAAAGAGGTTGAAAGGCGAATTCGGCAATCTGTCGGTGCTCGATGCCGGTCAGGAGAGGCCGCATCTCGATTACCGCCTGCATGCGCTGCCGCGCGGGGTGCTGCTGCATTTGACTGCTGGTAATGTGTTTGTTGGTGCGGTTGACAGTCTGATCAGCGGCATTATCACTAAAAACGTCAATATTCTTAAGATGAGCCGTGTCGATACGGTTTTTCCGGGGCTGTTCATCGAAAGCATCAAAGAACATGACCCGGCCGGCATCATCTGGCCGAACCAGGCAGCAGTGCTCTGGAAGGGCGGCGACGAGGCGATCGAAACGCCATTGTTGAACGCGCCGCTGACGGTTATCTTCTGGGGCGGGCACGATGCGCTGCTTTCGGTTAAGGCGCGTATCGGCGCTTCGACGAAGCTCATCGAAAACGGACCGCGTTATTCGCTGGCCGTGGTCGAGGGTTCGCGTATCAAAAAGGAGATCTCGCCGTATCTGGTACAGGGTCTCGCCAAAGATCTGTCGCTCTGGGATCAACAGGCCTGCTCGTCGCCGCATGTCGTTTATGTGGTGGGCGCCACCGCACAGACTCACGCTTTGATGGAAGCGTTGTATGACGAAATGGTTTCGCTTTCAGAAGAGCTGCCAGTTGGCAGTCTGAGTTTTGACGAGAAGGTCGAGATTCGCAAAGTGCGCGAAATTGCGCGCATGATGCAGGCGCGCGGCGAGGGGCGCCTGATGTGCCCCGAAGAGTTCAGCTTTTCACTGATACTTGAAGAAGACCCGGTGTTCAAGGTTTCGTGTCTCAACCGCACCCTGTTTTTTAAAACGGTGAAGACCTGCGAGCAGCTGATCGAGCAGGTTAGACCGTTGTCAGCCTATCTGCAGACGGTCGGGTTGTATTGTACGCCCGAAACTGCGCAGCAGCTTGGCGAAAGCTTTTTTGAGCTCGGCGCCAAGAGAATTACCGAAATCGGCGGCATGAGCGAAGGGCACGATGGCGCACCGCATGACGGCACCTTTCTGCTCAGACAGCTGGTCGAGTGGGTCGGCACCGAATATCGCGCGACACCGGAAAGCCGGGTGGAGCACCTGCTGTCACAGATTTACGCGGCACCTTATTATCGTGGAATTCTTGACAAGGCCGGGGGCTGCGGCTTCGAACATTTTATGCGCCTGCCGCTGCTTGACCGGGCGACTTTTTACAAACATTCGCCGCCGGCTTCGTCAGACATTCTTACCGGGCCGATGATCGATGCCTATGTCTATGCTTCGGGCGGAACCACCGGAGAGCCGAAGTTTACACTTTACTCGAACGATGAATACAGGTTGTCTACCGATCTGCTTGCCGAAATTTTCAAGAACGCTGGCATCAGCCGCGAAGATCGTGTGGCGAATCTGTTTATTGCCGGCAACCTGTGGACAAGTTTCAATGTTTCGGGCCGCGCGCTCGAAAATATCGGTTGTCTGCAGCTGCCGATCGGTGGCGGCTCAGATATCGAAAATATTCTTAAATACATCAGATTGTTCAATGTTAATGCCGTGGTCGGCCTGCCGTCGATCATCATCAACCTTGCCGAAGAAATTGCAAAGCGTAAACTTTCGATAAAGATCGAGAAGATTCTGTATGCCGGCGAGCATCTGCGGCCACAAACACGCGAGTTTTTGCAGAAGGCGGTCGGAGCCGAGCTGATCAGGTCGGCCGGCTACGCCTGTGTCGATACTGGCCCGGTGGGCTGGCAGTGTCAGTATCTCGATGGGTCGGTACATCATGTATGTGATGACCACAGCTACGTCGAGATTCTGGAGCCGGAGACGGGCCAGCCGCAGGCTGACCCGACTGCCGCCGGCGAACTGGTCGTTACCAACCTGACGCGCGTGCTGATGCCGGTGGTGCGCTATCGTACCGGTGACCTCGGCCGGTGGCAGGCCGCAACGACCTGTCGTTGCGGCTTCTCCGGCCGCTCGTTCGAACTTCTCGGTCGCTGCGATGATCTGCTTGTTATCGGTGGTATCAACCTCATGCCCGTCGATGTTGCCGCCGGGCTCCAAGGTTTGCCGGTGAGCCAGTCTTTCCAGGTCGTTGCGCGCAACGTTGCCGGTAAAGACCACCTGCTGCTGCGCCTCGAAGCCGAACAGCCCCTGCCCGACGATAAAATCGTCGCGGCCCTCAAAAAAGGCAGCTACAAAATCGCTGAGTCGCTCAAAGACAACTGGATGACAATCAGCATCGAATGGTTCAAACCTGGTCAGATCCCGCGCAACGAACGCACCGGCAAACTCAAACCCATCATCGACGACCGCCACTGATCAACGTCAGCTTTTCTTCACGGGTCAGCCGCTTGACCTCGTTCTCGCGCCGGCTCGCACTTGAACGGTCGGGATGCGCCTCGCGATAAACCAGCCGCACCGGAGTGCGTGCACGGGTGTAGCGCGAAGCTGTGCCGGCATTGTGTTTCGCCAGTCGCTGCTCCAGGTCGTTGGTGATCCCGGTGTACAGACTCGCATCGGCACACTCGATGATATAAACCCACCAGCCTGTTTCTTTTTTTTCAGTTTTCACACTACAACCCTGTTTCAAGTTACCCCGTAGCCTTGCCTGCTCGTGCTCGTAATCGTGCTCGTAATCGCCGCATGACTGCAATAAACCTGCCTAAACCATAGTGCACAGGCAGTAACGCCTGCGCACTATGAATAATACGTCGTCAGAAACAGCCCGTCGATCCTATTTCCTGCCCGCTTCAGCAGCGTTCTCGAGACTGCTGATCTGGTAGTAAACCAGCGGCTTCTCGACGTTCTTGACCGGCATTGAATGCGGACCATCAAGCTTCCACATGTTCATCGGACTCAGCAGTTCATGCATGCGTTCGGTGACCAGTATCTGATCGGCCTTGGCCAGCCCCTGCAAGCGCGCGGTGATATTCATGCCCGAACTGAACGCTGTCAGATCGTCGTTTGGCCCGATCAGACCGACTACTGCCGGGCAGAAGTTGGCGCCGATGGCAACCCCGAATTTACTGTAATCCGGGTATTTTCTGATGTCTTCGAATTCAGGCAGATTGAAGACTTCACGGGTAACCTGAACCACTATTTCGGCTGCTTTTATGACAGTCTTTGCAATCTGTTCGGGCGTGTCCTGATAGAACGGCGGCCCGAACAGCAGAATTATGCAGTCGCCGACCAGTTTATCCAGGCAGGCTCCGAGCGGAAACACCCTGGTAACAATCTCATTCGACCAGTGATCGACGAGTCTGGTGATACGTTCCGGCGAAACCAGGATTTTCTCACTGATTTTTGTGAAGCCTGATATGTCGGCGAAGATAATACCAATTTCGGTGTCTCGCGGCTGTAGATAAAGCTTTTCGTAACCTGGTTCAGCGATGAGTTTTTCGATTACCTTATCAGAAAAGAATTTGCGCAGAGTGTTGCGCTCGCGGTTAAAGTCTACCAGGCGCTGTCTCAGCGTCTCGGTGAAAACCTGAATGATTTCGCGGCAGAAAATCGAAAATGAAGCACCTTCATTCGGAACGAAAATGACCTTGCCGATCAGATCTTCATCGATGAGGCCGTCGAGCAGGTAAGAGACCATGAGGTCGGCATCGCCGAGAACTCTTTTGAGTTCATCGGTATTGGCACTCAAACAGCCGTCGGTATCCTTGACGAACTCATCGAGACCCTCGTGTCTTTTGTCACTCGAATCGTAGACGCGTTCGTAATCTTCGTAAACCAGATAGTTGACGCGGCTGTGCCCGGTCAGCTCGTGGTCTGAATAGAGCAGAATCATCTTTCTGAAAGGTATTTCCTTTTTCAGCACATACACTGCACCATCGATCGAATCGACGATAGAATGACTCTTGAGCGCCGACTGAATGCCCATGATCAGGCTGTGTTTGAGGCGGTTGGTGTGAATTCCGAAGAAATAATTGTCGAGCAGTTCGCTGACTGTGTGCAGTATCTCGGAGGCGATTGCCTTGTCTGGCGCTGAATCAGCATCGAATGCCAGTCCGATTGCGCCGATGATGGTGTCACTCATCTCGATTGGCTGCACAGCCCAGAACAGGCCGGGTGTCGTGAAGGTCGCCGGCCGGTCGATTTTGAGCAGCTGCGGCGTATTGCGCTTGATTTCATTGTTGCCGCGCCCGTAACAGAAAACGCGATGATTCAGGCTCTCATCCTGCGTTTCAACGTAAAAAGTTTCAACCTTCAATCTTTCGTTGAGAAACAGATAAATTTTACCAAGCGCAGTTTCAAGGTTGGCATGATGCAGCTGCAGGTCTTCGATCAGGTCGTCGAGATCTTTATGCAGCTCACGCAGCATCAGAAGTTGTTCAAGATTCAGACTCATAATAATCCCCTTTAATCTTCGATACTCCAGGAAAGAACCTTCCAGGTTATTATACCCGCAATTACCAGCCAGACAAGACCCACCAGCCAGTCCGGCATATAAAGCATTTCCGCTATTTTATAAGCGTCTGAGCCTCTTATCGAGCGGTCGATAAGGTCGTCTTTGATATCGAACAATACATAAAAGCAGGAGGTCAGCCCGAGAAACTTCAGGAACTGGTCGCAGACCTTTTCGCTGGAATAAGCCGCGATGCCGAGCAGTCCGAAGCCGGTCAGCGCGCAGATGACGATGCCTTCCAGATTACGCACCCAGATGGCTGTAACCAGCAGCAGCAGAATGCCGAGTCCGGCAGTTATATGCTGGTCATATCGCGTTTTTGCCGCCGCCAGCAGGATCGCGCTTCCCCAGATCAGACTTCCGAGATAGCCTGCGCTGGTAATGATAAAACGGATGCCGCCGCTGGTGTAGGCCAGTCCGCCCTGATTAGAATTTAATTCGATATGCACAACCGAACCGCCGGTCAAAACTGCTGCCAGGGCATGCGAAAGCTCATGAAAGAACACGGTCAGATACTTGATTGGCAGCAGCAGGGTTGAATGCCAGAAATACAGCGCAAATCCGAGCAGAATGAATGGCAGTATCATTCCCTGCATGCCTTTGAGTTCAGCCCCTGAGTCTTTTGCTGCCGGAGTTGGCAAAGGAGTTTCGAGATTCAATTCAGACTCCTTTCTCGTCGCCAGCCGGTCGCCAGGCAAAGAATTTGAACAGCAGCCAGCTTATCATCGCTGCCGAAAGTCCCATCTGGAAGAAATGATCGGCCTGATACAGCTTGAGATAGATCGAGATGGTCAGCATTATGCCAAGCACAGCCAGCATCAGGAACCAGAGGTATCGACGACTCGAAGTGAAGAGTCTGACCAGGCCAAGCGCCGCCAGCAGGCCGGCGAGAATCATGATTATCTGAAAGGCAAAGCCCTTGCCCTTGCGCGGATTGACCAGCATGCCGTCGATGAACGGCGGTTTGCTGTCGGGTTCGATCTGCAGCATGGTGAAGTGGATCGACCACTGCGTTGTCGGTATCTTGAACTTGACCGGCAGCATGCCGGCCAGGCCGTAGATCTTGTCTGAAGATCGCTGACTCTGCAACTGAACCTGCTGTGAGCTGCTCTTCTGGCGCATCTGCAGGTTGACTGCACTCGAAACGCTCGAAAAGTAACCGGGTTTGTCGAGAAATTTCAGTTCGGAAACCTTGACGCTGCGGTCGAGATTGCCGACTTCGCGCATCAGTTCATAGCCTTCCGGCAGGTAAAGAACCCAGCTCAGTTCGCTGATCGGCAGATGCGCCGCCGGCAGTTCCATCTTGATCGGATTGAATGCCTGCAGCTGCTGGCCGAGTTTGATCGTATAAACCAGTTCTACCGGAAATGCCCTTGATTCGCCACGTTCAGACTGCGAACTGATTATCGGCAGATTATAGACGCCGTAGTCTTTGTCGAATCCGGCGCGAACCGCCAGCCCTGCTACCTGAGTGCTCCACAGCTCAGTTTCGTAACCTTCCAGCTTGGGCAGTCGAACCTTGAGAAACTGCTGTGAATTGTTGCGCACTTCGTAAACGACGCGGGTGATCATGTAACCATCTTCGTTGAGAAGTGTCATCGCTTCAGCCCGGTCGATGGTCGCCGTCTGCTGACTGATGTCTTCGGGCCTTGTGATGGTTATGGTCAGTTCGTTGCCATGGCGGGCCAGCACATGTTCTGGCAGGGTGCTGGTGATGCTGGCAGGTGGAGCACCTGCTTCGGCCTGACCGCCCGGATATCTGACGAATCTGAAGGCATATGGCGTTTTTTCAGGCCGTTCAAGTCGCCAGTTGTTAAGAAATTCTGCTGCATTGATGGTGTCAAAACCTTTCGGAGTTTTCTGGACAAGTAACTCCAGGGTCTGCAGACAGCCGATTCCGATGATGCCGGAAGTCCTTTCGGCGTCAGCGATATAAATCTCGCCGACTTCGTAGTTTTCATCCTTGAGATTCTGGATGTCTTCTTCATATTCGATCGTCAGCTGCGTCTTGCCTCTGATCTGCGATTTGAAAACGACATCGAGCCAGCGCAACTGGCCCTCTTCCTTTACTTTCCAGTCATCGATGAGACGGTTGTCGATTTTCTGTATGCGGATGCGCTCAGGCAATACGAAACTGAGGCTTGCAATACCACTGCCGCCCTTGATGTCAACGTCGAAAACACTGGTGCCGCTGACGAAGCCTTCCCTGAAATAGAGCTGACCGATATGATTCACAGTCAGTCTGGTCTTTTCTTCGATTACTACCGGCTTTTCTGGTTCGGTTTCTTCGGTTTTTTCAGGCTCGACTACAGCAACCGGGGCCGCCATGGTTCGATAGATCTCGACATTGACCGCAGCCGTTGGGGGCAGAATGGCTTTGAAGACAGATTTTCCCTCAGTCCGCTCGGCACTGCCAAGCACGCCAGGGTCGATCCAGGCTTCACAGTCCTTTTCATCGACATCGAGCTGAAGTGTCGCGATACAGACAGGTAGAGTCGGCAGCGTAAAACGTCGGGTATGGCGGTATTCGCTTGAATCCATGGGAACGAAGAACTCGACATTGACATTTATGCTGCCGGTAGCATTGGTCATGAAACCGTAAGCTGTCCGGCCGTATGATTCCATGAGCGTCAAAGCAAGAGATGCACCATTGAGTGAAGCCTTTGAAGGCACCACTTCCGGTGACAGCAACTCGATCCTTTTCCATTCCGGGTTGAACAGTTCGATGCGGTATTCGGCTACGAAGCGCGCGCCGCGCTCTTCGATATGACCACGATAGGCGACTGAACCGAAACGGTAGCTTTGTGGCGCCACAGGCAGCGTTTTTTCGACTTCTTTGACGTCAGTCAGATATCGATAATCACTCTCCGGAATGATAACCACGCGTTCATTTGCCGGCATGATGCTCGACAGATCTTTGAATGGAGCCATGATTCTGACTTCACGGGTTTCCTGTGCAAAAAGTGGCAGCGTCACAGAGAAAGCCAGCAACAGAAGCAGCGTCAGCAGAAGAATTTTTACACCGGCTCGTCCGGAGTTCGATCCGATCCCGAACACATCGCCGGCATTCATGCCGTCGTTGTCCTTGCGGCCGGTCTTCGGCGGCGCAGGGGGCGGAAACTGATCGGGTTCGTTGAATTTGAAAACTTCGAGTTTGCTGAGAATCCAGAAAAATTTCCAGATGACGGCGCCGCCAAGCGCAAGCCAGAGACCGGCATTGGCGCTGTCTCCGATGCTGCCGATTTTGAAGTCGATGATCGATAACAAAACGATGATCAGCCCGGCAAAGGTTATTTTGCCGGGATATTTGAGAAAAGCTCCGGATACAAAATACAGACCGCTGAACAGCGCCATGACAAAAGCGATGATCTCAGCTGAGCGGACAACTGAATTGTGCAGGTAATTGACCTTTACTGTCGGGCTGGTCGAATTGGTCAGAAGCGCGCCACTGCTGGCAATGTCGCAGATGACGAGGTCGCGTTCGAGCATGTAGAAGTTTTTGGTCATGACGAATTTGCTGCTGATCGGTAACATGCCGCGGGCGCGGGTAGTGCCGAATCCGGGCTGCTGAGCTTGTGATGGCGCAACGCTCATTTTTCCTTCAGGCATGGCCCGCTGCTGTTCCATGGCCATCTCGTTTTTGGCCATAAAGCTTTCGTCACGTTGAGCTGACACGGCGTAACGCATGTCGCCCCGCAGTTCTTCAGGAGTGCGCCGGTCGATATTACCGTGCAGCTGGCAGTAAATTTCGCCGCCTTCGCTGAGGTCACCGATGGCAAGATAGCGGCAATCCGATTCGGCCCCAATGATCTTGCTCTTCAGATATTTGCCCTTGAGCAATGCATCCATGTCGAGTTGATGCATCATGCCCGGATTATCCATGTTATACATCTCGACTGCGCCGCTAAGCACTCGTATGTTGGCCATACAGGCCTTGTCGCGTGCTGATGAGCGTGCCTTGCGGAAATTGGGTGTCGCAATTGCCGCCAGCACTCCGATTATCGCGACAACTATCATCAGTTCTGCCAGTCGGAAGCCTTTTCCCGAAAAAAGAAGCGAGAAAATCGAACAGATGAAATCCCAGATGGCCTTGAGAATAACGAACAGCAGCTTTCTCGCAACGACAAGCATAATCAGTATGACGAAAAAGCCGACCGTGAAAAGCATGTCGGGGCTGGTGCAGAAATTCCAGGCTGCCTTGAGCAGAACCATGAAGCCCCTGAAGAAAAATGGATCTTTGCGCGGTCTCGACTCTTTTACGGTGCCGGCGAAATTGTAGAGATGGTAGTTTTCGGGGGCGTAGATATACCACGAGAAGCGCGAAATCGGAATGTCGACCAGGGGTGGGGTGAATTCCAGTTCGCCGCGCCAGTTTATTTCGCTGACCGGGTTTTTAAGAAGAATCTGCAGGTTCTGTTCGACGGTTTCGCCGACGATCTGGCTCATCTCAAGCGGAACCTGAACCTTGCCGTCGCTTTTGCCGGCGACCAGCTTGACCGCCTGCCCGCCGCGGAAGGCTGAGGTGATCTCGGTGCCTGAAGCCAGCTGCAGCTGCAGATACTGCTTGTTGTTGTTGCGGATGTTGAGGCTGATCAGCGAATTGCTCGTCTTGTTGGTGGTGAAGGTGGTTTTGACTTCAAGACTGTCGGCGACAACCGACTGCTGCGGAACGTCGAGGTAGCGCTTGACCGCCAGCATGATGCCGGTCGGGCTGGTGTTGTGGCGATAGGCCAGCAACAGAGGCATGGTTGCCCGTGCCTTGATTGACGCCGGTGTTTCCAGAGGGTCGATTGGGAAAACGCCTTTAAACAGTGGGTTCTTGTCGTCATTTCCCGGCTGTACTTCGATCGAGGTGAGCGCTTCTATCGCAATAGTGCCGAGTTCGCGTTCGACATGCAAAGGTGAGACTTCGGGGATGCCGATAGTCGAGCTGGTCAGGTTAACTGCCGATTCATAGGCGATTTCGATCTGGCAGTTGTCTTCGCGGCCGGCCTGAAACTCTATCTGCAGCCTTTTCTGGCCGCCTTCCAGCAGCATGCGCTGGGTAATCTGCCGGTCAGCGTTAACCGAAACAATTTCGACGCCCGATGGAACGCTGAAATAAAAGTGGGTTACCGGTGCCTTGCTGATTTTGAAATCGAAGATCTTGTAGG
This sequence comes from Candidatus Rifleibacteriota bacterium, assembly GCA_022704885.1. The sequence goes on along the minus strand of JAKJFO010000047.1, from coordinate 1,589 downwards.
AATGTATTGCCGTGTCGCCGAGCGTGACGAGTGTGTTAGAACGTGCATAAACAACTGGTTTGACTGTTACGGCAATACGCTCAGGGATTGCCGTGTCTGGCGTCGGCTTGTCTGCATCAGGCTCGGCATTGCTTTCATCCGTCGTCACTTCCGGCGGGGCCTGGGGTTCCGGGGTTGCCGGCCGTAGCATGCGGCGGCGCCATTTGATCGATATGTCACTGTTGGCACCAAGCCAGCCGATAAAGCGGCAGCCATTCGCCTGCGGCTGTTCGATGACGCTGTAGTCTCTAAAACTGCTGCTGTCGATCGAAAGTATGAAATTTTTAGCCTGCAGTTCCATGAAAGTCAGCGGGATACGGGTCATGTTGAACTGCAGGGTGAAAAGGTCGTCAATGTTCTGAACGGGCACCAGAAAAGAAATCTGGCACTCATGCAGGCCCTTGCCGAAGATCGGCAGAGAAAACATCGTGTCTTTCCAGTTGTTCTGGCTGAGGCTGTCGCTGCCACCCATGGCGGCCGGCGAAATATTCATCAGATTGCTCTGCCGGCTGATCTTGCCGAACTGCACCTGGCGTTTGTTTTTGTCTATCCATGAGGTTTTGAGCGTGGTAAGGGTGTCGTTGAGTCTGACCGACGATACGGCCAGGCTTCCCCAGAGCAGCGGAATTTCATGCCATGCTTCGGTGAAGGTTTCAAGCTTGAAAACTACGTTGAGCCTGGCAAAGTTTTCTTCAATCTGGCCGTCGATCGATGCTTCGTTGATCTGGTAATTCAGCGGCGGCGGGTCAGCAACCGGCCTGGTCGAAGAAGCCAGCCAGGCTTCCTTGGCCAGTTTGAGCTTTTCGAATTCTTCGATCGGCAGAATGAAATACTTGCCGATATCCTGCTGCAGAACCTTGTACAGGTCTTCATAAGGTACGAGTGTTTTGACGGTTTTGATGGCTGGCGTTTCTGTTCGCACGGGGTTCTGTACAAAGTCGGGGTTCTCCGAAGCATTGGCGAGCTGCAGAGAATCGATCTGCACCATGGTTTCATCTTGATCGGCACGTTGCTCGATCGCCTTTGCCTGCACGGCGACGTTGCGCATCTGCAGAACTTCTGGTTGCCCCGCCGCAACGAATGCGATCGCTCCAGTACAAAACAATATTGTCATCAGCCATGATCTGAACTTCATAGAGCCCTCCCAGCCTGGTCATGTTGAATTTGCATGCCGCAGCTCAGTGTACAGCATATCCTGCTTTCATTCAACAATTACGCTGATTTGACAACAGCTGAATGTTGGGGCTCTGTCCTCTGGGTATCTGCCTGCTCAGCGCAAGAAAAAGTTGTGCGCGTAATCGTAATCGTTCCCGTAATCAGGCAAATCTGCAGGCGGGTGTCAGTAGGCGCCGTCCATGGCAAAATCATCTTCGCCAGGACTGCGAATCCGGTCGATGATCAGGCGGTTTTTGCGCTTGTGAACCTCTGATTCGTAATTGGCCTTTACCGTTTTCCAGTCAGCGAAGGCAAGAATATCGCGCAGCAGGTTGAGGACACGCCGGTGATCGTAAAGATTGAAGACCGGAAATTCTACTGTCATCAGATCGACC
>JAKJFO010000046.1 GCA_022704885.1 Candidatus Rifleibacteriota bacterium | reverse complement strand
GCAGACGACCGTCTTCGATAGCCTTTTCGAGATCGGCATTGGTAGCCGAAATGATTCGTACGTCAACGTGAATGTCGGTCGTGCCACCGACGCGCCTGAATTTTCTTTCCTGCAGAACGCGCAGCAGCTTTACCTGCAGCGACGGGTCGAGATCGCCAATTTCGTCGAGAAAAAGGGTGCCGCCATTGGCAAGTTCGAACAGCCCCTTTTTCTGCTTTTGGGCATCAGTAAAGGCGCCTTTTTCGTGACCGAAGAGTTCAGATTCGAGCAAGGTACTGCTTACCGCCGCTGCGTTAACATCGATGAACGGCTTGTCGGCGCGGGCACTCTGAAAGTGGATCTGACGGGCAACCAGTTCTTTGCCGGTACCTGATTCTCCTCTGATCAGAACGGTTGTTCGATCAGTGCGCGCCGCCATACTGATGTGCTCGCGTAGCTGCTTCATTTTCTGGTTCTCGCCGAGAATGCGCGAGAACTTGCTTTCAAGCATTTCCTGATAGTGATGCAGCTGGCTTTTGAGCAGGTTGGCCTGAACGATCTTGTTGATCAGCAGGCTGACCTCTTCAAGACTGTACGGCTTGGCCAGATAGTCAAAAGCACCTCGTTTCATAGCGTTCACGGCAGTTTCGACATCGCCATAAGCAGTCATGATAACGACGATGGCGTCAGGGTCAACACGGGTCACCTCGAGCAGCAGGTCAAGACCGTTGCTGTCGGGCAGACGCACGTCGAGCAGAATGATGTCGCTGCCATGCTCATTGAAATAAGAGAGAAACTCGCGACCATTCTCAAAAGCCCGCACATTGTAACCCTCGCTCTCAAGAGCCTCCTTGAGGGTCCAGCGGATCATTTCCTCATCATCCACTACGAGTATATCTATAGCCATTTAATTCACCAGTCCGGCCCGGCGAACGGCCTCAACAATAAAAGGTCTGATCTTTTCGCCAGAATTTTTGAAAATAGCAAGAAAACATTGATACAGAATTTTGCTTCGGCTGAATTCGAGTCGCCGCAAAATATGCTTCTGCAGCTCAAATTCCTGCTCACTGAACGATGCGATTACCGTTCTGAGCGTTACATCCGACTCGACGTCGAGCAGTTCATCAGCAGCGGCTTTGCGCGTACGTTTCGAAAGATCGGTTATCAGACCGGTAAGCACGTCGAGATATTCCTTTTTGCCGGTCGCCCGGTAAAAGACGCCGTTCACACAAGCCTTCACCGCCCCATCGGGATCATCGAGCAGGTGTTCAAGATGCTTCAAAGCATCATTTCCGGCAAGTTTGTGCAAGGCACGGGCAGCAGACAGACGAACTTTCCAGCTCGCTTCCTTACTTGAGCCCAGAATGACCGGTACAACTTCGTTACGCCCGATACTGGCGAACGCGTCGATGATGGCGCTGCGGAAAACCGGGTCCTGGGTTTCCGGGAAGATGCGTTTGAGAAGGCCAAGAGAATGTTCGCTGCCGATTACCTTGACGGTTTCGAGGGCCTCGAGCGCAACCTTTTCGTCAGCATCGCCGATCAGTTCGACCAGCGGCTGCAGTTTTGAATCAAGCTCAAGATAGCGATAGGCAACCGCTACGGCGCGACGGGCCGCTGCATCTTTGTGCGAAGCGAACGAAGCAATTTCTTCGGGTTTGTTCCAGCCAACCAGTTCATAAGTTGGAATTGGCGGCAGTGGCGAGCGCAGTTTGACCGGCTTCCATTCACGAAAGTCAAACAACGGCAACGCTGCCTTGTGAATGTCTTCTGATACATAAATCGAAAAGTCAAGAGCTGCTTCAGCCAGAGTCTCGGCGAGATAGGCCGGTTTACCAACCCAGGTGGGCTCGGCAACCATGCCGCGACCAATCCTGACCAGTTTGCCCATTGCCAGACCCACAGCCACGCGGGCCCGACTCTCGCGCAGAATCGAATCACTTTCGAGAGTTCGCTTGAAACGTGAAATCACCTCGAAAGAAACGACCAGCGCTTCGAACAAAGCATCGTCACGGCCTTCATCACGGCCAAAAACCCATAACCGATCGAGCTGTGAACCGGCAAAGCAGGAATAATCAAAAGAAAACTGCTTATCAAAAACCGCTTCGGCACGTCGAATGAGTTTTAAAAGGGTTTCGCGGTCAGCCAGAACTTCTTCGGGAAACCTTATCTGAACTGCAGCCACGACTGCATCGTGATCTTCGGTATCAGCCGGTGCCGCCAGCCTCTGGTCGAGCATTATGCGCAGGCGCAGATCTTCTTCGCCGCCAACTTCAAGTAAAGGAATAGTTTCAGCGTCTGCCGGCCTGGGAATCTGCCGCACCGGAGCCTTTTCCACAGATTTCTGCGGCTCCTGTGGCTGTTCGGGAGCCGGGGGCTCAGCTGCTGTCGCCACCGATTCAGACTCCGTCTGGCTCTTGATTGCAGGTGCTGAGTCTTTCTCTTCGCTCAGAAAACCGGTGTCTTCTTCCTGGTCGTCAAGCGAAAACATGACGAAAACCAGCAAAAGAATGACAACCGCGATAACAATCATTAAAATAGAATTCATCCTGTATTCCTTTATTTAAACAGGCTTATTGCCTGATCAGATGCTTTTGCGATACCCCAGTCTCTCGATCCATTGTTCGTCGCGCCGCCAGTTCTCCCGAACTTTTATCCACAACTGTAAAAAAATATCACGTCCGAGAAGCTCGTTCAACCTCTGCCGCGCAATCTGCCCGAGAGTCTTGATTCCATCGCCACCTTTGCCGACGATTATTTTTTTATGGCTTTCCTTTTCTACATAAATAGTCGCTTCAACGAAGGTCTTGCCATTGTCGCGTTCCTTGAACTGTTCGACCTGAACGGCGATTGAATGGGGAACTTCCTGATAGTATTTCTGCAAAGCGACCTCGCGCACAGTCTCTTCGACGATTTCACGTTCGGAAAGACTCGTATAATCGTCAACATCAAAAGCAAATGGCCCTTCAGGAGTCACTTCGATTATAGCTGCGAGTAATTCTTTCAGCCCCCGCTCCTTTGCTGCCGAGGTTACAAAAATCCTGTCGAACTTGTAAAACCCGGTATACTGCTCGCGTATCTTCGCGATCGTTGCCTCATCTACCAGGTCGGCCTTGTTCAGCACCAGAAACAGAGGCACTCCACTTTCTGGATTCAGCTGAGCCAGATAGTTCTGGTCGTCTTCGGGCATTGGTTCTGACAGATCGACCAGATACATGCCAGACTGCAGGCCCTTGACCGTCGAAAGAATCTCTTCATGCATGTAAGCGTCGAGTTTATTTTTGACCGCATGCAGCCCGGGGGTATCGCAGAATACCAGCTGGCACTCATCAACGGTGAGAATGCCGAGAATCCGCTTGCGTGTGGTCTGCGGCCGTTTTGACACGATCGAAACACGTTCGCCGACGAGACCGTTGATCAGAGTCGACTTGCCGGCATTGGCCCGGCCGAAAACGCCTACTGCACCGAATTTTGTCATATCATCCCTGCTTTCCTGTATTGACCGTTGCGCTGGCATTGGCAGCCGGTTCGGCGCCGGCAACCGGAGTAGTATCTTCAACACCGTTAAAAGTCAGCTTATGAGCAGGCGAAACAACCTGAACCCATACCGGCAGGCCTTTTTGGAAAAGGTATTCGCGGCCAGCTGCGTCTTTATAGCTGGTCAGATCGCGCGGTTTCTTCTTCGACCAGGTAACTGCAGTCTTTTTGCCTTTTTCCAGAACCCAGGCTTTGCCACTGCCAATAAAGCTAATCTCCTGGCGACCAGCCTTGTCGACGACCTGCATCGCGGCAACCTGCACTATCACCGCAGAAGCCTGCAAAGGCTTCTGAGTTTCGCGGTCGACGTGCAGTATATTGTTCATATAGCGCTGGTAGGCGCCGTTCTCATATTTGAAGTCGAGTGTGTAATTGCCATGATACCTGATTCTCACTGATTCACCAGCATCAGCCGGCGCCCCTGAATACACGCCATAATTGATCAGTCTGGGCGCCGCCGGCAGTTTCATGCTGATTTTTTCTGACATGTAATCGAGAATGTCGGCACCTTTGCCATACAGGTTGTGGGGCGCCTTGCGCGAGTTATCACGAAAGAAAGGTTTCGAGTGTTTGATCTCATCGACAGAATTTATGCCGCTTTTCGAAAGATAGGCATAACCGGTGGGACTGCTGCCGCAGTGCACATACAGAGCATCGACCTCGAGCGCGCGGTCGATGAAATATTCACGACAGCTGCGTACCGGACCGAGAAGACCGGGCAATCGCGTATAAACCGCCATAAACCTGGTAATCCCGCCCTCGACTGGCATTTCATAAACCAGATCAGCCTGATCAAGGCCTGACTGCGGTCGCGACTTGTTATGATTTTCGATCATGACCGCGAGCGGGCGCATTACCTTGCCTTCAGACGCAACGCCAGATGACGGAACAATACTGGCAGAAGCCGGTTCGATAACCGCAGAGACGACAGATGCAGCAGAGGCCGGCACTAATGTCGGCTGCGGCGCAATAAGCGGCGGTACCGACGCAACCAGTTCGGGCTCTGGCTTTGGCAGATTCACGACAGGTGTCGGCTTAATCGTTTGAAAGGGCGCGCTTGCAACCGGAGGCATGACAACTGTCGGCACGACGGCGGCCGAAGCAACGACCGGCCTGGCAGCAGGTGAAATTGCCACTTTTCCAGGTTTTTCGGTCGAAGGAACAGGTTTTTCAGGAATTTGAACAGCCACAGGAGCTACCGGAACCAGAACCGGCGATTTAACGACAGCTGATTTATCTGGTTTATCAGTGATTGCCGGCTGTTCGGCTGGTGGTGCGACAATTCTTACCGGGTCGACCAGAACTGGAGTTTTCTGCGGCATATTCGCAGGAAATGGTGATTTTGGCGGTTGTTCAGCAGAAGCTGAAACTGGAGCAGGAGCTTCAGCGCCAGAATGAAATTTCATCTTATTAGCGTTCTTCAAAGCCGGGCTGAGCAGTGAGCGCAGATCGATCGGCTGAAAATAGGGCCTTGGGTGCGTTTTGAAATCTTCTGCCAGCGCCTCTGATGATGCAGGCTGATCTATAGTGCTGCCCGATGCTGAAGCAAGAGCGTTCGCCCGCAGCTTTACCAGAATCGAAGCATGCAACTGCCTTGTTTCATGAAACAATCCGCCAAGCTTCTTGACATAATGATACTTGAGCGGCGTACTGACAGACGAAAACTGAGTGATGCGCTCTTCAAGAAAATTCAGCACAGCCGACAGATCGCCTTCGGCCCTGCGATCAGTAAGCAGAGGCGAGCGGGAATCTGGCGTCAAAGCCCTTTTCATTTCAAGATTAACCAGGCTGATAGTGTCACGCAGCTCAAAATACTGCCTGATCTCGTCGAGATTCGTAGTCTCGGAGGCTCCCAGGAATCCGGGAACCAATATCAGCAGAATGATCGAAACAATTACAGCGGTTCTGCTCATGCTATACCTCACGCATCAATGTGGAATGACAAATTCTTTTTCTGAGTCTTCGCTGATGGCATCAGCGCTTTTGCCGGGCTGCACCAGTCCGCCCGAAATAACGATCTTCATGGCATCTTCGATGTCCATGTGGGTATCGACTATTTTCGATTTTTCAAGAATCAGCAGAAATCCTGAGGTCGGGTTTGGCGTTGTTGGCACAAACACCGTTACCATGTCAAGATCATCGAGAGACTTTTCCCGCAGTGGAACAATGAAGTCGGCAGTTACAAATCCGATTACCCAACAGTTTTCCTTGGGGTATTCGAGCATTACCACCCGCTTGAATTCACCGCTGTTCTTCTGAACAACCACGTCGGCAACCTGTTTTATGCCATTATAAAGAGATCTGACGACTGGAATGCGCTCAAGCGATTTTTCAATTCCATTGATTATGCGACGGCCAAGGTAGTTCTGCGCAATAATCCCGACGATAACACAGATTGTTGCGGTCAAAAACAGACCCACGCCGGGAATCCGATAGCCGATCGCCCTGCTTACCGCGACCCCCAGAAGGCCGTCGGTCAACTGAAACACCGCGAACATTATGTAGATGGTGACCATCAATGGCACCAGAACAAGAACGCCGGTCAACAGATATTTGCGCAGAGACAGCAGAATCAGGTTGAGCCGTTCGCCTGCATCAGCAATAGTACGGTTGAGTCTTTCATGTTGAACTGGCAATTTCATAAACCTCTAAAGTAAAGCACGCCGATAATTTTGTCTACATGTTCACTGAAAACTGATATGCCGAAATAACCAGTCTCGGAGGACCTTGTTAAAAGAGCATTTCTCTGGCGCTATCGTCATTCAGCGGCTGAAGTTTCTGGCAACGGTGCTTTCATGGTGAACTTGACCCGCAGAATTCGGTTGCCCTTGATTTCGGTAACCTGAAAAACGCCTTGCGGCTCTTCGAATGATTCACCCCGCTGCGGAATACGCCCAAGTTTTTCGAGAACAAAGCCGCCGACCGTTTCTGAATCTTCATAGTCCAGTTCGCAGTTCAACTCGGCTTCGAGATCGCTGATGCTGTAGCGTGCATCGATGCTGTAAACGTGCTGATCGAGCTGATTCATTGGCGCCTGTTCTTCGAGGTCGTATTCATCGACGATTTCACCGACGATTTCTTCAAGAAGATCTTCGATGGTCACCAGACCTGAAATTCCGCCATATTCATCGACTACCAGAGCGAGATGCTGCTTGCGCTTCTGAAATTCGCTCAGCAGATCGTTGAGTTTCTTGGTTTCGGGCACGAAAAACGGTGGACGCAGAAGCTTGAACAGGTCGTAATTTACCTGAATCTCATCGAGTTTGATGAGAATATCCTTAACATAGAGTATGCCCAGCACCTTGTCGATGTTGCCATCATAAACGGGAAAGCGCGAATGACCGTCTTCGCGGATAAAACGCAGCAGTTCGTCGATACCAATATTGATCGGCATTGCAATGATATCGGGACGCGGCACCATTACTTCACGCACCAGAGTATCGCCAAACTCGAATACCGAACTGATCATTTCCTTTTCATCGCGTTCGATAATTCCGACTTCTTCGCCAAGATTGAAATAACTGTCGATCTCTTCGGTTGACGTCGAAGAACCCAGATGGCTGTTCCAGTCTGAATAGCGCGGGCACAGTTTACTGATCAGCCAGATGGTCAGGCCAGAGAAAGGCGAAAACAGAACCATGATGAAACGCAGTGGTTTAACTACTGCCCGAGAATAGCCATAAGCCCCGAAGATTGCGATGGTTTTCGGAGTTATCTCGCCGAATACCAGAAGAACTATAGTCATGATAAGCGCAGAGAGCGAAACGCTCAGGCTCAGGCCAACTCCGACAAATTCATTCAGGCTCGATTTCGGCAGGTATTCTATAAAAAAACTTGTAGCAATGGCAGTGGCAGATACGTTCACCAGGGTATTTCCCATCAACAGGGTGACGAGTACCCTCTGTTTGTCAGCAAGCACTTTAAGAATTTCGCCGGCTTTTTTGTCTCCCTCGTCTTCCATTTTTTTAAGACGCAATGGCGAAAGAGCGAAAAACGCCGTCTCACAGGAAGAAAAAAAAGCAGAAAAAATCAGACACAAAAAGAACAATATACCTGTAAAAGCATCATCCATAACTGTTAGATAAAATACCCTTCTCTGATCATGCTGGACTAATCAAAGGCGATGGCCCGCTTGATAAGTGGAGCAGGATCTTCACCTTCGAGGCAGCTCAAGATTTTTTTCTCACACAGGTGTCTGAAAATTGTAACTTCACGTTCACGCATGCGCTTACGCTTGATTTTGCCAGTATGATCGTAGCCATGCAGATGCAGCAGTCCGTGAATCAACAGAAAAACGATTTCGAGCAGCGCCGGATGTTTGAGGCTGTCTGCCTGGCGTACAGCGGTCTCAGTGCTGATAACGATGTCGCCGAGCATTCGTATTTCGGCCTCGAAGTGTTCTTCTTCCATGGGAAATGAAAGCACATCGGTGGGCTCGTTTTTGCCGCGGTAATCGCGGTTGAGTTTCTGAATAAAGTCATCGTCACAAAAAACCAGCGAAAGCTCAGCGTTTTCTGGCGAGGCCTCGAAGCGCATGATTTCTTCAGCAACCGTTTTGATGAAATCGAGATCGATGGCTAACTGCTCCTGTCGGTTACTGATCAGTATTTCCATCGGCGGCTCCCTTAAGCTGATTTGATAATTTACCCGGATAGTCTACTCTGCCATGGTACATTGAAGTGAGCGTTCTGACAAATGTCTGTTCAATTTTTTCAATATCTTTCAGAGTCAGTTCACTTTCATCGAGCTGATTTTCGTCTTTGAGCTTGTGCTCGACAATACGCTTGACCAGGCCCTCGATCTTGCTGTGCGTATGCTGTGGCAGGGTTCTGGCAGCAGCTTCTACTGAATCGGCAAGCATAAGAATCGCCGCTTCTTTAGTCTGCGGTTTGGGCCCGGGGTATCTGAAGCGCTCTTCATTTACTTCATCTCCATCTTTGAGTTTTTTCGCTTCTTCGTAGAAATAGCTGATGAGAGTCGTACCATGATGCTGCGACATAATCGAAAGAACGCGTTCGGGCAGGTTGAATTCGCGTCCCAGATCGAGGCTGTCGCGAATGTGCCCGATCAGAATCAGGCTCGACATGTAGGGTGTAACCTGATCGTGACGATTCTCGCTGGCCTGATTCTCGGCGAAATAGGAAGGACGCTTAATCTTGCCGATGTCGTGAAAATACGACGCAATCTTGGTCAGCAGCGGGTCAGCATTGACGCAGTTGGCAGCAGCCTCAGCCATGGTAGCCACTGCGATGCTGTGTTGATAGGTGCCAGGCGCTTCTTCTGCGAGTTTTCGCATGAGAGGCTGCGACAAATCAGTAAGTTCGAGCAGTCGCGAGTTGGTAGCAAGCGAGAATGCGCTCTCCATGTAGGGGAGTACCCCGTTGGCCAGAATGCCCGACAAAATCCCGTTGAGCAGACCGAATCCGACTCTGATCAGCACTTCAGATATCTGCAGATTCGGCATGTTATCAGAGTCGAGCATCAGAAAAGCAAGCACCGCAACAGAGCTTGCCATACCGATCTTGATGCCTGAAGAACCGATGAGGTTACGTACATCGCTGGCACGCGAAACCGAGCGCCAGGCCAGAATTCCGGCCATGGCTCCGAACATGCTGACGACAACGAAACGAACGTTTGATTCGGCGACGACAAACATCATCAGACCAATTGAAAACACATGAAAAAGCGCGATTCTGCTGTCGAGAAGCATGGTCATCAACAGAGCTACCGCTGGCAATGGTGTCAGAAGAATTGACAGGTAAGGCTGATCGAACATCACCCCGAGAGCATGTGCGGTCTTTGCCAGCGCGAGCGTGGTCAGACACAGCACGCTGAGCAGTTTGTACTGTTCGCTGTCGTTGACCACGTTCTTATCTTCAAGGCGCAGGTAGACGAGTGAAATCATGACCGCCAGCAGCGCCAGCAGAAAATTGCCCATCAGCGACATCATCTTGTTCTTCTGCATCTGCTCGGCAATCTTCTTGATCACGGCAAAATCATCGGCCGTTACAATGGCTCCCTCGTCGATGATCTTCTGGCCCTTCTGAAAGGTTCTCACCACCGGCTGAACCGCTCGTGCCGCCGCTTCACGCTGCAGCCTCGTATTCTTTTCATCTTCCATGACATTGACGGTGATCGCATTGCGCACCAGCGCGTTCATTATCGTCTTGAACTGCATGTTTTCAGGGTAATTGTCGATAGTCGCGCGAATCTCGGCGCGAACTGCCTCGAGATGCTGGTGCGAAATCTTTCTCTGGCTCAAGTTCAGAAGCATCTGCCGGGAAGCCATAATCAGATTCTCGAACTGAGCCGGACGCAGGGTGCGCAGCTGAATCAGGCGTTCCTGTTCGAGCAGGGATTCTCCTGAAAAGTAAGATGCAATAAGGTTTTGCGGCGGCTCAGAAGCCGGCAGTTTCTTGAATTCGGTAAAAAACAGTGTGAGATCGGCCGTAAAACTGTCAAAGCTCTCAAGCATGTTTTTTTCAGCATCCTTGATCGGCGCATAAACGGGCTGAACACTGTTTCTTTCGATGTCGCGAAGTTCTTTGGTCTTGGCCTCATCGGTAAAACTGATCAGTCGCGGCGAACGTATGGTTTTGGGTGCTGGCATACCTTCGGTGACCGATGGCGTGAAACCACCCGGATCGATCACCAGTATCAGAACCAGCAGAGCAAAAAACAACGCCAGCCAGAGCACAAACCTGCGCTGCAGGCTCTCAGGCACATTAAGCCAGTCGAGAAAACTCGAGAGTATAAGACTATGCTTTTCGCTCACTTCTTTTCTTTTTCCCGCATCTGATATGCATCGAATGCACTGATAATTCGTCTGACAACTTCATGTCTTATCACGTCTTTACCACAAAGATCAATAAAAGATACCGATTCTACAGACCCGATAATGTCGGCCAGAGTTAATAATGAAGAGTCTGAGGGGCGGGGAAGGTCGACCTGCGTCTGATCGCCGGTGATAACCAGCTTTGCGCCATAACCAAGCCGTGTGAGAATCATGCGCATCTGTGGCATCGTAGTATTCTGCGCCTCATCGAGTACGACAAAAGCTTCATTGAAGGTGCGGCCACGCATATAAGCCAGCGGTGTTATCTCGATAACTCCCTGCCTGACAAACTGCTCAAACTTGCCCATACCGATGAATTCCTGCAGACAGTCATACAGCGGCCTGAAATGCGGATCGACCTTTTCCTTGATATCACCAGGAAGATAGCCAAGGCTCTCGCCAGCTTCGACGACCGGCCGCGACAGAATGACGCGGCTCACTTTCTTTTCCTTGAGAGCCTTGATCGCCATCGCGGTGGCGAGATAAGTCTTGCCGGTCCCGGCGGGACCACGAGCTACTACAACGGTGTTGTTTTCTATAGCTTCAACATACTGCTGCTGACCGGTTGTCATTGCCCTGACCAGGCGACCGTTGAACGAAGTGATCAGCTCGCTGAAAGGTTCACTGGCATCGCTTATACCGGTATCTTCATCGACAAACTGGTCGAACAGGCGTCGAACTTCATACTGCTCGAGCGCGCCGGCTCTTTCAATGCGGCGACCGAGCAGATCGATGAATCTCTTTACCAGCCGGATTTTTTCGGCCGGGCCTTCGAGCATCAGACAGTTTCCGCGAGCACGTGCGGAGAGATCAGGGATGCCCCTGATCATTACCAGACCGGAATCTGTACCAGCCCCCAAAATGTGGCGTGAAACCTCTTCCGATAGATCGAGCTTTTCCTGTGTCTGGCTCATAATTCAGAATTCTACCTCTGAACCATCTGGTTGACTATCAAAAAATTCAGTCAGATCACTGTCAGCCTTTTCGATGCTGACGCGCCCCAGGCCACCGGCCTGAAAACGCTTGATAATGTCGGTTGCCGCCCGTTCGATGTCGGGGGTACCACCTTTGCGGCAGAAATTCATGCGCCGTGCATATTCTTCGATAAAACGATCATAACTTTCGCCACACTCGACGTAACCCGGCAGGATTTGCTGGTTTCCGGTCATGGCGAGAATCTGTGCAAGTGTCTGCGCCTGGCTCCAGGTATCTTCATCTTTGCCGGGCACAGTATTGATCAGGCGAAGAATATCGCCACGCCGCAGCAGCCCGTAATCAAGAATTCCCGGCAGGTCGAGCAGTTCGAGTTCGCCACTTAGCTTGATCCATTGAATGCTGCGGGTTACCCCGGGCATATTGGCGGTGCGGGCCGCCTTACGGCCGGCCAGTGAGTTGATCAGCGTCGATTTGCCGACATTGGGTATACCGATGATCATGGCGCGGCGCACCTTGCGCGCTGGCGGTTTACTGCCCGGTTTCACCGTAAATGCAGCGGTTTTTATCAACCCGGTCAGGCGTTTAACCGAATGCCGATCACGACAGTCGAGCGCTACCGCAGTAAGGCCTTCATCGGCAAAGCGGGCAAGCCACTTTCTGGTTTCGCTCTCGTCGGCCAGATCAGATTTTGACAAGGCAATGACCGAGTTCTTACCAAGACGATTGATAAAACCCTTCAACCTCGAACCATTGGGCATGCGCGCATCGACGAGCTCGACAACCAGGTCGACAACCGGCAGAAAATGATCGATCGACTTGAAAGCCTTTTTGATGTGCCCGGGCAGTTCTTTTTTCATCTGAAAAATTCAGTCAGTATGCCAATTCGGCCTGACGAGCAGGCTCTACGGCCAGAGGATGGCTGCGAATCGGGCTGATACGGTTCATTGGCAGGTAGTTGAAAACCGCCTGGCCCTTGAGGTTGCTAAGTGGCATCGGCCCCCAGTAACGACTGTCGGAGCTGTTGTTGCGGTTGTCGCCCATGCAGAAAAGACAGTCTTCAGGGACGACCGTATGGGTAGTAGCAAGAGGAGGTTCGGCAATATAAGGCTCGTTGAGCACGGTGCCGTTGACCATCACGACCCCATCTTCAATATCGATGCGGTCGCCAGGCAACCCGATGACTCTCTTGATATAATCTTTCGGCGGAGCGGTGAGATCAGGATTGGGATATTTAAAAACGATGATATCACCGCGAGCGGGGAGCTTGAGCCAGATTCGCGGCCCAAATGGCAGACGACCATCGAGCGAAAGGTCAAGAACATAAGCGAAGCGACTGACGAGTATGCGGTCACCGCTGCGCTCGAGCTGGCCATTCATCGGATTGCGCTTCTCACCAAGCAAAGTTGGTTCCATGCTGCCGGTGGGAATCCAGAAAGCCTGCAGAACCAGGCCTCTGATGATTATTGCCAGAAAAAAGGCAATAAAAATGGTTTCGTTCCATTCTCGAAACGAACCCTTATAGTGCAGATCGAACTGTTTGCTGTCGATGATATTGCCTTCGGCGTCAACAGCCTTGAGATGAAGACTGTTGACGCCGTTGTGCAGTTTCAGATCAGCCCGGAATCTTCCACGCATACTCGTATCCACCGGCACGTGCGAATATCTTCTGGTAAGAAACGGCCGAAAACCGTGTTCAATGCGAACGTGAACACCATCATTTCCCTTGCCGCTTATACTGCCGGACAGCTGCAGTTCGGATGCAGCCAGAACCTCATCGAGGTCGAGGGCTTCCAGAGCTATCACCTGGTCGCCACAGCGGATCGATATGTCGTGAATAAAAACCCCGACCCTGGGATCGGGACTAATTGATTCTTGCAAAATCAGTCTTTGTCCTTGGCGAAGATTTTGTCTCTTACACGGGTCTTCTTACCAACGCGGGCGCGCAGATAGTAGAGCTTGCCGCGGGCAACCTTACCATGGCGCAGCAGTGAGATGCTGGCGATGCTGGGTGAATGCAGCATGAAAGTTCTCTCGACGCCAACGCCGTAAGAGATCTTTCTGACGGTGAAATTCTCGCGCAGACCGCTGTTGCGGCGTGAAATCACGACGCCTTCAAAAGCCTGCAGGCGTTCTTTTTCGCCTTCACGAACCTTGATTTCCATGCGAATGGTATCGCCGGGGAGAAATGCAGGGACTTCCTGCGAGTTCTTCTGATAATTTCTTTCAATACTTTCGATTACGGGATTCATGACTGAAACTCCTTCCGGAATGATTTTAACTTGTTATAAATGACCACTTCTAGCTCAACAGCGTCTGCAGAGCCTCTCTGTCGGTGTCTGACAGATCCGCGGCCGCGAATACATCTGGCCGGCTGACAGCTGTTGTCAGCAGCGACCGGCAATGTCTGAACTCTTCGATATCGGCATGATTGCCCTCCTGCAGAACAGCCGGAACTTCGTGGCCTTCCCAGGTGGCGGGGCGCGTATATTGAGGATGGTCGAGCAGTCCTTCGTAGAAGGAATCCTGTTCGACCGATTCCTGACGGCCCACGGTGCCGGGTATCATGCGTGATACAGCGTCAACGACGGTCATGGCAGCAATTTCACCGCCAGTCAACACATAGTCGCCGATCGACAATTCGAGGTCAAACTCGCTGACTATACGCTCATCAAAGCCTTCGTAGCGGCCACAGACCAGGATCAGCCGGTCGTATCGCGCCAGCTCCTTTACCAGTTTCTGGTTTAGTGGTATGCCCTGAGGGGTCAGCCCGATAACCGGGCCGGGAGCGGCAATTCGGCGCACATCTCTCAGGCAGTTCACCAGAGGTGCCGGCTTGAGTATCATGCCTGGGCCACCGCCAAAGGCTGTATCGTCTACCGTTCGGTGTCGGCCATCGCCATATTCTCGAAAATTGTGCATGACTATTTCGACAAGGCCGTTTCTGACGGCCGACCCGAGGACGCTTTCTTCAAATACTTTGTCAAAGAGCGCTGGCAGAAGAGTTACGATATCTATACGCATCTCATTCTACCGGAACATGAAACGAAACCGGCTCTACCAGCCTGATTTGTCTGGCCTTGCGGTCGACAGAGCTGATAAAGATTTTTTTGAAGGGTATCATGACTTCTGATCCGTCGCCGGTTTTGACCACCAGATACGGACAGGCCACTTCCACTTCAAGAGAGACAGCAACACCGGAAACCTCGCCATCAGGCCCGATTACCTGCATTTCTGCCAGTTCGTCGGGGTAGAATTCACTGTCATCGCTTAACGGCTCGCGCTCTGCCTTAGGAATAACCAGCTGGGTATTCACGAAAGGCGCAGCAGCATCACAGTCATCGATGCCGGCAAATTTTATCTCGATCGCATCGCCGGAAAAATGCTCACGCCAGTCTTCGATTTCGACTGGCTCGGGCTCTCCCGTCAGCCTTTTGACCAGAACCTGGCTGCCTGGGCTGAAGCGCTCAGGATAATCGGTATTCATACCGATCCTGATCCAGCCATGCAGGCCGACAGTTCTGCGAATCTTGCCGATTACGATCCAGGAGTCTTCTGTGGCAGAAGCTTCCTGTCGGTTCAGACGCATGATTCGAGGCTGCGACATGGTCGATGTTTCCAGTTGTCAAAGAACGGGTCTTATCAGACCAGCTCCATTATCACCTTTTTGGTGCCGGTATTGGCTGAAGACCTGATGATGGTGCGCAAAGCGTTGATAGTGCGACCTTTTTTGCCGATTATCTTGCCTGAATCTTCGGGGTTCACCTGAACCTCGAATACCACGGTTCCATCACCCTCGATCGGTGTTATCACCACTTCTTCAGGGTGTTCGACCAGGGCCTTCACCAGCTTTTCAAGCGTTGCCTGTACAGTCTGAGTCATAGGTTACCTCTGCACGCTCAGGCGCGCTTGGTCCAGACCAGTTTAACAGTTCCGTTGGCAGCTTTCTGCTGGATTTTTACGATGCCACGCTGACGAAGAATGTTTTTAACAGTCTCGGTCGGTACGGCGCCATCATTAAGATACTCAAGAACAGTTTCTTCCTTGAGGTCGACAATCGGCTGCTCGGTCTGCGGAGCATAGTGTCCAAGATTTTCGAGCGTTTTTCCGTCACGGCTCTTGCGGCTGTCGAGAGCCACGATGCGGTAACAGGGTTTATGCTTGGTGCCAAGCATTTTCAATCTGATAGAAACGGCCATTTTAAAAACTCCTTGCTGATATTCTGAAAACCGCTTGCGCGGCACTTACATTCCAAAGAACTTGGCGAACTTGCCCTTGCTGCGCTTGCCAAGACTGCCAAGCTGCTTCATCATCTTACGCATCTGTGCGAACTGTTTGAGCAGCTGATTTACATCCTGAATGGTGTTGCCGCTGCCATCAGCGATGCGCTTGCGGCGAGAACCATCGATAAGATCGGGCGAATTGCGCTCGCGCTCGGTCATCGAAAGGATGATCGCCTCGAAACGCTTGAATTTCTTGTCATCGAAGGAAAATTCAGAGAGATTGCCAGCAGCCGAAGAAAAGCCCGGTATCATGCCGAGCAGCTGATCGAGCGGCCCCATTCTCTTGATCTGGTTGAGCTGATAGAGGAAATCGTTGAAGTTGAATTCGGCTTCGAGAACGCGCTTCTCGATTTCCTTCATCTTCTCTTCGTCCATGTGTGCCTGCGCTTTTTCGATGAGCGAAAGCATATCGCCCATGCCCAGAATTCGCTGGGCCATGCGGTCAGGGTAGAATGGTTCGAGAGAAGAAGATTTTTCACCGATACCGACAAATTTAACCGGCTTGCCGGTTACTTCTCTGATCGAGAGAGCCGCGCCGCCGCGCGCATCGCCATCAAGCTTGGTAAGCACGATGCCTGTCAGTTCGAGCAGC
Organism: Candidatus Rifleibacteriota bacterium; assembly: GCA_022704885.1. Next base: position 6,274 of record JAKJFO010000046.1, on the reverse strand, counting down.
TCATTGAAGCTGGTCGCGCTGTTCACGGCGTCCTGGCCGGTCATCGCATCGACAACCAGCAGTATTTCGTGTGGCTGCACAGCGTCTTTGATACCTTTGACCTCATCCATCATCTGTTCGTCGATGTGCAGACGACCGGCGGTGTCGATGATAACTACGTCGTAATCACGATTCTGCGCATGTTCGATCGCCTTTTTCGCGATATCGGCCGGACGCATACCGGGCTCACCGGTAAAGACTTCCATGCTCAGCTGGTCGCCGAGAACCTGTAACTGCTTGATCGCAGCCGGGCGATAGATATCGCAGGCAACCAGCATCGGATTTTTCTTTTCGTCCTTGCGCAGATGCAGGCCAAGTTTTGCCGAAGTTGTGGTTTTTCCGGAGCCCTGCAGACCTGCCATCAGAATGATGGTCGGCTTTTTGGAAGATATGTTGATCCTGGCGCGATCAGTACCAAGCAGCTGAGTCAGCTCTTCGAGAACGATCTTGACTACATGCTGGGTAGGAGTAAGGCTCTTGAGAATCTCAGCGCCCAGACACCGTTCTTTTACGCGTTTGGTAAAATTCTTAACGACCTTGAAATTGACGTCTGCTTCGAGCAGCGCCATCTTAACTTCGTTAAGCGCGGTATCGACATCTTTTTCTGTGAGTTTGCCCGATTTTCGCAGCTTGTCGAAAACCGAAGCAAGCTTTTCAGAAAGGCCCTGAAACATTGCTTGTCTCCTGTTTTTTAGGTCAAGAACGGCAGAATAGAGCTGTCAGTATAACTTAAAGCCAGTAAATAGTCAAGCCATAATGTACCCCGAATAACCGATGGAACGATCTTTAATACGGATTACAGACGCCATTTTCAATGAAATCCGGCAAATTTGCAAAATATACTAATTTTTTGTTGACAGTTTTTTTATAGTATGCCTATATTGCATTCAAATCTTAATGAATTCTACGGCTAACGTTCTTATATTGAAAGGGGTAATCATCATGCCTAAACTGCTTGAGACAACAGAAGAAATCAAAATCCTCGCCGCCGCCCAGACCGACTGGGATGACATGGACGACGAAGACGAAGATCTTGAAGACGAAGACGATCTTGATGATTATGAAGACTTCGACGACGAAGACGAGGAACTTGAAGACTACGAAGATGAAGATGAATTCGAAGAAGGAGAGGCAGAAGAAGAAGACGAAGATGAAGACTTCGACGACGAAGATGAAGATGAAGATTTCGACGACGAAGATGAAGACGAAGATGACTTCGACGAAGAAGAAGACTTCGAAGATGTCGATGAAGAAGACGAAGATCTCGAAGACTTCGACGACTTCGAAGACGAAGACGAAGACTTCGACGACGAAGATGAAGATGAATAACTGATACCGCCAGCATAAGAAACCGCCCGTTCACTCCAGGTGAAACGGGCGGTTTTTGTTGCAGACAGAGGCGACAAGGGCAAACCGTTGCAAATAAAAAACCCCGCGTTCAGCGGGGCTGGTGATACAGTTTATCAAACCATGCTGTCAGGCGCTGTTTCGCTGCAGCCAGTATCTGGCCTTTTCATCTTCGATTATCCGGCCGATATCGGCTTCAGAAATTCCGAATTCTCTGATATCCGGGCGATTGATCAGCCACATCCAGTCATCATGGTTCCATTGTCCGCTCTTCATGTGCACAAATTCGCGTAACTTCCCGAGCAGTATTTCTTCGGGGCTCAGTCTGGGCTTTTCGACCTTAACCGGAGCCGGTTTTTCTGCTTCGACATGAGCTTCCTGCTGGGGAGTTGAGGCACCAGAATAGGCATACACCTTGAGACCACCGCGTTTGCCGCGCTCAAGCAGATATCCTTCTCTTACCATGGCCTGGAAAAGGCGATACATCGAACCCTTTTCGTTTTTATCGAGTCTTGTCTTGAAAAGATCGCGGTTAACGTCATTAGCGGTAAAATCTTCGCAACCTTCAAGATACTTCATGATTTTTTTGACGTTTTTGGAAATCACCTGATGCAGATGTATGTTTCTATCCTTATCACATCGGCGCTTATTCCTGGTGCCCTCGACGACCCCTTTACAAAAGGGAAGCTCACATGTTCTTTTACGTCCCACGATCTTTACCTCTACATTAAAAAGTCAATGGTCTACACATAACTATACAGTTCAATCCGATAGATTAACCAAGCTTTGAACAGTTGTCAACTTTTTTCGCAAACAAGGTACCCCGCCACGACAATCCGGCATCCACAGATTCGTGCAAAACACGCAAAGTACCGCCATTTCTGGACAACGTGCAAAATCTACACGAATCTGTATGATCATTCAAATTGCCAAGCTTTGACAGTTATTGTATAATTCCGTTGAAAAGAAACTCGACCAAGGAACAGAAATCGATGCCGCAACTGCGCAAAGACCCGGTTACCAAGCGCTGGGTCATTATATTGCACGAACAGGCGAAAAAGCCATCCGACTTCCAGATCGTACACCCGCAAAAGCAGAGCCTGAAGTGCCCTTTCTGCCCGGGGAACGAAGCATCGACCCCTAACGAGGTGATGTCATACCGGGCACCTGACACTTTGCCCAACCAGCCCGGCTGGGAAGTAAGGGTCATTCCGAACAAGTTCCCGGCATTGCAGATCGAAGGTGATCTCGATCGAACCGGGATTGGCGTTTACGACATGATGAACGGAGTCGGCGCTCATGAAGTGATAATCGAATCACCAGGCCACGACGACGGCTTTCATAATTATACAGTTGAACAAATTGCCAGAATAATTCGCACCTACACCGATCGCTACCGTGACCTCAGAAGAGACCGCCGGTTTCGTTACATACTTCTGTTCAAAAACCATGGATCGGCCGCCGGCGCCAGCCTCGATCATCCACACTCACAGTTGATCGCCACTCCGATCATACCGAAACGGGCCATGGAAGAGGTCGAAGGAGCCAAGCGCTACTACTACTACAAGGAGCGCTGCGTATTTTGCGACATTATCCGCCAGGAACTCAGCAGTGGCGAGCGCATAGTACACGAGAATGAGCAGTTCGTTGCATTCGCACCATTTGCATCTCGATTTCCTTTCGAAACCTGGATAGCGCCCAAAGAACACCGCGATTCTTTCGGTGACATCGAAAATAACGAGATTGAGGCTCTTGCCAGCATAATGCACAGCACGTTGCGCAAGCTTATCAAGACCCTCGACAATCCGCCATTCAACTACATCATTCACACCTCACCCTGCGACGAACATTGTACAGAATACTTTCACTGGCATCTCGAAATAATGCCCCGCCTCACCAAAGTGGCAGGATTCGAGTGGGGTTCCGGCTTCTACATCAATCCGGTAGTGCCCGAGCAGGCAGCAAAGTTTCTTATCGCTGGCAAGTAGCGGCAAAACCAGGAGCAGATTATGCCACAACTGAGAAAAGATCCGGTCCTGAAGCAGTGGGTAATCATTTCACCCGAGCGCGGCAAGCGCCCTTCTGACTTCAAACGACAGGAAGCCGTCAAAGAAGACTACAGCAACTGCCCTTTCTGCGAGGGCAACGAGCATATGACACCACCAGAAACACTGGCATTCCGCACTGCCGGAACCCAGTCCAACCAGAAAGGCTGGTGGGTTCGCGTAGTTCCCGACAGCGCGCCGATTTTAAAACCCGATGGCGATTCCGGCCGTGAAGGAATCGGTATGTTTGACGCCATGAACTCGATCGGAATTCACGAAATGGTGATAGAGTCGCCTCATCACAACACCAACATATGTAATTCGACTTTCGAGCAGGTACGCGAAATCATCTGGGCATACAAACAACGACTAGTCGAAATCAAAAAAAATCCCCGCTACAAGCATTTCATGATTGTCAAAAACAGTGGAATCGGCGCTTCAAGCATGACCCATTCACATTCGCACATCGTAGCCACTCCGATCATACCAAAGCGCATCGAAGAAGAGCTTGAAGGCGCCCGCGAATATTACCACTATCATGACCGCTGCCTGTTCTGCGACATAGTGAAGCAGGAATCAAAAGACGGCGTTCGCGTAGTTCACGAAAGCAACGATTTTATCGTGTTCTGCCCATTTGCTTCACGTTTTCCCTTCGAAATGGAAATTACCCCGAAGTTTCACATGCCGTTTTTCGAAATGATCGAAAATGAGCAGGTTTTCGGCTTTGCCACCGCCCTCCAGACTGCTCTGCGCAAAATGGAAGCCCTGCTGCCAGGCCAGCCTTATAACTTCGTGCTGCACACATCGCCATGTTCAGACTCTTATCGCGACTTCTATCACTGGCATATCGAGCTGATACCCAAACTCACCAAGATAGCCGGCTTTGAATGGGGATCAGGCTTTTACATCAACCCGACCCCGCCAGAAGAAGCAGCCGAGCAATTGCGCGAAGCCAAAATCTGATTCTCGGTCGTTCTGCGCGGAGCGAAGTCGCAGAATCCATTTTTCGATACCTGCGCAGCTCTCTCAAAAAATCTGCGCCAATGTGTATAATTTGTGGTTCCTGAAGGATGACCGGGAATTACCGGTTTCGCAAAAATTTTGTTGACTCGGCAAAGCGTTGATGCTATACTTATCTATACCAAATGGGGCTGTGGCGCAGTTGGGAGCGCGTTTGAATGGCATTCAAAAGGTCGTCGGTTCGATCCCGATCAGCTCCACCGTGAGACAGTATAAAGGTGTCTCATAAAGTTTAAAAGACCCGCTGATGAAGCGGGTTTTTTGCTATATGGTGACTTGGTTAGACACCCCTGTATCATATTTGACTTACCCCTGAAAACGGGGTAACTTTTGGGGGTAACTACAACTTACCCGGAGAGGTTACCCCAAATGAAGCTAAACCCAACTCAGATCAAAAACTTAAAGCCAGAGCCCGGCAAAAAAGTTACCCGGCATTATGACGGCAACGGTTTATTTTTATTCATTACCGACAAGGGCCAGAAGTGGTGGCGCTTCAAATTTTCTTTCTCTGGCAAGGAAGGAATGTTATCACTTGGCACCTTCCCGAAAGTTTCGCTGAAAGAGGCCAGACAGCAGGCCGACGAACTCAAAGACATGATCAGGCAGGGCATTAACCCGGCCATGAACCGCAAAGCAACCAAAGCGGCAGAAAAGGTGAAAGACGCGAACAGCTTTGAGGTTGTGGCGCGTGAATGGTTTAACGTTAAACGAACTGGCAAGGCAGAGACAACCAGAATAAAAGAGATTGCCAGCCTTGAAAATGACGTTTTCCCATACATAGGGGAAAGACCCATATCAGAACTTACCCCACCCGACCTGTTAATGATCTTGCGAAGGGTGGAAGGCCGGGGAGCCGTCGATACAGCCCATAGAATAAAGAGCAGATGCAGCATGATATTCAGATACGCCATAGCAACAGGGCGTTGTATATCTGACCCTTGCCGAGATTTGATTGACGCACTTACCCCAATAGTTAAGGGGCACTTCCCGGCCATTACTGAAATGCAGCGGTTTTCTGAGTTACTCAGGGCCATTGATAGCTATATGGGAACGCCCATAGTCAGGGCGGCGCTGAAGCTGGCCCCGTTGACAGCAACCAGACCCGGAGAGCTACGCCATTCTAAATGGTCTGACATAGACTTAGACGCTGGAGAGTGGCGGTATTTTGTGACTAAGACAAAGATTGACCAGATTGTGCCCCTGCCCCGGCAGGCCGTCGAAATATTAAAGAGCCTGAAAAGTCTAACCTTTGCTGATGATGATTCTTTTGTTTTCCCACACATGGCCCGGAGAGATCGGCCCATGAGTGACAACGCTGTATTGTGTGCTTTGCGTGCTATGGGGTTCTCGAAAGAAGAAATGACCGGCCACGGGTTCAGAACTTCATGCAAGACTGAAATGCTGGAACTCGGTTACCCCTTGCAATGGCTGGAAAAACAGCTTGCACACGCCCCGAAAGATGCACACGGCCGGGCCTATAATAGGACAGAATACCGTGAGCAGCGCCACGCCATGATGCAGACATGGGCCGACTATCTCGACGAACTGAGAGCCAGCCCGAACCCTGACATTAAAGCGCTCAGAGAAAAGTACAAGTATCGAGGTTGAGAATGTTACCCCTGATGTTTGCTACTGCTACTATTGCTACTTTGCTACTGAACCGGGGTAAGTGTTACCCGTGTTACCCAAAGTGTTACCCGTGGCAAGTTGCTACTGCTACGCTTGCTACTTTGCTACTGAAAATTTGAAAGAGGAAAAGATATGAAATGCTATACAACCAACAATGAGCCGGAAGAATTGGAACTGACACAAATCAGAGAAAG
>JAKJFO010000045.1 GCA_022704885.1 Candidatus Rifleibacteriota bacterium | reverse complement strand
GCCGATCAAGATGAAGCCGTAGATGAAACCACGGATGAAGTAGCGGCTAAAGAAACATCTGAAGAAACAGCCAAAGATACAGAGAAACTCACTGAGCCAGAAGCAGCTGACATTAACAAAGACGATAGCAAAACCGCAACTGCCGAGGATTCAGGCGAAGACGCAGATAAAGATTCACCAGACCTTTCCGGTCAATGAATTGTTTAACTCTCTTAACGCGCGTCTCTTAAATGACGATAGATAATAAGCATGATATCGGAATCTCTGCCGAGGTAAAAAATGCTGATTTTCTGGTCGTTGACCGCCATCGTCATGGTGGTCCTTTTAAAGGAGGTCGCGCGTGGTTAAACGAGTGATGCTGTTCATCATGGTGATAATGTTCTGGATGTTCACACTGACCGGTTGTGTCTAAAAAAGAACCGGGGCAGTTCTGATTGAACTGCCCCGGTCTCAAATTCCTTTTCAGTAGCCTTTGCCGCCGGCTTTTTCACCTTTGACAATTCCTACCGAGGCACTTGCACCTATGCGGGTGGCGCCAAGCTGAATCATGTTGATCGCGGTTTCAGTGTCTCTGATCCCTCCGCTGGCCTTTACGCCCATATTGGGCCCTACTGTCTGGCGCATCAGGCAGATGTCTTCGAGCGTAGCTCCGCCAGTGCTGAAACCGGTCGAAGTTTTTACAAAATCAGCGCCGGCAAGTTTTGAAAGCTCGCAGGCTTTGACCTTTTCTTCGTCATTCAGCAGTGATGTTTCCAGAATGACTTTAACTGTATTGCCGCAGGCTGCCTCGACAACCCTGGCGATATCCTGCTTGACCAGCTCATAGTCTTTCGACTTGAGAGCGCCGACGTTGATTACCATGTCGATCTCACCGGCACCGTTCGCAATGGCGTCGCGGGTCTCTGTGGCTTTTACAAATGAAGAGGTCGCGCCCAGGGGAAAACCGATAACGGTGCAGACCTTGACCGGGCTGCCTTCAAGCAGTTTGGCGGCAAGCCCTACATAAGTGGGGTTGACGCAGACAGAGGCAAACGAGTATTCACGTGCTTCTTCGCATAATTTTACGATTTCGTCACGGGTCGCGTTCGGTTTGAGCAGGGTGTGGTCTATATAGCGGGCGATATCGCGTGATGGCATCGGAGCGTCAAGACCCTTTTCGATTCTCTCGGCTCCGGCCTTGATGACGTTTTTGACCTTTTCGGAACAGAATGAAACGCAACTTCCGGGCGATTTAGTGCAGTCGATAGTGCAGGCATCTGCGCCCGAAGACGAAAGACCAGGCATTGGTTTGATCGGCGCCAGATCGACAAATTTGCTGGGGGCTGCAGGCTCCGGTTGTTTCAATAATGAAGGAGTGCAGGTTGTGCAGGTCGCGCAATCTCCGGCAGTACAGCCAGAACACTTATGGTCGGGTGTAACTTTGACGCTGCCGCAACGCTGAAACACCACGCCCATGTCTTCGAGTTCACGGCGGAGCTTGTCTATTTTTCTGGCAACGCCGGCCGGGAAATATCGGGAAGCGTCGAGTATCGATTCGTCGCATACGCTGATCTTTAGCCCGTCTCCAAGAGCATGACATAATACTCTGGTGATATAAGTATCAGCGATCAGGTTTGCCGCTTTAGAAAGGCTGTTGATCGAAAGAGACGGCACCAGAAGCTGAGAAATGCCGTCAAGAGCTTTATGACTTGGCACGTTGCCTGAATGAACAAGGCTGAAGCCCTTGCCAATGCTGTCTTTGCCAAAATTGTCGTAAAGGTATGAAGAAACGATGAGTTTGCTGCCGTTGGGAACGAGAGCGCTGATCTGCCCTAGAACCTGGTCGACAACCTTAAAATTGGCTGTTAATAAAACCGCCGTCTGTCCAGCTTTTGCCGGTTTGCCCGGTTCGCTGCTGCGCTGCGGTGGAGGAGTGTAAGCAGAACCCCGGTTTGCCGAATCTGCCTTGAGCTTCAACATTACCTCTTTTGCAATCTGTTCTACAATCGATTCCATTATGACAGCCCCCTGTTATGCTGATTCAAACGTTGATTTGTCGAATATTTTTTTGTCGTCAACCGTTATGTGATCGACGACCCCTACAATGGCAGCGTCTGCCGGCGCTTCGTCCAGGCCCATCATGTCGTTTACCGAGCTGCCTTCTTTCATGATCATGACAACTTCACCGATGTCAACTCCGATAAAGTCGATACACAGCACCTCGCTGCCTTTGGCCTGCATTTTCATGTTGAGCGGCTGCACCAGCAGCAGAGGTCGGGCAGCAAATGCCTCGTTCTTTACCGTTGCAACTACCTGTTTTACTACTTTTCCAATAACCATCAGCTTATTCCAGATTATCGATAATGCCTATTATCGAGGCATCTGAAGGTGGTCTCTGCTTGATGAAGGGAAACGCAGCTTCGCCTCCACCGCAGAGAAAGACAGTCTCGCCATTGCCGGCGCCGATCGAGTCACAGGCGATGAATGGCTCACCTTTAGCTTTGCCGGTAGCATCTATACGGGTGACTAGCAGCAGCTTGAGGCCCGCCAGTTGCGGGTCTTTCATGGTGCAGACTGCTCGACCGAGTACTCTTCCCAGATACATTGTCTACCTGCTTTTCGCCTTTTGTATTCCCAGAAAATTTAACAGATTCTCAAGCAGCATGCAACATTATTTGCGGAGTTTACGTTTGTCGGATTGTCTGCAGAGAAAATGCCCCGCGAATGCGGGGCATGGATTGAAGAGAATATAAATGGCTTATTCAGGCGTAAACGTCGATACGACTGCCCAGCGTTTTCACTGCCGGCTTTGGCTTTCGGGAGTCGGTCTGGCAGGTTCCTCACGGGGGCGTTCGGTTGTCCGGGGTTCCTGCTCGCGTGAATACTCGACAGGGCGCGGTTGATACCCGGAAACTCTATCTGTAGCCATATTTTGCCGCCTTTCGCTGGCAGCCGCACGATGGCGGAGCCAGAATTTTATTCTAATCTAAAGATATTTGTTTCTGACATAAAGCGCAAGACTGTCTTCAATCATTGATTATGACTGAATTTTCCTTGCCGTGTTTGCGAAGTGCCGCAATAGACCTGCTGTTGAAGAATCGTGTTCGCTAAGATCGGTTTCTTTGCCGTTCAGCAGGCTTTCTTCTTCGCTCAGTATTTTTTGTGCCAGAACCTTGCCGAGCTCGACACCCCACTGGTCGAAGCTGTTGATACGCCAGATTATTCCCTGAACAAATATCTTCATTTCATACAATGCCGTCAAAAAGCCGAGATTGTAAGGTGTCAGTTTCTTCAGCAGCAGCGAAGAGGTCGGTCTGTTGCCGGTGAAAACCTTGTGCGGCAGCAGCATCTTTTGCTGCTCAGCAGAAGCTCCGCTTTTCTCGAGATCTTCTCTGACCTCATGCATGGTTTTGCCTTTCATCAGAGCTTCGGTCTGGGCAAAGAAATTGGCCATGAGTTTGCGGTGGTGGTCGCCAATCGGGTTGTGGCTCTCGACGAAGCCGATGAAATCAGCTGGAATCAACTTCCTGCCCTGGTGTATCAGCTGATAAAATGCATGCTGTCCGTTTGTCCCTGGCTCGCCCCAGATGATCGGGCCAGTCTGATAATCAACGGTGTTTCCGTCACGATCGACGTATTTGCCGTTGCTTTCCATGTCGCCCTGCTGAAAGTAAGCGGCAAAACGATGCAGATACTGGTCGTAAGGCAGTATTGCCATGCTTTCGGCGCCAAAAAAATTGTTGTACCAGATACCCAGAAGTGCCATCAGCACCGGAAGGTTTTTTTCGTAAGGCGTGTTGAGGAAGTGCTGATCGAGAGCGTGGGCGCCTGCAAGCAGTTCTTCAAAACGTTCGAAGCCGATTACCAGCGCTATCGGCAGGCCGATGGCCGACCACGAAGAATAGCGTCCGCCGACCCAGTCCCAGAATTCGAACATGTTTTCGCTGTCGATGCCAAACGCTTCGACTGCCTTCTTATTGGTTGAAAGTGCGACAAAATGAGATGCTACTGCTTTCTCGTCGCCAAGTTTTTTTAACAGCCATTCGCGCGCTGTATGCGCATTGGTCATGGTTTCCTGAGTTGTGAAGGTTTTTGAGGCAACTATGAACAAGGTTTCTTCGGGTGGCAGATCTCTGGTCTTTTCAACAAAATCGGTGCCGTCGACGTTTGAGACGAATCTTGGCCGTGGCCCGTCGGCGTAGTGTTTGAGAGCTTCTGTAATCATGACCGGGCCAAGGTCAGAGCCGCCAATACCGATATTAACTACATATCTGATCTTTTTGCCGGTGAACCCCTTCCATTCACCTGATCGTACGCGGTCGCAAAACCTTTTCATCTTTGCCAGAACCGAGTTAACTTCTGGCATGACATCTTTGCCGTCAACCATAACCGGAGTGTTGGAGCGGTTGCGCAATGCAATGTGCAATACAGCACGGTTTTCGGTCCAGTTGATCTTTTTGCCGGCATACATGGCTTCGGCAGCCTCTTTAACTCCGGCTGCCTGTGCCAGTTGGACCAGCAGGCATATGGTTTCTTCGGTTATTCGATGTTTTGAATAGTCGAACAACAGATCGCCGCATTGCAGGCTGAACTTGTCGAAGCGCTTTGCATCCATTGCAAACAGATCGCGCATGTGCAGGTTTTTAATCTTGTCGTAATGAGCGGCGAGCTCCTGCCATTCTCTGCACTGGGTCAGGGTTTTGCCCTTTTCAATTTCATGGTCGAGTTTTGCCGTAAACATGTTCATTGCGATACTCTCCTGATGATTGCTATTTTGAAGTTATACTCTGTTACCCAGTAAAACATCAACCATGTTTTTGGATTTGATCTTCAGCCTGCGGCACAGCAGCGCGGCATCACTATTGCCCTCTTTTTACCGGTGCTTTGTCGATATGTGCAAATGCGTGAAATTGTGATACAATTATCTCCCAGCAGTGAGTCAGTGAATCGCATGATTCAAAGGAGTTTATGAAGTATGCAAAAAATGGTAGCAGCAGCGGTGCAGTTTTCAGTTGAACCGATGGCCGTAGAGCGCAACATGGATAGAGCTTACGAGCTCATTTCTGAATGCCATAAAGCTTCAGGTGCAAATCTGATTGTGCTGCCCGAGAGTTTTACCACCGGTTTTACCCCAAAAGGCAAGGCCGAAGATCTCTGGGAAGTCGTCGATAACATTCCCGGCAGATTGACCGATCGTGCTGTAGCCTGGGCAAAAGAATTCAACTGCTACATCTGCTTTCCTACCTATGAACGGGGCTCCGAAAAACACATCGTTTACAACAGCGCCGCTCTGATCGGCCCTGAAGGCGTTATCGGGGTCTATCGCAAAACTCATCCGTTTCCGACCGAACGTATCGAAGGCGGCGGCTGGACAACTCCCGGCTCTGATGCCTGTTGTCTCGAAACTCCGATTGGCAAAATCGGCATTGTCATCTGCTATGACGGTGATTTTCCAGAACTTGCCAGAGTTACTGCACTCAAGGGAGCCGAGGTAATTTGCCGGCCGTCAGCGTTTATGCGCACTTTTGACCACTGGGAACTCACCAACCGCGCACGAGCTTATGACAACCATGTATACTGGGTCGCCACCAACAGCGTTGGCCCGGATGCGAGTGGAGCCTGGTTCTTTGGCTCTTCGATGATAGTTCATCCGACCGGAGTCAAGCTTTCGCAGGCGCGTTCATGTGATGAATATGTCTGGGCCAATCTCGACCCCGATCCCATCAGAACTGTAGTCCCGAATAACTCCACTCCGCAGATTTTCGATCACCTTGAAGACCGCAACGTCGCGTCCTATGAAGGCATTCTTGCTCTGGGCCGCTCGTCGTTCGAACCTGCCCGCCGTATTCCCTATACCCGCTGGAGATAATCATGCCAGGCCCATTAGACGGAATTAAAGTTGTCGATATGACCCGCGTGCTGGCGGGGCCCTTTTGCACCATGACTCTGGCCGATCTCGGCGCTGAAGTGATCAAGATCGAGCGCCCGGACGGCGGCGATGACTCGCGAGCTTTTGGCCCGCACCAGCATGGCGAAAGTGCTTATTTCATGAGCATTAATCGTGGCAAAAAAAGCCTGACTCTCGATCTCAAGTCGGAAAAAGGTCGTGAAATCCTGATCAAACTGGTAAAACAGGCTGACGTGCTGGTCGAAAATTTCAAGCCTGGGGTTATGAAAAAGCTGGGAATCGACTATGAGGCTCTCAGCCAGATCAATCCGCGCCTGATATACTGTGCCTCATCAGGATTCGGACATACCGGCCCATACAGCAGCCGGCCCGCTTACGACCTGATCATTCAGGGAATGGGCGGCCTGATGAGTATCACCGGCCCCGATGCCAGTCAGCCTACTAAGGTCGGCAGCTCGATAGCCGACATTTTTGCCGGCGTATTCTCAGTGATTGGAATTTTAAGTGCTCTATATGCCCGCGAAAAAACCGGCCGCGGCCAGATGGTCGATATTGCCATGCTCGACTGCATGGTTTCGATTCTCGAAAATGCCGTGGCGCGCTATACTGTATCCGGAGTAGATCCGGTGCCGATAGGCAACCGACATCCTTCTATCGCGCCTTTTTCTTCGGTTAAAACTGCTGATGGCTTCATCAACATTGCCTGCGGCAACGACAGCCTCTGGAAAAAGCTGTGCGAAATCATCGAACGGCCAGATCTGGCGGCAGATTCGCGTTACGAAACCAACCACAGCCGTTGCGAGCATATGCCTGACCTGTTGCCGGCTCTGAATGAGTCGATGTGTAAAAAGCCTTCAACATACTGGCTGGAAAAGCTGGAGGCTGGTCATGTGCCCGCCGGGCCGATAAATTCGATCAGCCACGTTCTTTCCGATCCTCAGGTTCTCGCTCGCAATATGCTTGTAGAACTGATGCATCCAGTTGCCGGGAAGGTCAAGATTCCGGGTTCGCCGGTCAAGCTTTCCGCGACTCCAGCCGAAGTCAGGTCGCCGGCGCCGGTTCTTGGCCAGCATAACGAGGAGATTCTGCATATGCTGGGCTATACTCTGGACCAGATCGAAGATATGAGGAGTTCCAGAGTTATCTGAATCGATCACCTGTAGAAGCAAGTTTGTCTACCGGCGGTGAAACAGAGGCTTTCAGCCGTTTTATTATGGGAGTTGACGTCGATGAAATCATGGATGAGGGACTACACCAGCGGTTCTGTGATTTTTCAGGAGGGTGAGCCTGGAAATGTGGCGTTCATTCTTACTGAAGGCAGCGTAGAAATTGCTGTTGGCAGCGGTGACAAAAAAAGGTCGTTACGGTTTTCAAACCAGTGTCGGTTTTTGGTGAAATGGCTCTGGTTCTGAAAGACCAGAAACGCACTGCTACCGCCATAGCCCGCTCTGATTCAAAGGTCGCGGTTATTTCCAAACAGGACTTCGATGAGTTCCTCGAAAAATCGCCGAAACTGATCGGTGTGGCGCTTACTGCACTGGTCCACAGATTGCGCACTACCACAGAAAGACTTGCGAAAACACCTGACCTTTTTATGGGCATTGCGCATCTGATCGATCTGTTGGCGCAGTATACGGTTGCTGGGGTAAAATACAATTCGGCCCTCTCGATGATCAGATACGACAGTCTGGTGAAAACTGTCAGTCAGGCCTTTCTGGTCGAGACCTCAGAAGTCACCGGGATCATTGAGATGATGGAAACGATGGGACTTCTTGAGCAGCAGTTTCTTGAGGATACATTGTATCTTAACATCAAAGGAAAAGACGATTTTATACGGCGCTGCACCAAAATTCGTGACACTCTTGGCCGCGCCAATCTCCTGAGTGACTGATAAATGGAATGGGCAGCCTCTTTTTGCCTGCCTTTGCCGAGCAGAATCGCGCATTCGGCGAAATCTGTTGCCAATTTGGCTTGAATCTGATACAATACACACACAGGTTATGAATGCTGTTCAATCAGCCGAACCTACGGGGCGTAGCGCAGTTGGTAGCGTACTTGAATGGGGTTCAAGTGGTCGCTGGTTCGAGTCCAGTCGCCCCGACCGAAAACCGCCATCAGTCTTTGACTGGTGGCGGTTTTTGGCATAAGCTTAAAACTTGCTGGACAAATTGGCAGGATGAGCCTATTATGACAACACAAAATGATTGCAGGGAAAAGGAGTCATGATATGAAACACGCATCAGTAAAAATGGACACCGCATGTATTCATGCGGGTCAGGAACCCGACAAGCTTTTTGGTGGCGTCAGTGTTCCGATTTTTCAGTCATCGACCTTCGCTTTTGAAGACGCCGATCAGGGCGCAGCAAGGTTTTCCGGCAAGGATAATGGCTATAAATACACGAGAATCGGTAACCCGACAACTGCCGCGCTTGAGTGTTGTATCGCTGAACTCGAAGGCGGTGCCGCTGGTCTGGCAACAGCAACCGGCATGGCGGCGATCTCAACCGTATTCATGACCTTCCTTGGTGCCGGTCAGCATGCAGTTTCGACCGGTTCAGTATATGGGCCTACCCGAACTCTGCTCGAAAACGAGCTCAAAAGATTCGGGGTAGAATCGACATTTGTCGACACAGCCGATCTCGACAGCGTTAGAAAGGCCGTTAAAAGCAATACAAAGCTGATTTATATCGAGACTCCAGCCAATCCGACTCTCGCAATAACTGATATTGCTGCCGTCGCTGAAATAGCGAAAAAAGCGGGAGTGTTACTGGTTGTCGACAATACTTTCTGCAGCCCGGTTCTGCAGAAGCCTCTGGCACTGGGCGCCGATATCGTTCTGCACAGCATGACCAAGTTTATCAACGGTCACAGCGACGTCGTCGCCGGCATGCTGGTGGCAAAGGACACTGGTTTGCGCAAGAAAATGCATCAGGTTCTCTGCCAGATGGGCGGAACTATCGATCCGCACCAGGCCTGGCTGGTTCTGCGCGGCGTAAAGACTCTTGCCATGCGCGTAAAGGTGGCTCAGGCCAATGCCATGAAACTTGCCGAAGAGCTCGAAAAGCACCCCAAAATCGAATGGGTTAAATACCCCGGTCTCAAATCTCACCCTCAGTATGAACTGGCTAAAAAACAGATGGCCGGCCCTGGTGCCATGATTTCGTTTGAACTCAAGGGTGGGGTGAAGGCCGGCAAAACTGTTATGGATTCAGTTGGCCTGAGCACTCTCGCAGTTTCACTGGGTGGCATCGAAAGCCTGATTCAGCACCCGGCCAGCATGACCCATGCCAGCATGGGTCCGCAAGCCCGTGCCGAAGCCGGGATCTCAGACGGTCTGGTGCGATTTTCGGTCGGTTGCGAAGATGTCGATGATATCAAAGCTGATCTCTGGCAGGCTCTCGACAAGATCTGATTTCTAATCTGGTTTTAAAAAACTCCGCCAGCAGGCTGCCGGCGGAGTTTTTTTATGTCAGCTTTTACGCAGTGGCGCCATAGCTGTCTTTGTCTCGCAAAAAAAAGCCGCCGGAGTTGCCGCCGATGACGACCCCCATGAACACGATAACGATCGGTTCGATGACCGAGGTCAAGCCCTTAACGGCGTTGTCTACTTCGGTGTCGTAAAAGTCGGCGATCTTGGAAAGCATTTTGTCGAGTTCACCGGTTTCTTCACCAACCGCGATCATCTGCACGACCATCGGCGGGAAAACCCCTGAGTTTTTGAGCGGGTCAGCGATTGATTCACCTTCGCGGATCGAAACGCGGGTTTTATCAACGGCCTCGGCGATAACGACGTTACCGGCAGTCTGCGAGGTAACTTCGAGCGCCTGCAGAATCGGAACACCGGATGCGATAAGCGTGCCGAGCGTTCGGGTGAATTTGGCGACCGCAACTTTGCGCATCATCAGGCCGATGGCGGGCATGCGCAGGATGTTGGTATCGAAGATGCGAGCACCGGTTTTGGTCTGGAAGAAGTTGTAGATAAGGATAGGAACCGCGACGATAGCCGGGATGATGATGAACCACCAGGCGATCATGAAGTCTGAAGTGCCGAGCAGAATCTGGGTCGCCATGGGCAGTTCGACATTCATGCCCATGAAGATTTCTTTGAACTGAGGCAGAACGAAGAGAACCAGTGCGAGAACGACGAGACCGGCGATGGCGAATACGACGACCGGGTAGGTCAACGCGCCCTTAACCTTTGACTTGAGGTTCTCTGAGCTTTCGAGATAGTCGGCCAGACGCTCGAGGATCTGGTCGAGAATACCGCCGACTTCGCCGGCCTTAACCAGAGAGCAGAAAAGGTCACTGAAGACGCGGGGGTGCTTTTCGAGAGACTTCGAGAAGGTCGCGCCGCCTTCGACGTCTGATCTGATCTGGCTGATAATCTTTTTGAAGGTCGGATTTTCGGCCTGAGCCTGTAGAATTGTGAGACAACGGACGAGCGGAACGCCCGAGCCAATCATGGTAGCAAACTGACGGGCAAAGATACAGACTTCCTGCGAACTGACGCCGCGCTGCAGAAAACTCAGCGAAATACCGCCAGAGCCTTTTTTTTCGGTGATATTGGTGACGAAATAGCCCTTTTCGCGCAACTTGGCGATGCAGACTTCTTTGCTTTCGCCTTCCATTTCGGCTGAAACTATTTTTCCATCCCAGTTTCTGGCCTTATAAGCGAAGGTCGCCATGAAAACTCCTCCTTCAATTTGCTAGCATACGAACAGGAACGCCCTTCGATGATTCGGGCTAAAATATGATTATTTCAAGTATAGTATAAAACGAATCGGTAATTTTCGGCAAATATTTAATTAAGAATCGCAAAAACTCTTTAACTGGACAGATATTTTTGTCTGAGTTAGCATACTTGCATGAAAACTCTCGTATTCGCAGAAAAACCATCGGTGGGCAAAGATATCGCCCGCATTCTCGGGGCTGGTAGACGCGGAGAAGGCTTTCTCGAAGGCCAGGATTACATCGTTACCTGGGGGTTCGGTCACCTGGTATCACTTGGTCACCCTGAAGTTCAGAATCCGGCTTGGCAGAAATGGAACCTCGAAACACTGCCGATGCTGCCGGCAGAATGGAAACTCTCGGTTCTGCAATCCTCTCGGCAGCAGTATGAGATTGTTGCCAGACTGTTCAACCGCGACGATGTCGGCCAGATCATTAACGGTGCTGACGCCGGCCGTGAGGGCGAACTGATTTTTCGCCTGGTTTACCAGCATAGTGGCTGTAAAAAGCCAATTCGGCGACTGTGGATATCGAGCATGACTGACGAGGCTATCAAACATGGTTTCGAAGACCTGAGGCCAGGAGAAAAATACGAACCACTGGCGCAGGCCGCCGTCTGTCGCAGCCGTGCCGACTGGCTGGTGGGCATGAATTTTACCCGGGCCTACACCAAGCGCATGAATAGCATGTTTACGCTTGGCCGTGTGCAGACACCGACTCTGGCCATGGTGGTAAATCGGCATCTTGAGATCCAGAATTTCGTGCCGAAGGATTACTGGGAAGTCAACGCGGTTTTTTCCGATTTCAGTGCGCTGTGGTTCGATCCCGACGCAGATGAATACCCGAGCCGTATCGATCAGGCCGAAAAGGCGAGAGAACTCGCCGACCGGCTGAAGGGCGAGCAGGCTGTCGTGCACAGCGTAAAAAAGTCGAAAAAGAAGCAGTCGCCGCCGTCGCTTTATGACCTGACGACTTTGCAGCGCGAAGCTAACTCAAAATATTCGATGACAGCCGCTGATACTCTGGCAGCGCTGCAGACTCTTTACGAAAAACGCAAGGTAGTCACCTACCCAAGAACCGACAGTCGCTACCTTTCGGATGACATTTTTCCAACAATAGAAAAGCGTCTGGCGTCTCTGCCCGGGCAATATGATGAATATCTCGGCTGGCTGCGGCAGAACCGCCCAACCAAAGACAAAAGAATTTTCAATGATGCCAAAGTATCTGACCATCACGCCATAATACCCACTGAGAAGAAAGTTCCCGACACAGCCGGGTGGCCAGCTGAAGAACGCAACGTCTACGATCTGGTCGTCCGCCGTTTTCTCGCAGTTTTTTATCCTGATCACGAGTATCTGTCAACGACAGTTGTGATGCGTTCCGGTAAAGACAATTTCAAGGCCTCCGGCAGGGTGATCACCGAAGAAGGCTGGCGCGCGCTCTATCCGAAACGTCAGCATACTGCCGAAAAGGCAGTTGACAAATCTGCTGAAAAAGATTCCGAGATGGGAGCCGGTACTGAAGACGATGAGAATGAACAGTCGCTGCCTGATCTCAAGAAAGGCGATACCCGTAAGATTGAAGACGCAGTGCTGCTGACCAGAAAGACGCGGCCACCGGCAGCTTATACCGAAGCAACGCTTCTGCAGGCGATGGAAACCGCCGGCAAGCTGGACGAGAGCGAAGAACTGCGTGAAGCCATGAAAGACAGCGGGCTCGGGACTCCGGCTACCCGAGCTGAAATCATTGAAAAGCTGATTCGAGTTGAATACATGCTACGCGAAAAGAAGAAGCTGGTACCGACACCAAAAGGCATCAAGCTGGTAGAAGTTGCAGCCGCTGAGATCAAAAGCCCTGAATTGACCGGCAGCTGGGAAAAACGACTTGCCGACATGGCGAAAGGCAAAGATGATCCGGAAGCTTTTATGGGCGATATTGCAGCTTTTGTCAGCGCTATTGTTACGCAGATAAAGAGTGCTCGCAATCTTGCTTCATACCCGTCAGCAGTAAAACATGCGGCAGGCACCAATACGCGCACAGTCGCAGAATCGTCAGATAGCGCGACGACTCAGCGTTCTGCCCGCCCTGCGCCAGCAGTGCCAGCAGCAGTTCGGAAAACGTTCGGCGAATGCCCTGCCTGTGGCAAGGGGCAGATAATCGAAGGCAGCCGTGGTTTTGGCTGTAATCGTTTCAAAGAAGGCTGTAATTACGTGGTCTGGAAAGAGTTTTATGGCAAGAAGCTGACTCAGTCTGCTATCGATCTTCTCATTCAGGGCAGAACAACGCGTCTGATCAAGGGTTTTACACTTGAAGACGGGCGTGTGGTTTCCGGTCGCCTGGCAATGAAGGAAGACCGCAGCGGCATCGAACTGCTGGCGGTTAAAGAATAGCGGGCAGATATTGCTTTACAGCCGCCCGAAATCAGATAGGTTTTGCGCATGGATATAGCCTACAGACTGTTAATGTATCTACTCATGGCCAATGTCGGCTACATGATGTTTTCACTCTTCCAGAAAGGTTTCAAGCACTATTCTGGCTACATTTCGCAGCTGTTTTTCCTGCTTTGCCTGATGATTGTCATGATTGCCCGTGATGTCAGCGGAGGAGTGGCGATAAGTGTCTCTTTGAGCGGTATCGTGATTCTTGTTCTGCTGCCCATGTATCTGCAGAGACAGATCGACATATTGATGGCCGAGAACCGTTTTGCCGAGATCGAGCCTTATGCCCGCTGGAAGGCCCATATTGCCTGGACCGACATGAATTACCATCTGCATGAACTGGCGGTACTGGCAGAAAAATTCGGCGAAAACATCGCGCAGCTCGAGCTCGAGATGCGTTCAATGCTTCATCGGGGTGAGCCGTTTGACGGTGTCACCAGGGTGTTTCTCGGACTGATACATTTTAACAACCGTAATTTCAGCGGATTGATCGATGATCTGAGATTGGCAGACAAAGATCTGTCACAGCAGTCTTTCGAAGAACTGCTTTATCTGGTAAGGGCTTATCTTGAAACGACACGCTACGAAGAAGCGGCAGCGGCTCAGCTGGCGCTCGAAAAAGCGATGCATACCGGCGATGATTCTTCTCTGGAAAAGAGGGCGAATCTGGTGATCAGCCGAATGATTTTTTTTGCTTTTCTTGGTTGGAACGATGAATTCGATGAACTGCTCAAGTCTGGAGAGGAAGGAATAGAGCGCCTCCCAGAAAGCCTCAAAGATTTCTGGTGGGGCGTTTGCCGCTTTAACTCAGGAGATTACGAGGCCGGCGAGAAAAAAATGGCCTCAATTATCAGTGTTACAGCCGCCGAAGAAGCTGAAAGCAGCGAGGCCTGGCTGCCATTCATGCGCAAACGCTATTTTTCTTTGATTGAAAATCGTGATTTTTTTGACCGCAAGCTTCTCGCTCATCTCAAAGAGCTGCATACCCGTTATAGTGATGCAGTCAAAACTGCAATCAATGAAGATGTTAAACAACAGCAGGAGTTGGAAGAAACTCCGGCGAATGCTACCAGCGTGCTTTCATGGCTGATAATGATAGTATCGGTCATTCTGATCGTTACCCGCAATGTAGAAGACATCGTGACTCTTATCGATCTGGGCGCCAACAGCTCTTTTCTTGTTAAAGATGGCGAGTATTTCCGGTTGTTTTCGTATCAGTTCATTCATATTGGCTGGATACATCTGCTGATGAACCTGGTGGCGCTGAAATTTTTCGGGCCGCCAATAGAACGCATTGTTGGCTGGCCGCTTTATCTTGCGTCGTTTTTCTTTTGTGGGATTGCTGGCGGTCTGGCTGCTGTGTATACTGGCCAACCTCTTTCTGCAGGGGCTTCG
Source organism: Candidatus Rifleibacteriota bacterium (assembly GCA_022704885.1). Next base: position 8,527 of record JAKJFO010000045.1, on the reverse strand, counting down.
GCAGCAGTTCTTGGCCTTTTGTCACTCGCCATCGTTTTTGAATTTTTCAGAGTAAAAGGCGCAGAGAGTCTGGCCAGACGCAACAATTTTTCTACTCTTCTCTTTATTCTGGTCATAAATCTCATAATTGGCGCAGTTGAAAAGGGCGTAGACAACAGTGCTCACCTTGGCGGTCTTTTGGGCGGAGCAATTCTAGCTGTATTTTTATTGCCGATTCTCAAACTACCTTTCTATAAGAGGGTTGCTGGATATGCTGCCGCCGTTGTCATGCTCTTCGTAGCCGGCTTCAGTATCTGGCAGATGGCAGCTGTTGCTGAAAGAGGTTCCTATCCGCGCACCATTAACAAGTTTGCAGAAATCAGCAATGCTTCTGCAACTTTCTCGTTGCAACTTCCTGCCAGCTGGCAGATCGATCCGCTTGAAAATAAACCTCTTGCGCTCGAAGCGGTTGGCCCGTTTCGTGAGAGAGTGTCTGTGCTGGTGGGCTTGAACAGCGAGCCAGTCGAAGCTGTGCTGAAAGAGTTTGTCGGTGAGAGAACGCGCGAAATTGAAAGCACCGAGGAGATTCTGCTTAAATCGCGCCGTGGTCCTGAAGATCTTAAACAGGTCAGGCCCGGCACTTACCGGATACGGTGGTTGATCACTTCTGGCGGAGGACCTCTTTCAGTAGTCGATTATCTGGTATTCGAAAATGACATTCTGCTGTTGATCCGTTTCTTTATTGGAACAGAGACTGACAGCGCATATGAAAGTCTTACTGAAAAAGCCGTGGCAAGTTTCAGGCTTCTGCCAGAACGATAATAATCTGTAAAAAACCTGTTTTATAACAATCTTTACTTTGCCTCTTGAAATTGTGAAGTTAAAGTATTATACATTCCTCTAGCATCTATATCTCTACAGGGGGCTACATTTTTCATGAGGACAAAATTGATCGCAGTTGTAATAATGGCTATTCTTGCTCTGCCTGCCGGCGCTTTTGCAAAGTCTGGTGACTGGTGGAAACCGAGCAGCTGGTTTTCCAAAAAAAGCCGCTCGACAACCATTACCGGAGTCGTTGATTCTGTGGCTGAAAACAAAGTCATGTTCAAGACTCTCGATGGTCAGACTCTGCAGCTTATCGGCGAACCCGCTGCCAAGGTCGGCGAAAACAGAAGCGTCAAGATCAGAATTTTCGGCAATGTCGTAAAACCTGATCAGAAGTATCCTTCTGGCGCTGTCCAGATAAGAAGCTTCAAGGTTCTGGAAGCCGTGCCGGTAGAAACCGCAGAACCAGCATCGGAACCCGAAACGACCTATGAACCGGAACCCTACATCGAACCGGAACCGGTAGAAGAACCTGCTCCTTACGTTCCATCTGAACCGGTTGCTGCCGATGTTGAAGAAGATGACGAAGACGCAGCACCCTTCGTCGATGATGCAACCGAATATGCAGACGAAGAGCCAGCAGTTGAAGAAGCCAAGACCTATGTGGTCGCTTCCGGCGATACTCTTGGCAAAATCAGCCAGAAAGTCTATGGAACCACCGCTAAATGGAAACAGATCGCTGAACACAACGGCATCACCAACCCCAAGCTGCTCAAAGTCGGTATGACTCTGAGAATTCCTTGATGATTTAACTGCCAGGCGGCACGTTTGTGCTGCCTGGCAAAAGCTTTTGAATTAATAACTGGTCAAGTGCTTGCAGTTGTGGTAATCTCTCAGGCAATTCACCGGTATTTCAGGAGGAATAATAATGAAGAATGTTGATATGAGCATCGAAGGCAATATCCTTACCCTTAAGGTCGATCTTTCCAAGGATTTTGGCAAGTCTTCTTCAGGCAAGTCGATCATTATCGCTTCAACTGAAGGTAACTATGCAATTCCTGGCCGTGAAGAAAAAGTCGGCCTCAACGTTTACCGCAAAGTTTGATCTGAACGCGGATATCTGAACGAAAAGACGGCACCTGTGGTGCCGTCTTTTTTGGTGCGAGTTAAGAGCTGATTCTCAGGAAGATTTTTCTTCTTCTTCTTCGGTTTCTTCTTCTTCGTCGTCTTCGGCCGCTTCTTCGTCTTCAGCTTCGAGCTCGTTCTCTTCCTCTTCTTCTGTTTCTTCTGTTTCTTCTTCGGTCTCTGCTTCATCAGAATCTTCGCTCTGGTCAGAATCTGCGGCGTTTTCGGAAGCGCTGGCAGATTCCTCTTCCGAAGGGGCATTGGCTGGTTTCTTTTTGAAACGTGCCAGTATGCCCTTGAATTTGTCGAGCAGTGGAGCAAGCTTCTGCATGAGTTTGCCCTGCGGCTTCAATTCCTGCTCAGAACCTGCCGGTTCAGCAGGTTTTTCCAGATCGATTCCGGCTGCTGCTTTCTTCTTTTTCTTGATGATCTGGGCGATGCCGCCAATCAAACCGGCGATTACCAGCAGCAGAGGAATCATGAACTTTTTGAAGGTCATGCTCCAGTAGAATGCCGATGCTCCTTCCGGGGGGTCTTTAGCCTTGAGTGCAATTGCGAGGTGTTCGCCGGCTTTGGCGGTATTTGGCTTTTTAGCGTTGTAATAAGCCAGAGCCAGACCGTAATTTGCCATGGCATCGTTTTCATCGATTTTGGCCAGCTGATCTGAATATCGCCGTATCTGCATGTAATTCGGCTTTGCTTCGTTGATCTCGGCTTCAATCATATAACGCAGTCCATCTTTGGTTGCACCAGCTTCGGGATTTTCACTGAATAGATCTTTGATGCCTTTCCAGTCCTGTTTTTTGTAAAGCCCCATGGCGGTTGCCAGTACTGCGTCATGACTGCCAGCGGGTGCGCTTTCTCCTTCTTCTCCTTCGGCCACCTCGCTGTCTTCGCCACTATCGCCATCTTCGCCACTCTTCGTAGACTCTTTCTCAGAAAGCTGCAGAGCCATTTCAAACGCGTCTTCGGCAAGCTGCTTATCGCGAGCAAGAGACTCTTCGAAACCAACCACGCCGAGATTTTTTCGCAGGGTCTGCCATGCAGCCATAAGGTTGCCGGTCGGAGGAGGGTGGGATGGGGCGGCAACAACGGTCACCGGCGGCGGCTTGACAGGTCTTGTCGGAGTCGAAGAATCGACTGCAGCAGATTTTTGCGCTGCTGAAGTGGTTTGTGCTGGTTGTCCGCCCGGTTGCGCTGTTACGCCCTTTGCAGTGTTTCTGGCGGTGTTCTGTTCTTCCTTCCTGGCATCAGCAAGGCGTTTGATAAGCTTGACAGTTGAACTTACAACCGGGTTGTCCTTGACCGATTCAATCTGTTTGAGAGCCTTTTCCAGCGGTCTGGTCGATGGCTTTGTCCGGCCATAATATTCTACTTTCATCTCGTCAGGCAGTGCAATTGGTGGCTTGACGGCTTTAATTTCCGGCAGAGTATAGTTCACTTCTGGCGGTGGCAGCTGACGCAGAATTTCTTCCGGGTCAATTTCTGCCATGACCTGCGACCATGGCAAAAGAAGAACCAGAATCAATGTGATGCTTACTTTGTTCAATTTTTACCTGCGAACTTATCCCGTTCAAGCACTGCAAGTTCGTCGCAGCGCTCGTTCTCAGGGTGCCCGGCATGTCCTTTTATCCAGTTCCAGTTTAGTTTGTGGCGGGTAGCCTGTATCAGCAGACGCTCCCAGAGTTCACGGTTTTTAACCGGCTTTTTGGCGGCAGTTTTCCAGCCATTTTTCTGCCATGCGTCCAGCCAGTTTTTTAAAAAGGCGTCAGCGATATACTTGCTGTCAGTGAATATTTTGACAGAACAGGGCTCTTTAAGCGATTCAAGACCCGAAATCACGCCCATGAGTTCCATGCGGTTGTTGGTCGTTTCTTTTTCGCCGCCAGACAATTCTTTTTCAATGTCCTTGAACCGCAGCAGCGCGCCCCAGCCGCCGGGACCCGGATTGCCGCTGCATGCTCCATCTGAATACAATTCGATCTGCTTCAATTCTTTGTTCATGCTGTTTCTCTGATGACGTCGGGCAGCAGCACTTCAAATCTGCTGCCCTGATCAACCTTGCTTTCTACAAATATCCTGCCATTCAACTCTTCGGTAAGTTTTTTGACTATGCTTAATCCAAGACCAGCGCCGCCATATTTCCGACGATTGCCGTGACTGACCTGATAGAAAGCATCAAAAATTTTGTCAAGATGCTGCTCTGCAATGCCGATGCCGGTATCTTTTGCCTCGATCAGAAGATCGTTCCCGTTGCGGATTATTTTAATAGAGATCTCGCCTTCTTTACAAAATTTGATAGCGTTCATCAGCAGATTAACTACTATATGCTGAACCGAAAGCTTGTCTGTATATATATTGAGCTGCTTTTCAGGAATATGGAGGCTGAATCTGGCTTTTGAAAATTGCTGCTGCTGCAGTATCAGTGCGTCGATATAATCTGCAAGTTCTTCCAGCTGAAACTTTTCTTTGTGGTAGGTGAATTTTCCGCTTTCCAGCTGAGAAAATCGCAAAATGCCGTCGATCATGGTCTGAAGATGGCCGGCATTAAAAACTATCTGTTCGGCAATTTCTCGGATTTTTTCTTCAGACATGCAAGAGCTGATGTCGGGAGGATTGTGAAGAATCTGTCCGTAGCCACGAATAGCGGTAAGCGGCGTTTTCAGCTCATGGCTCATCATCGCCAGAAACTGTGACTTTGTCTTGTTGGCTTCTTCGGCGTTTTCTTTTTCACGTATCAGCGCCTGCTCCGTTTCTTTGCGCAGTCTTACTTCGTTTTCAAGCTCACTGATAATTTTCTGTTTCATTTCAGTTTCGGCTTTGGCGCGCAGAAGCTCTTCAAAAGCACCTTTAATGCGGGATTCCATTTTCTGGTAGACTTCCAGGCCCTGACTGGGCCCGAAAATTTCAATGAGTGGCAGTGATGGCGGCAGTTTAGGATCTTTGAGGTTGAAGATGATACGAATAGTCATCTCTGTGCGGCGAACGCCCAATGCTCCGACTATATAGCCCATTGCGATAATTATGTGTACAGGGCTTGAAGGAATTTCGTGCGCCGGAACGCTGGTAAACAGCCCTGAGTATATAGCGCACCCGAAGCTGAGCAGAATCAGACCAACGCCGATCAATCTGGCTGGGTTCTGCAGCCGGCCCTGGGCAAAACGCCATAGGTGCAGACTTAGAGCCGCCAGGTAGCCGATCCCGATAGCGTAAATCAGACCGAAAATAAATTCCTTGATGTTGTACAGTTCTGGCGAATTATTAAGAATTCTGGGGTTCATTGCGACTGGAATAATTATGAAGATCAAAGAAAGGCCGGCACTGTAAGCCAGCGGTTTCTGGCCAAATTTAACCCGGCAGACGCGCCCGAGCAGATATACCCCTGGCATGGCGAAAAGTATTGCAAAAACGAAGAACAGATTGGTAAAGACATTTTGTTTGAATGGGGAAATGCCGGTGAGCCAGAAGATCGTGTCGAAAAGGTTGCCGATCGCGGCGCTGCATAGCGAAAGGGTCAGCATCAGCATTGAATCCTTGGCTATACTTCGACTGGGAATCAAGTGCCAGCTGTTGACGGCGATCAATGCTGCAGTAATGTTCAAGGCAACGAAGATCGTGTACATGATGCCGGCATGCATCGGTGATCCGTATTTTATCGCAGCGAAGTGACAACCGAGGTATGCCGCCGCAAATACGAGCATTGGCACCCATAACCAGCGACTTTCTGAGATGGTGAGGCGTTGGTTGAGGACCTGGTAATCTTCTATTCCAGGGCTTATGCCTTCATCCAGATGTTCGGTTTCGCGTACATAACGGTCAACCGAGTAGGAGGGAAATTCCTTGCTCATTATTTCGTCGACCAGACCTCGTTGTTCAGATAATAACTGGCCAGTTCGCCGCCACTGACAAAGAGTTTGTCACCGGCTGCCGCGGCTCCATGCAGAACTCTTGGAGAAAATTGAGTGGCGCTGCCAGCAGAATTGCTGAGAATCTGCTGCCAGGATTTCCCGTCTGAGCTGACCCAGATGTCATTGTAATAGGTCGCGCCAGCTTTGTATGGGTCGTTGCTGGCTCCACCTGTCAACCATACCCGGTTGTTGAATGAGGCTGCCGCAGCAGCGCATCTGGCCGGAAATGCAGCTGCGCTGCTTTCTAGTCGCCAGAATTCACCATCGGCGGTTGACCAGACATCGTTGAGAGCTCCAATGTTTGCGTTGGTGTCTTCACCGTAGCCGCCCCATACCCACAGGCGACTGTTGATAACGCCTGAAGCATGCAGCTTGCGCGGGAAGAACGCTACTATGCCTGAGTTCTGCTGCCATGTCAGGCCATCGCCTGAGCTCCAGCAATCATCGAGCAGTATCGGGGTGCCACTGATATTCACTCCTTCACCACCGATCACCCATATCTTGTTGGCGAAGAGTGCCATCGTGTGCCCGTGCCGGGCGTAGTAATCAGCAGAACTGTTTATTCTTACCCAGTTTCGGCCATCACTGCTGTTCCATACATCGTCGAACAAACCTGAGACTTCCGAATACCCGCCGGTTAACCAGATCTTGCCGCCATAAACCGCGCAGGCATGCCCAGATCTGGCGCCAAATGACGCTGCCGCTGTCTCACGCGTCCAGTTTTTCCCATCGCTTGAACTCCAGACGTCGTTAAGATAATCTATGCCGTCGAAGCCGCCGATGACCCAAAGCTTATCATTGAAGCCGATCATGACATGCTCTGATCTCTGCGAGAAGGTTGTGGTTGCTTCGCTATCTGCCTGCTCCAGGGTCCAGATCTTGCCTTCATCAGCAGCTGTGGTGAAACTCCAGCTTACTGCTGCGGCGAGGCTGTTGCCAAGGCTGTCAAGGGCTGTCTCGGCAATGCTTATCTGATAAGTCTGCCCGTAAGCAAGGCTGGTTGCCGGAGTAAAGCTCATGATGTTGCCGCTCCAGCTGAAGATGCCATTTACCGCAGTAATGCCCTGTTTGAGCGAAAATGCAGTTTGAGCGCTTTCTTTATTCATTGCCTTGGAGAATTCGATCTTGATTACAGCCTGCGGCGGGATACCCGACGCATCGGCAGCAGGATAACATTTCGCAGTTAATACAGCCGGTCTGACAACGGTTTTAAAACCAAGCAGATAGCTTTGTGCCAGAGTCAGACCAGATTTGTCGGTGGCTCCGGTGCCGATGGTGACCTGGTATGAAGTATTGTAGTTCAATGTGTCGCCCATGCCAATAACCATTGTCGTATCAGAATTTTCCCAGCTGAAAGTCGGCGTCAGAGAAGGGCTGACGCTGACTGCTGCCTGAGTTTTCGCAGTATCCATGGCTTTGCTGAAAACTATTTTCACCTGCTGGTTGACCGGCACATCGAGAGATCCGGCTGTCGGCTGGGTCGAAGATACTACTGGCGGTGTCACCGCGCCCGTCGTAAAGCTGAGTACGTAATCACTGCCGAGGTTTGTGCCATTGATATCGGTAGTAGCCTGTCCGACCGTAATCTGGTAATTCTGGCTTTCAAGCAGGTCAGCAGTGGGCACGAGAGTCAGAAGAGTATTGTTTTCGTTCCATGCCCGGGTAAAGCCATCGGGGGCTGGTAGCCAGCTCAAGGCCAGGCTGGAGGTGCTAACGTTATTGTTGAATCTGATATCGACTGTTGGTCTCAAGGTGAGATTGGCAGCGTTGTTTACCGGGATTGTCTCACTTATCTGCAACTGGGTAACAGTTTTCCATGATATCTGGTAACTGGAAACCAGCTCAAGATTGTCTGCTGCCTTGACTGTTGCCGGAATATTCAGCAGATATGTCGTAGAATAGCCGAGCCTGGCAGATGGAACGATTCTGAGTCTGGTATTGCCGTCGAGCCACTCAACGCTCTTGTCGATTGCGGGAGTCATGCTGATTTCACTTTCGACGCTGGCAACGTTCATTGCCCGGTCGAAGGTGAGCTCAAAAACAGTGTCGGGCAGAATGTTGCTGCTGCCAGATGCCGGACTTACTGTGACTAAGCTTGGTTTAATGTAGGTGGCGGTTGTAAATCCGAATTTGTAATTCTGTGCCAGGGAACTGCCATAAACATCTGTAGTCGCTGTAAGCACCGTGACCTGGTAACTTTGCGATTCCTGAAGGCCTGGTGCCACTGGCGTCAGAATAAGGCTTCTGTTGTCATCGCTCCATGTTGCGTCATAGCCGTTGACAGGGGCTGGGTCGAAGCTGATTGCCAAAGTTTCAGGGTTGACCGGGTTGTTGAACCTGATTTCGATTGCCTGGCTCAATGGCAGATTGGCAGCATCGTTTTCTGGTATTGTCTCACTAACCTTCAACTGGGCAGCGGTCTTCCAGGAAATCTGGTAGTCGGTAACCAGCTCGAGATTATCTGCTGCTTTGGCAGCTGCTGGCAGGCTGAGCAGATATGTCGTAGCATAGGCCAGGCTGGCAGATGGAACTACTCTGAGACGGGTGTCGCCATCGAGCCACTGAAAAGTCTTTTCGATGGCTGGAGTTATGCTGAGGGCAGTTTCGACACTGGCAACATTCATGGCCCGGTCGAAGGTGATCTCAAAATTGGTGCCGGTAGCTATGTCGCTGCTGCCTGATGCCGGGCT
>JAKJFO010000044.1 GCA_022704885.1 Candidatus Rifleibacteriota bacterium | reverse complement strand
GATCATTCACGGCACCTATGGCGAAGATGGCACTCTGCAGGGCATGCTCGAACTTGCCGACATGCCATATGTTGGCTGTGGCGTTCTGGCTTCAGCTGTTGGCATGGACAAAACCTTCGCCAAACGCCTGTTCCATGAGGCCGGAATTGAAATTGCACCGTTCAAAGAAGTTCTGCGCAGCCATTATCGCGCTGATCCCGATAAAACAATGACTGAAATCGAGAGCGAAATCGGTTATCCCTGTTTCGTCAAGCCGGTCAATTCTGGTTCATCGGTCGGCATCAGCAAGGCCAAAAATCGTGTTGCCCTCAAGGAAGCGATGGAACTGGCAGCCCGTTATGACCGCAAGATTCTTATTGAATCATATGTGAATGGGCGTGAAATTGAAGTTTCTGTGCTTGGTAACGATGAGCCGATTGCCTCGCTTCCCGGCGAAATCGTGCCGTGTAACGAGTTTTACGATTATAACGCAAAATACGTCGATGATCGTTCGGAACTCAAGATTCCCGCGGATCTGTCGGCTGAAACTACTGAACAGATCAGAAAAATGGCGATAAAAGCTTATCGTGCACTCGACTGCGCCGGCATGGCCCGTGTCGACTTCTTTCTCGAGCGAGGCAGCAACCGTATCGTAATCAACGAAATCAATACAATTCCTGGTTTTACAAGTATCAGCATGTATCCCAAACTCTGGGAAGCCACCGGAATCAGTTACCCGGAACTGGTCGATCGTCTGGTCGATCTGGCGCTTGAACGCTATCGCGACAAGCAGGAGTCTCTCGCTACAGTTTCCTGATATCTCAAAGAACCGTTCGCGTCTGAACGGGATTTTCTACGGCAAAAAGGCACCCTTCCGGGGTGCTTTCCCATTTATAGGGGCCAAACTGGCAGGCTTTGTGCATGCCTTCGCTGCATATCTGGCAGATTTTGTCCTGCGGCAGAGGGGTTTCGGCGGTGAATGCGCTGAATTTCTGGCTGCAGAAGACGATTTTAAGCTGCTGCTGTCGGGAAAGATAGATGCAGTCAGCGCCGAGCCGGTTATGACGGGCGGCCAGCGCGCAGAGTTCGCTTTCGCTGTCGCTGCCATTTACCTGATAGTCGAGAGAAGTGAGAAAAGCCGACTCTTCGCGGCCAAGTTTCCAGTCGACGGCGAGGCGTGCGCGCCAGAGCGATACCAGCACCAGTCCGTCAGGTCGCGAAGTTGCGGGCAGGTAGAGGCCGGTGGCTGTGCGCAGGTTGGCTCTTGATTCATCGAGAGTCAGCGGATCGAATTCGCTGCGTTCACCTTCTCGCATGTTATCGGGGAAGAAATTGAGTTTATTGATGATTTCGAGGCTTTGCAGCAGCTGATCAGACTGGTTTTCGGCGACGAATGTGGCATCGACTTCCCTTTGCTGGCTGCGTTCGAGAGTGCGGCGCAGAATGCCGCAGAAAGCCGCGCCCGAGAGCAGCGCCAGTGCTTCGATGAAATAAGGTCCCGCGCCGAACAGACGGGCCCAGAATATGGGGCTGAGTGCTGGCAAAATCGCGAGGCCGCTGGCAAATGCGATAAGCAGCAGAAAGTCGTTGAGCAGGGCGTTGTGTTCGAATTTGCGGCGACTGCGGGAGAGCAGCAGGCGCAGGTTTTCGCCGCCCAGATGGTTTTGCATGCCGCCGAAGATGATCGAGGCGGCAGAAAAGCTCAGAGAGCCAGTTTCGACAATGCCCTGGCGGTAACCGTCGTGGGTGGTATAGACAATTTGTGGCAGTTCAATATTCAGGTCGGCCGGGCGTTGGCGTTTGAACAACAGCCAGGGCAGGACCAGCTGCAGCAGCAGATAAATTGCGGCGAAAAACACTACAGGAGCCATGGCTGCCCCGACCGGGCGGGTGAGCGGCCAGGTCGGCAGCCGGGTGACCATCAGATGCAGAATGATCAGAGTGAGAGTCGCCGAGATCAGGGCGAGGTGCCTGATCGTCAGCAGTGAGAGTTGCTCAAAGCAATAGCTTAAAAGCCCTGTGCTGTTTTTCTTGACCAGGCTTTCGATGCTGTGCATCGGAATCTGACAGAAAAACCAGCTGATGAGCAGGTGAACGGCAAGAAATGTGAAGGTCGAGCTGATCCCGAGACGCTGGGGAACGCTAAGAAGAAGCAGCAGTATCGAAGAGATCGAGAGCAGAATGTTGCACATTGGTGAGTAGACGAAAGCAATGAAGGGCCCGCGGCGGTCGGCACGCGAAGAATAGCGTGCCAGCCAGGCATGCTTTTCGACATTGGTCACGGCCGCCGGAAACAGCAGCAGCAGAACCCATAGCACCATAAAAAACATGGTGGCGCCAGGCTGCGGACTTCTGGTCGCCGATGCGTCGCTCGATATCTCAGATTCGCGGCCGGTGGCGGCATATATCTGTTTGAGCAGCTCAAGGCTTTGACTGGTTTCGCTTGCGAAACGACTGGTCGCGATTACATGTCGCAGTGAAATTTCGGCCTGCTGGTAGTGTCTAAGGCTGACATAGAGGGCGGCGCGGGCAGCGTCGAGGCTTACGCGGTCGTCGTGTGTCAACGTAAGCTGTTCGAAACGGTTCAGTGCAGACCAGATCAATGCGCTGTCAAGTTCGCCGCGTCCGGTCAGGGCTGCCAGTTTTGGCCAGAAGGCCGCCGGTGAACGTTGTTGAACAAGATTCAACAGGGCCAGATCATCAGGAAAACCTGACAGCTGACGTTGATGAAAATAGCCGACCAGAGCCAGTGTGCAGAACATCAGAATTACGGCTGCAGTGAGTATTCGTGTGCGCATGTTTGCCTCGTTATGGTCGGTCGGTCACAATCAGGCCCTTGAGCTTTCGGCCGTCGCTCCAGTAGCCCATAAATCTGAGTTCAGGGGTGTTCTTAAAAATGTTCAGGCTGGTCTGGCCTGACAATGTTTGTTCGAGGGCGTCAAAAACCCGAAAAATGGCAAACCAGTCGAAAGCATCGATGTGCTGAGCGCGCAGAGTGCCAGCAACACGGCGTTCTCGAAACATTTTGACGAACTCGTAACGGCGGCGAACTACCAGACGTTCATACAGCGGGCGTTCGGGCGACAACGGTGCGAGTTCGTCTGCGATGAGCGGTGGTTGCCCATAATAGTCGGATAAGACCGTGATGAATATCTTGTTGTCTGATTTGACCCGGTTGGCGGCGTAATAAATCTCTCTGGCAATCTGGTCGTTCACCGGATCGGCCTGGTCGCCGCTCATAACGACCATTCTTGTTCGTCGGCTGATGCCGGTCAGATCGAGCAGTTTGAGCGAGCGCTGGTGCGGCATGATCAGCATGAGCGAAGCTGGCAGGGGCAGGCCGAAATAATCGGCAGATGCGGCCACGTTGGCCGCGAGGATTGCGCCGGCGCCATGCCCGATGATGGCGACCCGGTCGCGGTCTACCTGCGTGCCCTTACGGGCGAAGGCCTGCAGAAGATAGTCTTTGACCGACCAGACGATGTTGCTGTGGTAATCTTCGTCCATGGCGCCCGTTCCTTGAAATCGCGGGAACAGAACGACTTTGCCGCGCCGACACAGGTGTCTGATCAGACCCATGTAATATTCAGGATCTTCGGTCAACCAGTCATGCAGAAGTATCACGAGGCCGGCTTTTTCGAGGGTCGGGCCGGCCGGTTCGAAAACCTGGTAGCGTTCATGATTTATGCCGCTTTGCCAGGCAGTCATTGCTTCATGCGGGTAAATGTTACCGCCAGGCCCCTCAAGGGGTTGAACCGGCCCGTATCTTAGTTCGCCGGCCGCGTTGCTGCCCGTCTGCGAAATCAGCAGAAACAACGCAACGAGAGCAGCGGTGAAATAGCGCATTGGCCGGCTCCGTGATTTATGAACGGTTGCTTTCAGGACTCGGTCAGGCTTTTTTCGACATGCTGGCGGAAATAGTCGAAGCCCAGCTTTTCGAGGCCAACCAGGAAGATGAAGATAAAAATTCCGGCAAGACTGCCTGCTTTTATTTCAGCGCGTCTGACTTCAGGCAGGTTGGGGTCGTGCGGGGTTGTGATGTTTTCGACGAACACGGCAGCAGCGGCAAGACCTACTACCCAGGTGGCAAAGTTCTCGAGGCTGACGAAAAGATTCCAGATAAAGCCGCCGACCCGCTTTTCTCCTTTGATAAGGGGGCGCATGGTCAGATATAGAGGCAGCATGAGCGGTCCGAGAAGTAATACGACCAGAACCCAGAACCAGTCGAGAGCTTTGCGTTGTTTGCTGTCCCAGGCTACCCAAAGAGTTGCCAGAGCGCGTATCCATCTAGGCCACATAATTTGTTCTCCTCAAAGCTTGCTTTTGCATTTTTCCCATCAAGAATAACATACCAATTCTAAAGTTTCAAAATAATGGGGTACGGTTATAAAAAAAACTGAAACTTAGTTTCCGTACAGAACGTAATATGGGTATAATGTCAATATGACCAAAAACTTTCGCGAGGTGAAAATATGAATCGCAAAGGCATTATTTTATTATTGTTCGTCCTCGTACTGGGTGCTGGCGCACTGTTCGCCGGCGATGAACCACAGCCCACAGGTATGTTCAACGTTAACACAGAAATAGAAGCTGTAGCCAAAGAAGTTGAAGCCGTGTCGGCTGAGATCGAAAAACTCGCCAACAGCGACGCGCCAGTCGAACAGAAGGTGGAAAAAGTCATCGAGGTTGTCGGTTATTCGGTTAAAGCCGGCGACAGCCTCTGGAAAATCGCCGAAAGACTTCTTGGCGACGGTAATCGCTATCGCGAAATCGTCGAAGCCAATAAAGACGCTTTTCCTTCTTTGCTTAAGAATCCAGATTTGATACATGCCGGCTGGAATCTTAAAGTTCCGGTTGAAAAAGAAGCCCCTGCTAAACCGACAACTCCGGAAACTCCGGATGCTAATCTGCCGGCCGTTGAGCCCGGCACTGCTCCTGCTGCGGCCGATGTCGCCAATGTCCCACAGTGGTCGATCAAAGAGAAGATCGCCAAACTGCAGAACGCTCTCGATTCTGCCAACCGCGCTCTGCTGGCTCAGGGCAAGCGTATTGCCGATCTGAACGCCGGAACCATCAGGTTCATGATCGACAACAAGTTTATGACCGAAGAAGAATGGATGGCGATGAACCCGCCCGAAGGTTATTTTTATCGTCTTGACCGCGTTGGAAAGGTCGAACTTGTTGGCAGCAACAACCTGCCGCTGACCAACGACGAAATCGCGAAAATGGACAGCGCTGCCCAGGCTGAAAGCAAGGATGAAGGTGCTGTTGATGACCGGGCCTGGTGGCAGAGATGGCTTGACGCTCTGCGTGGCATCGGCAAAGATGATACTGCCAAAAAGCCCGAAGAAACCAAGCCGGCTACTGAAACCAAGCCGGCTACTGAAACCAAGCCGGCTACTGAAACCAAGCCGACTACTGAAACCAAGCCAGCTACTGAGACCAAGCCAGCTACTGAAACCAAGCCGGCTACTGAGACCAAGCCAGCTACTGAAACCAAGCCAGCTACTGAGACTAAACCCGCAACTGAAGCTAAGCCAGCGACAGAAGCTAAACCAGCTACTGAAGCAGAAATTTCCAAAACTGCCAATGAGCATTATCAGAAGTTCCTGAGAGAGATCAGCATGCCTGAGCTCGATATGAAATCTACTGAATATTACAAGGCAATCCATGATGGTATGAGCCTCGTGCGCGAAGGCAGATTCATCACAACCAGTCCGTTCGACTTCTTCTATCAGAGCCAGAGTCTGGTAGACCTGCAGAAAACCCTGCTCACCTCGCAGCTGCACTTCGAAAAGATGATCGACAAGAACCGCACCAACTTTTTCCTCGGTCTGATCGGTCAGAACATTCAGAGTGCCGGTCGCCGTGTCGAACAGGACAAAGCCAGACTCAAAGAAGCCTGGGGCAAGATGCAGAAGGCTGTCGAAGCGACAAAAGCCGAAACCGCCAAGCTCAAGGGCGAAGCTGAAGCCAACCGCAAAAAGGCGAAAGAAGCTAATGACGCTCTGGCCAAACTCGACGCTTACGATTCAGCCAACTACAAGGAAGTCGCCCGTCTGAAGAGCGAAATCAAAGACCTCGACAGCGATCACAAAAAACTGACGACCAACATTGGCAAGCTTGAGAATATCACCAAAACCTTCAGCTAAAATATTGTTGGCCGCGAAAGAGATTTGGTTTATACTGCGGGCAGGGGTAACCACCCCTGCCCGATTTTTATTTATGCGAAAGGCGAAAATATGAAGAGGACAGTTTTTATCGTATTCATGCTGTTGGTTGTTGCTGCGAGCCTCTCAGCTCAGAGTGAAACACCGGCACCGACCGGAAAGATTCTATATATAGATTCGACAGCTCCTGATTCTCATTATCTGGCCAGTATCAATCCAGATGGTAGTGAAAAGAAGCGGCTGACACCGGCTTTCAACAATATGATGTTTCCGCGCTACAACGAAGCTGCCGGCTGGATCGGGTTTACCAACAAGGCTCCCGACATGACTTCAGAGATCTACCTGCTCAATCGCAATGGCGACCGCATCAAAAAGGTTCTCACCGGCGCCGCCATCGAAGACTTTTCGCCTGACGGCAAGTTTTTTCTTTATACCAGCTGCGACGGCAAGGCTGAACTCTTCGTTTACAGCCTCGATCGTAAGCGTGCCAACAAGATTTCGCAGAAGCTCAAGGTCACTGCAGCCAACTGGGCGCCAGGCGGCGAATGGATTGCCGTTTCTGCGCTCGCAGACGATGGCACCAATGATCTTTACCTGATCTCTACTCTTGCTCAGGGCATTATCAGACTGACAGATACCCAGAAGGTCAACGAGACCTTTCCGGTTTTCACCAATGACGAGAAGTATCTCGTTTACTTTACCGACCGCTATGGCAGCAACGAGCTCGAATACATGAACATCGAGACAAAGCAGTTGCAGCGCCCCAACGTCGGCGGCCTTTTCCCGTCGCTGTCGCCTGACAACCGGCACGTGACCTATCAGGTGGGCGAAAGTATCGCCATCAGCCGTATCGATGGCCTTGATATCAATGTGCTGATTCCCGGCCGTACACCGATCTGGATTAAATAAGTTTGACCTGGCTGCCGGCAGAAGGTAAAATGGCAGCAAACAAAAATGGGGAAGGTTCTTCAATGATCAAGATTAACAAAATACTGGTACCGGTTGATTTTTCGGAAGGCTCGGCCCTGGCTCTGCGCTATGCCGCGACTTTTGCCTGCGAATATGGCGCGCAGATTCATCTGCTCAATGTAATCGAAGAAGAAGTCATGCAGGCCGGTTCGCTCAGCGATACGCTCAATACCACCGACAAATGGGAAGAGCAGAACAAAAAGCTGCTCGAAGAATTCGTTCCCAAAGAACTCAATAACCTTGATATCATCAAGCGGGTTCAGGGTGGGCTTGTCTATGAGAGCATTATCGACTATGCCCGTGAGAATGAAGTCAGCCTGATCATCATCGGCGCCCATGGCAGGAGCGGTTTCATCGATTCCTGGCTGGGTGGCACCAGCTATGAGATTGCCCGCAAGTCGCCCTGCGCCGTGCTTACCGTAAAGCCGCAGGCGCGCGGATTCGTCGAAAAGGGCTTCTAAGCCGCTTTAAAAGCAGTCAGCATCCGGTTCAGGTCTTTGGCGACCTGGACCGGATTTTCCTGTGGGGAAATTGCGATGTCGATCTGCAGTGACGCGTTGCCGTGCCGGGTCAGTGAAGCCGGGATATCTTCGAGAAAGGTCGCGGTGACGCCGTTGCCGACCGGCAGTTGGAAAAATTTGTCATTGTGCGGATTCTGAATGACCTTGCCGGACGGCAGGTCACTGGTGAAGCGCGAAAAAGAGACCAGCGGGTTCCAGGCTATGCTTGAACGAAAGACTGTGAGATTTTCCGGAATGAGTTCATCCTTCCATTCACGGCTGAGAACTGGCTCAACACCGTGTTCTCTGATGTAGTCGAGTCCTGCCAGATTGCAGGTGTTGAAGCACCAGTCGAGCGAGAATTTCAGCTGTGGCAGCAGTCTTGCGAGGTCGAAGGCCTCCCAGCCGAAGCATAAAAATTCGCCGCTTTCGACGTTTCTGAGCTGCTCGACGATGTTGTCGAAATGCTGCCGGGTGATGACTGGCGCGAGCCACCAGGCGATTTTGCTGTGAATTACCTTGTCGGCACGTGACTGGTCTCCCTGCCAGGGTAGAATCCAGCAATCCGGGTTGATGTCGCGCAAAAACGGAAAGCTCTGGTTCCAGACCCGCAGACGTATCTGCGGCTGCAGTTCAGCTGAAAAGTGGCGGCTGTAATCAGGTTTGCGGTTTTCGCTGGCGGCCATGATCATGCCGGCGATGCCGCTTCTTTCTTTTGGTGGCGGCAGCTGCTCGAGTTTGCAGATATACTCGACGAGGCTGCGCTTGAGACGTTTAAGAGCGCTGCCGCTGATGTGAAGGCCTTTATCGAGACGGGCCATGACGTGGCGGCCGGCTTTGAAAAGCTCGCCGAGCACGGTAAATTTTTCCTGCAGAGGGCCATCTTCGAGCCCTTTGTTCATCGCCAGCTGCAGAGGTTCGTCGGTTTCGAGCCGCAGCGGATGTTCGTTGATGACAGTTTCGACGGCGAGCGGCGTACCGTCGTGCCCTGACCAGAAGAGGTCGACAGGTCTGCGCTCCCAGTCTCGGTTCCATTGTGATTCCCAGTCTTCGCCGCTGCCCTGCGACGAGCGCCGGATTTCGGTGCCGGCTTTCAGCGAGGTGGGCAGGCCTCTGACCATGGCAAAGCCGGGCCGCCTGCGGTCGGTCTTTACCCAGGTGATCCGGCTGCCCTGCTTTTCTCCGCGGATGAACCAGAACACTCCGTCGCCTGGAGCGAGTGGTTGCTGAATTTTGAGTTCGACAAGACCATCACTGCTGTTGCCGGTAGTGGTGGCGGCCAGCGCGCCTTCACGCCCGACATTGCTGCCGGTGCGCCAGTCCTGCGGTGCGGCCGGGCCATTGAAAAATCCTTCAGCGGAAGCACGTGAGAAAACCTCGTCAAGCATGACTGACTGCTGACTGCTCGAGCGGTCGATTGCTTCGCGATAGGCTTTTACCGTCTGATATACGTAATCGGGCCCCTTCATGCGACCTTCGATTTTGAGCGAGACCAAACCGCTGTTCTGCAGTCGTTCGACCTGCCCGATCAGGCGGAGATCGCGCGGGCTGAAGCAGCAGGTTGCCTGCTCGGGCCTGCCGTTGAGCTGATACTCGCGCCGGCATGGCTGGGCGCAGGTGCCGCGGTTGCCTGAACGGCTGCCCAGAGCGATGCTCCAGAAACAGCGCCCGGAAATGCTGTAACACATGGCGCCATGCACGAACATTTCCAGTTCAAGGTCGGGGTAAGCTTCACTTAGAGCGCAGATCTCGGCAAAACTCAGTTCGCGCGGCAGAATTACCCGCGAAATGTTGAGGTCTGCGAGTTCTTTGCAGCCTCCCTGGCCAAACCAGGCGCCCTGAGTGCTGAGGTGTAGCGGAATTTTGCTCTTTCGCCGCTTGATCAGCGCAGCAACGCCGAGATCCTGAATGATCAGAGAGTCGGGTTGCAGAACTTCGTAAAAATCGAGGGCTTCTTCGAGCAGCTTGAATTCATGCTCGAATACGATGGTGTTGAGTGTAATATAAAGCTTTTTGCCGAGAGCTTCGGTTACCCGTCTGGCCCAGCGCAGACCCTTTTCGTCGAAATTGCCGGCAAAAGCACGAGCTCCGAACCGTTGCCCGGCGAGATATATGGCGTCGGCGCCGGCCAGGCAGGCGGCTTTGAGACAGGCGGCGGTTCCGGCCGGAGCCAGCAGTTCGATTTTTTTGCCAGATCTGTTCAGGTTATTCTCTTTCTATGAGCCACTCGAGGGCGACACGGTAGACGTCGGTGCCGAGACCCATGATGACGCCCTTGCAGACCGGGCTGAGCAGCGAAGACTGGCGGAACGTTTCACGCGCGGTGATGTTTGAAATATGCACTTCAACCACCTCGGCATCGATGGCCGCGATGCAGTCACGCAAACTCACGCTGGTATGAGCGAGCCCGCCGGCATTGAGAATGACCGCATCTTCGGCCTTGAGTTTCTGCAGGTAGTCGATGATTTCGCCCTCATGATTGCTCTGGAAAAAGCTGATCTGAACACTGTTGCAGAAGGCGGTTTCTTCGAGCTCCTCGCAGATCTCCTTGAGTGTGCGGGTTCCGTAGATCTCCGGTTCGCGCCGGCCGAGCAGGTTGAGGTTCGGGCCGTTGACTACATGTATCATTTGCTTTCACCATGCCTTTCTGAGGATAGCAGAATATCGAGAATGTTATACGATGTTTTCATGAACATTATCAGTTCAGCGGCGTTGCGCAGTCTGGCCAACCGGCTGAAAAAGCGGCGCCGCCAGAATCTCGCCATCACCCTTTTGAGATCGGAAAGTGTCCAGCAGTGCAGGTCGCCGAGACAGATGCGTTCTGCTGCCGTGAGCAGCTCTGTTTCGTGTTTTATACCGATACTGCTGTGGTTAAACTGCAGACCGGGCAGGCATTCTGCCGCTTTGATCTGCGACAGCAGCCCCAGGCAGGCGTGCGCAGTTTCGGGATCAGGATGATACAGCCAGATCTGGCGCAGGGGAGCACCAACTCTGGTGAAATGCAGCTTGTCACTGATATTGAAACTGGCGGCAAAAGGCATTGCCAGATTGAGCATTACCGAGCGCAGTTCGTGCAGATTGCTGGAAGTCAGTCCGGAAGGACGAAAATGCACGGCATTGTAGCCGGAAAGTTTGAGCCAGCCCATGAATTTTGCCGTCCAGTCGATGCCCGGCCAGCTGAAATATCGCTCTGAGCGGTCGAGCAGGCCGAGCCATGGCTGAAAAATTTCGATCGTGCGCCCGGCCAGCCATTTTTCCGGGTGAGCTTCGTAGTCGCCTTCGGCGAGAGGTTCTGAGGGAATATCGAGAATATCAAAATTGCCATCAGGCATGCTGTCGAACAACCCTGCCGGAGTTTCTCCGCGTAGAATTCGCAGAACCGCTGTTTTGCCGGTTCCGGTCAGGGTGAAGTCGAAGTGGTCGCGATGTTTATGGGTTAAGCCACTGATACCTATGCTGGCGGCCGGAAACCGCCGGCGCAGTTCTGGCAGAGCATTGTCGGCTGATTTATCGGTGCTGCTGTCAGTCTGGATGATTATGACCCTGACGCTGTCGAAGTCCTGCAGGCATTCGCTCAATTGTGTGCCATCGCCGCCATTCAGCACTGCGATGCGATCTGGTGCGGCGGCTGCGAGGCACAGCAGGCCAAGCGGCGCAAAACGTCCACCGAAGCGTCGCAGGCTGTAATATTCGCCTGCTGCCGGTTCGGCAGCGATGCTGATCAGCAGAATTTCGCTTTTCGGGTTATGCATCTGTAATCTGAGACGTTCGCGATTTTTCGAATTCTACCACATAACCGCCCGCTTGCCACAAGATCAATGTTCTCTCTATCGTTATCGTTGTCGCAATCGTTGTCGCAATCGTAATCGAAGAAAGACCTCACAAAGCCGCAGAGACGCAAAGAAAGAAGATGAAAGAAGAACATCCGTTGATTACGCTGATTGCTACGGTTGTCTGTCATCCTGCGCGCCCTGTTCTTCGAAGCACTGCGTAGCTTAAGCGAAGCAGGGGCGAAGAAGAAAGTCGCAGGATCCAGAGAATCAATCAAAACATGGATTCTGCGACTTCTCTTCGCTCCGCGCAGAATGACCGCTTTTGGCTCTGGGATTCATATATGACAGAGGACGGATATTGACCGGGACTTGCCGATCGATGATACAAAAAGTTTACATGCTGGCGGGATGCTGGTAGAATACAGCCGGTTCAGACACTACATTAGCAGAGGACAGGCAATGATTGCGCCGGTATTTTTCAGTCTCAGGCCGAAACAATGGATCAAGAACCTGATTCTTTTTGCGGCTTTGATGTTTTCTGAAAAGGGATTGCTGTTCGAACTGCCTGCCTGGCTGTATGCTTTCGCTGGTTTTCTGATCTTCTGCGGCCTGTCAGGCAGCGTATACCTGCTCAACGACATTGCCGATGTCGAGAAAGATCGTCTGCATCCGCAGAAGGCGAAGCGACCGATAGCTGCCGGTGAGCTTTCTTTGACTGAAGGCAAGGCGGCGCTGATCATCATTCTTCTGGTCTGTCTGACTGCCGCTTACAACCTTTCCCAGCTCTTTTTTTCGATGGCGCTGGCTTATTTCATGCTGAATCTGGCATACAGTTTCAAGCTTAAAAATATGGTGATTCTCGATGTCATGTGCATCGCCACCGGTTTCGTTCTGCGTGCTACTGCCGGCGTCGGCGCTCTTAAGGCGCTTGAACCGACCATTTATATTTCGCATTGGCTGATCCTTTCGACGATGATGCTGGCGATGTTTCTCGGGCTTGCCAAGCGCCGGCAGGAGATCGCCACCTACCAGGAAGAAGCGGTCATGCACCGCAATATTCTCGCGCAGTATTCGCTTTCGTTTATCGACCAGATGACTTCGATTCTCGCAGCCATGGCAATAGTCACCTATTCGTTCTATACGGTCAGCTCCGATACTATTGCTAAATTCGGCAGCGATAAGCTGGTTTACACTGTGCCGATGGTGCTTTACGGCATTCTGCGTTACCTTTATCTGATTCATATTCAGGATAAGGGCGAAAACCCTTCAGAAGTCGTCATGAATGACCGCCCGCTCCAGATAAATCTGGTGATCTGGGCCGTAGCCGTCGTTATCATCATTCACTTCTCAAAATCCGGCTGGTTCAACTTCTGACCAGCCCAGGCATTCGCGAAGACTATCCGCAGATTACGCAGATTTCTCTGTGGACTGAAGAACCTCGCACATAGTCACAAAGCCACAAAGAATTTATTATGAAATCTGCACTGGCGGCCTGTCACGTAAGAATGCAAAAAGACTCTTTCATTGCGAGCAGGGTTTCAGCCTTACGAAGGAATGGCACTAAGATAAGAAACTGAATTTTGTGAATCGTGCGCGTAATCGTAATCGTGCTCGTAATCGATTTGCGCTGTCGTTTTTTCGAGGCAGGCCACGGATGGCCAAGTGTCGAGGCGCCTGTGGATGCAGCGCGCATCGACTCACGATTACCGCTTTGCTGATTACGAGCACCGCTTCGCTGAGCACGAGTAAAACATCTGAGGTTAGACCTGTCGTTAACTTAGTGCCATTAGCCTTACGAAGCGTATGCCGAAGGCATAAGCTCATCTCTGAGGCTAATCTCTTTTCCCATGAGATTGCTTCGTCGCTCCGCTCCTCGCAATGACAATTTTTAAACACAGGTTCCGTTTTGTCGGAGACCTGATCCTGGTAACCGGTTGATAACTCTCTTCTGAAGAGGAGGGCTAATGTTTTGCTGCAGAAATGCCGATATATAAAGTAGACGACGATATCGGGAGAATAGTATGCGGCGAATAATGAGTCTGATTTTGGTTACCCTGTTTTTTGTGTTCGCGCTCAGCGGGTTCAAGACTGTCGACCGGTCGGTCGTCGAAATTGTCGGCTGCAGTCTCTCGGGTAATGATGCGTATTTTAAGGTTTTTCCGCGAGAATACGTTCCTGGTCTTGTCACGCTCAATGTTAAGGTGTTTGACGAGAGAGGGATTGCGGCGCTGGGTTCGCGCAAAATCGAGATTCTGCACATGCCGGCCGAAGGCCTGTCGTTTCGGGTGCCGTTAACCGGTAATTTGAGCGCTCACAAGACATATCGGGTCGTTGTCGATATGCCGGGTAACGAAACTCAGACAGCCACACTGACCTGGGCTGATATGGCAGTGGCTGCCAACAGTTCGGCACAGTTCTTTACGCGCACTTTCAATCCAATTTCAGAGCCGGTCGAGCTGCGTAACCAGATCGATGTCGACGTTGCCGGCCGTAATCTGCGTTAATTGAAACTTGTGCCGACAGCGTGGCGTGCTGCGGCCTCGATCAGGCCGGCAAACAACTGGCGGCTGGCCTGATCAGCTGTGACGGTTTCTTCCGGGTGCCATTGTACGCCGATGTAAAAGCGTTCGCTGTCGCACTCGATTGCTTCGATCACGCCATCGCCGGCCCGTGCGCTGCAGATAAAGCCTGCCGGAACCTCTTTGATCGCCTGATGATGAAACGAATTGGTGAACAGCTCATTATTAGACAGTTTGAAAAGATCGGCCAGCTTTGAGGCACTTTCCAGTTTGACCTGATGCGAAACTGCCCAGCGTGGCGACTTTTGCGAATGCTGCACGCGCGCGATACCACCGAGATCCTGATGAACCTTGCCGCCCAGCGCGATTGCAATAACCTGACAACCACGGCAGATGCCGAGAACCGGAATTTTGTGCAGTTCGTATGCGGTTTTTGCCAGGCCGAGCTCGAATTCGTCACGAAACGGGTTGACCAGATCGAGCGCGGTTGCCGGGTCTTCGCCCTGGTAACGGGGATGAACGTCTTCGCCACCTGGCAGCAGCAGGCCATCGATCATGCCGAGGTAACGGTCGATGAAGCTCTGCAGGTCAGTTCGGGTAAAGGTGTCAGCCGGTCTGGCCGGTGCCGGCAGAAGAATCGGCAGTCCACCCGCCTGCTGCACCGCATGAAAATACTTGCGGGAAACATATGTTCTGATGCGCATTTCGTTATCGCGCACCGATGAGTCGGCATAGGCGATGCCGATTACTGGACGTCTGTTGCTCATGTTACCAGTTTCCTTTGCGGGATGGATCGAGAATGTCGCGCAGTTCGTCGCCAAAAATATTGAAAACTATAACCAGAAAAGCTATGCACAAACCTGGATAAACGACCAGTTCTGGTCGGCGCAGCATATAGTCTTTTGCCGAAGCGACCATGCCACCCCAGGTCGGCAGCGAGGGGTCGACGCCGAGGCCGAGGAAACTCAGACTGGCTTCTGAAAGCACTGCTGTCGCCATTCCCATCGTGAAGATAACTGTAATCAACGGCAGACAGTTTGGCAGAATATGGGTGAGCACTATGCGCAGATGGCTGGCGCCCAGTGTTCTGGCCGCAATGACGTATTCGGCCGAGCGCAGTTCGAGCGCGGCCGATCTGATTATGCGTGCCATTTCGGCCCAGCCGACGATAGCCAGTGCAAAGACAACTGTTTTAATGCCGCTGCCCATGACCATTGAAACCGCGATAGCCAGAAGCAGACTCGGGAACGCCAGAAACATGTCGACGATACGCATCAGCAGCCAGTCGAGCCAGCCCCCGGCATAGCCGGCGGCAAGACCGACCGCGAGGCCGATGAGCAGCGACGAAAGACGGGCAGCAAACCCGATGATGAGCGAGAGGCGGGCACCATAGATCAGGCGTGAATAAACGCACTGGCCGAGCTGATCACAACCGAGCGGAAAGCCTTCTTCGCGGCTCAGTCGGCGCAATGGGTCGGTTTCCATAGGGTCGTTGGCAGCCAGCAGCGGTGCAAAGACGGCTGTAAGTAACACCAGAACTATTCCGATAAAGCTCAGCCAGCCGGCAAAGGTGAGGTTGCGCAGAAGTGTTTTCATCGGGCCAGTCTCCCCAGCATTTCGTCACGAATTTTCGGGTTGATCCAGGCGTAGAGCAGGTCGACTGCCAGATTGACCATTATGAAAACCAGCGCACCAAGCAGTACGATGCCCTGGATGACCGGGTAATCACGCTGCAGAATCGCATCCATGGCGAAGCGGCCGATGCCCGGCAGGTCGAAGATGGTTTCGACGATGACCGAGCCATTGAGATAGCTCGACAGATCGAGGCCGATGACGGTTATGACCGGGATCAGCGCGTTAACCAGGCCATGCCGGAACAGTATTCGTGCCGGGCTGAGGCCTTTGGCGCGCGCGGTTCTGATGAAATCCTGATTGAGCACTTCGATCATGCTGCTGCGCACAATGCGTGCCAGAAATGCGGCTGAGCGTATGCCCAGCGTGAACGCTGGCAGAATGAAGGGCAGCAGCGAGTCCTCGGCGGCAAAGCCTGATGATGGGAACCATTTGAGTCTGACCGCGAAAACGTAGAGAAACACCAGACCTGAAAGAAAAACGGGAATACTGATGCCGGTGACCGAAAAGACGGTGCAGATGCGGTCGAGCCAGCGCCCCTGGGTAATCGCGCTGATGATACCGGCGAGAATGCCGAGAACGATCGAAAAAGTCATGGCAAGCGCTGCGAGTTTGAGGGTGTAGGGTAATTTTTCGATGACCGATTCGAGAACCGGTTTGCCCGAAACCACCGAACCGCCGAGATCGCCGCGGCTGATGCGTTTGAGGTATGACAGAAAACGCTGGTGCACTGGCTGATCGAGGCCCATTTCGTCGGCGATGCGGGCAAGTGTCGCGGCATCGGCTCTCGGGCCGGCGATCGTCTGCGCCGGGTCGCCCGGAATCAGATAAAGAACGACAAATGCGATGAGCAGAATGCCCAGAAGAACTGGTATGGTGGCGGCAAGTCTTCTGAGCGTGAATTCGAGCATTTATTCTTTGACGGTCAGCGTTAAGGCGTTGTCGCAGAAAAACATCGGTGAGAAATCCATGTTGCTGACCTTTTTGCTGGTCAGATAACTTTCGCTGGCGTGCCAGAGGTAAATCCATGGCGCGTGCTCGGCAATTTTGCGGTTGATGCGGCTGTAAGCTTCAGAACGGCGATCGGCATCCTGAATTTTCACTGAATCTTCGATCATACGATCGATTTCTTCGTTCTTGAAACGGGCGCGGTTACCGCCAGAGCCCCAGTTGCTTGAATGAAACACCGGAAAGAGGAAATTTTCGCCGTCAGGGTAATCGCCGAACCAGCTCATATAAAAGGCAGGCGCTTCGCCTTTGCTGACGGCGTCCTTGAGGGCACTCCATTCCATGGGTTTGAGGTTGATGACGACACCGTGCTTTTTCAGTTCGCCCTGCAGCAGACGCGTAATCTCGAATGCTGACTGCGAAGAGCGCTGGTAGAGGTCGAAAGTGAGCGGCCTGTCTTTAGAATAGCCGGCTTCTTTAAGCAGACGGCGGCCTTCTTCAGGGTTGTATTCGAGCCCGTTGCTGCCTTCTGTATATCCGCTGATGCCAGGCGGTATGCTGCCGTTGGCGGAGACGGCGCGGCCCTGATAGACTGCCTTGATGATCTTTTCGCGATCGACCAGCATGTTGAGAGCGCGGCGGACTCTGACATCATCGAATGGCGCAGTCTGATTGTTGAAGCCGATATAAAATACATTGAGCGAAGGAACATCGGTGATGCGGGCGGCAAAGTCGGGATCGGACTTGAAACGCTCGTAATTGGCGGGATAGAGCTGCAGCATGTCGAGGTTGCCGCTTTCGAATTCCATTTCCGCTTTCATGTTTTCGGGAATGATGCGTATGTCCATGCGGGCCAGACGTGCTCTGGTGCCATGATATGCGGCATTGGCCGCGAGTCTGATATGACTGTCGCGAACACGTTCGGTGATTTTGAACGGGCCGGTGCCAAAGGGCTTTTCGAAGAAACTGCGGTCACTGATCGCACTTGCGCTGCCAGAAGGTAGAATGTAGCAGGCCGGCATGCTGAGAAGGCACAGGAATGGGGCAAATGGCGCGCTGAGCTTGATCGAAACCGTGAAGTCATCGACTGCGGTGATGCCGGCAACGCGGTCAGTTTCGCCGCGCATGCGTTCGGTGGCTCCTTCGACTTTTTCGAGCACCCAGGTGCGGGGCGAACCCACGGTCGGGTCGAGAATGCGATCGAGAGAGAATACGACGTCGCTTGAGGTCAGAGCCTGGCCGTCGTGAAAGAATACATTCTGTTTGAGCTTGAATACGAGTTCTTTGCCATCGGGCGACACGGTCCAGGATTCGGCGAGATTACCGACAAGCCGCATCTTTTCGTCATAGCGCACGAGACCGTCAAAAACTTTGGCCTGAATGCTGGCCTCGTTGACATCTACGCCGCGCGCCGGGTCAAGGTTGGAAGGTTCCGACGACAGGTATCCGGAGAATACACCTCTGAAGCTGGAAGGGTTGGTCTCGGCAGGTGTACTCAGCAGCAGATTGGCTGCCATGACCATGACACAGACAAAAGCCGTCGAAAAGAGAATTCGTTTCATGTTGCCACCTTGATATGATTTTTTTCTCTTTTCTAATCATCGGCAAGTCAGGGTTGCACCTTTAATTCTGCGTAAAGTTCGTCGCCTCTGACTTCAAGAACCGCTACAGAAGCGGGCAATCCGCCGCGAGGCTGGGTCGGACTACCGGGGTTGATCACCAGCAGGTTTCCTTCGTCGTTGATCAGCGAGATATGAGTGTGGCCATAGACCATGACGCGGCTTTGCGAGGAAAGGGCCTGGCGGGCGACGGGTGCGCGATGAGCTGCTGTGAGCAGGCCGCAGCCGATCTCGACAGAGATGCTCTCGGGGGTCGAAAAGGCTTGGCGATCGCAGTTGCCGCGAACCGCGTAGACCGGAGCAATGTCTTTGAGGGCTTCGAGGTATTCGGGGTGCTCGACATCACCGGCATGCACTATCATGTTGACTCCTGCGAACGCGTTGGCGATCCAGTCTGGCACCACACAGTTCACCGGACTGGTGACGTGTGTGTCAGAAATTATTCCGATTTTCATAACTGATCAGCGGTCTCCTGTCGAAAAGGTTAGCGGCACGAATGCAGCGAACTTTCGGCCGGTGCGAAAAACTTTTTTTATGACGGTCAACATATTATTGTAGCCTGACCTGTATTGATAGTATAATCATGCCTGACACGTAAGGCAGGCTGGTCAAATTTACGATGTTTCGGAGGATTTAACAAGATGGCTGAGGCTGAAAACAAGAACGCCGCTCAGGCGACCGCAAATACCGGGCAGACGGGCAAACCGGCCGGAACTGCAAGCCCGGCGGCAGCTGGCGGTGGCGCTGTAAGTTTCCATCTCGACCAGATTCTTCAGAAGCGTCTGCTGGCAACATTTATCGATCTGGTGCTCGTCGGCGTGGTTTCTTCGGTGCTGATTCTCATTGCGGCTTTTGTCTTGCCGCATTTTCTCGGGTCGATCTTCAGCTTTTTTGTGTTCATGGCAGCAGCAGCGGTCATTCTCGTCAAGGATATGCCTTTTAAAGCCGGCGAACTCGACAGCCAGACACCGGGCAAAAAGGCAATGAACATCAGAGTTACCGATCTGCAGGGCAAACCGATTACCATCAAACAGTCGATTCAACGTAACGCAGTTCTTGCCATGCCTTATGTCGTGTCAGCGCTGGGCAGCCTTTTTGCAATGATTCCGATCATCGGCATTGTCGGCACTCTTCTCATCGTGATGCCACTTATGCTTATCACTTTTGCGGCGAACTGCTACGAGATTTACCGCATCTACAGTGGCGAAAGAAACCGCCGCTGGGGTGACGAGCTCGCCGGTACCATCGTCGCCTGGGAATGAATGCATCTTTTCTCATTCCGCGCTATTTTTTCTCTGATTGAAAAGATTTTTCTCACAAAGCCACAGAGGCGCGAAGCAGAGGCTTATGCACCGTCATTTCAATCATTGCGAGGAGGGCGTCAGCCCGACGAAGCGGTATGCCGAAGGCATCACATTTGCTCACCATTCCTGTGGCGCAAATGAATGAGGCCATCTATGGCCAAAAAGCCAGCTCTGAACTAATCTCATTGTCTGTAAGACTACCCGGCAGAATTACCACAGCCCCGCTCCGGCCAAAATTTAGTTAAATTTTGCGGCGGTTTGCTGTATAGTGGCAGAGATGAACCGTAACCAGATGATACTGCTGCTGCTGGCGATAGTCAGCTTTCCGCTGATATATTTCTTTATCCCCGACTCTGAGCCGGGCAGTCTGTCTTCGCTCGAAGGTGTCACTCTGTCAAATTTCTCGGGTCAGAAGTTCAGACTGGCCGGGCAGTTCGTCGAGAAACCGCTGTTGCTGGTTTTCTGGTCGGTGACCTGCGGCACCTGTATCGAAGAAATTCCTTTTATCATAAGACTTCACGAAGAGCTCAAAAATAAAATGACGATAATCGGCATTCACCCGCCTGGCTATCCGCCTGCCAAAATTCAGCGTTTTGTCAAAAAATATCCTCAGCAGATTCCTTACATGCTGGCAGTCGATGAGCAGGGCACGCTGATCAAGACTTATAATATTACTGTTCTGCCGCGTACCGTGCTGGTTAACCGCCAGGGAAAAATTCTTTATGACCATCTCGGTTATGCGCCAGAAGGCGAAAAGGAGATTGAACTTGCCATCAAATCACATCTTTAAGACTGCTGTTCTGATTCTGGCCGGTTTATGTAAAAGATGCCGGTTGCCGGCGTTCGTGCTGATGCTTGGGTTGAGCCTGGCAGTCGTATTGCCGGCTGCTGAAGTGGCTTCTGGCAGCAAACTGCTGGCGCCGGGTCAGGTGGCGCCGGTCAATTCTCTCGATGCGATCGACAATGTTGCGCATCAGTTTCCGGTGGCGGGTGAGTGGAACATGGTTTTTTTCTGGTCGCTGTTCTGCCACTCGTGTGTTGAAGAAATGCCGGCTGTGCAGGCCCGTCTGGCAGATTACGCACAGACCGGGTTGAAGGTGTTTTTTGTGTCGCTCGATACGGTCCGCATGCAGAAGGCGCTGATGAACTTCTGTCGCCTGCGTGATCTCAAACACACTGTATTAATGGAAAGAGTGGCTTCGGATTCTTACGAAGTAGCCGATAAATGGGGGGTGGTCATGACGCCCTCGGTTTTTATCGTCGCTCCTGACGGAAAGATCGCCTGGTCGGGTCAGGGACCCCTCGATATCGACAAGTTTTTTGCTGGTTTTGATGCGCTGGCGAAACCGCCGGCATCGACGCCTGCCAGCTGTGAAGGTCACTGAATATGTTCGAAAAGATCACTCTGCTTGACGATCATCACATGATCCTGGTTTCCAGGCGCATGGTTTTTGCTGTAATCGGCGTGCTTCTGGGATTGACCTTTCTGCTGATGCTGTTCTTTCTGCATGTTGATTTTGATTACCTGCTTGGCCGCAAGGATCTCGCGATGAAGGTCGGCCAGACCACAATCACTCTCGAAGAACTCAGGCAGATTCAGGCCATTTCGGGCGTGCAGGCAAGAAAGCTCGATGTTGCAGCTTTTGCATCTGAGTTTTTCGATACACTGCTTTATGCCGAGGGCGGTCGGCGCCTCGGTCTCGACCGGCGCCCCGAATTCATCAGAAAAATCGCAGTATTTGATCAGGCGGCTGCGAAGGGTGACGCCAATGAAACGCTTGCCCGTGCTGTTTTTTTGATCGAAGAACTGGCAGCGGCAGCGCGCCGCGAAGTTGCCGAAGCGACATATCATCCGGCAGAACTGGCTGAAATCAAGGTGAATGTTCCGGCGCCACCGCAGCGACTGCATCTGAAAACCATACTGGTTTCCGATGAAGAACATGCTCAGCAGCTGCTGGCCGAATACGAAGCAGGCATTGCGTTTGCCGATCTAAATGCCAGCTGGAGTCGCTCTCTCTATCGCGGCGTCGGAGGCGATATTGGCTGGAAGTCGGCTGGCGACTTTCCTGCCGATGTTTTCGCAAAGCTGCTGGAAGTACCTGATGAAAAAGTAGTGCGTGGCTTTGCCGATGAAGCCGGTGTGCATCTGTTCTCGGTGGCAGCACGGCCGAAGATCGACCCGGCTCAGCATGAAAAGGCCGAGCGCGAACTGCAGTTGCGAGAGTTGCGCCGTCGGCGCCTGATGAAGTATATAGTTGAATTGCGAAATTCGGTTGATTACTGGGTGAATCCTGTTCTGCAGGTGCGCTGCCAGACTGTATCACGGCCCGGCGCTGCAGATTCAAGTCAATAAGGGAGTTCGAGATGGAGAAGCATACGAGAAAGCACTACCTGATACTGCCGTCTTATCAGATCAGACTGGTGGCGTTCATGTCGCTGGTGGTGTTTGTCGGGTCGATACTGCATGGCTATTTTCTTTATCAGATCACCAGCAAAAACATTCAGGAAGGCTTTCTTTCAGCGCATAACCGCCTGCGCTCGACCTGGGAAATCCTCAAACCTGCCATAATAGTCACCAACAGCCTGAGTTTCCTGCTGATTACCGTTTTTCTGCTGATCATTACCGTGTTTATCTCGCATCGCCTGATCGGGCCGATGTTCAAGGTTGCCGGTCATCTGCGTCGCCTTTCTTCAGGGAAGCTTGCAGAGTCGTCGTTGCGTCTGCGCGAGGGCGATGAGGGCCAGGTGCTGTGCGAGGCGGTCAACGAACTGCAGGACAAATACCGGCAGCGTTTTGTCAGGCTTCGTAAATTACGCACTGCTATCGACCAGGAGAAGCTGAACTCTTCGCAGATTGCCACTCAGATTGAAGACATACTCAACGAAATCGAAATTGGTAATGAAAACAGCTGAAATCTTTATTAATAAGGCATTCCCTGCTTTTTGCCTGATTCTGGTCGCGTTGCTCTGTACTTCATCGGTTTCGGCACAGATGCAGAGCAAAGACCATCAGAAGCTGGCTGAAGAAGCCGGCTGCATGGTCTGCCATTACATGCCCCCCGAAACTGCTACCGGAACCACTGCCGGCCAGCCGGTCGATCGCCGGCTCAAACGTGGCGCCGGTCAATGGTGCATAAATTGCCATTCGATGGAATCGATGACCCTGCATCCGACTGGTATCAAGGTCGAAAACGGCACCGATCTGCCTCTCGAAGAAGGCATGTATATGAGCTGTATCACCTGCCATTCTCCGCATGCCGCCGCGCTAGCCTCCGAGCCCTGGGCGCCGCTGGCGATAAGTCCTGCCATCAAAGACGATTTCAGCACCTTTCTGCTGAATCATCCCAACAATGAAGGGCAGCTCTGCGCCAAGTGCCACGCGCCCGGCACCGAAGTTTTCAGCGGCAGCCTGCACAGCCCGAAAGCCTTCGATAACCGCAATTTTGCCGGTTCTGAGTCATGCAAGGCCTGCCATCTCGACATCTACGATCAATGGAAGCTGACGCCACATGCCCGCATGACCCGCCGCTTCCGCCATGTCGAAAATCAGGCCGAGATACCGGTCGAAGAACTTGGTGTGCCGCGCGAAAAAATCGCCTGGGTGCTGGGTTCACACTACGTGCATCGTTTCGTTACCGAAGCCAGCGGCACTCTGATCGTTCTGCCAAAAATCTGGGATATCCGC
>JAKJFO010000043.1 GCA_022704885.1 Candidatus Rifleibacteriota bacterium | reverse complement strand
TGGGGAAGTTTCGACAATAGAAAAAACAAACGATCAAAAGAAAGTCCTACAGACTCTGGAATTTGCGAAAGAGGTTCCAGTATTTGCAAAAAATGATCTGGTCTGCAACTGGGTTTCAATCTCTGAGAGCGCAAAAGGAAAGAAGGCCGGTTACAAAAATACATGGCTGACAAGCTTAAAGCCTACAAGCAAAAATGTGGCAGATATAGCTGCGGCTGGCCGGCATAGATGGAGCATCGAAAATCAGACATTCAATGCCTTGAAAAACCAGGGATATAACTTTGAACACAACTTTGGTCACGGAAAGATAAACCTCAGATTCAACTTTCTCTTGCTCAATCTATTGGCTTTCCTTATGCATCAACTGTTAGAGATCGGCGATCCGTTATACGCTCAGTCCAAAACTTGGAAAAAGACACTGAAAGAATCTGTGGAGCATGTCAGATGGGCTGTTAGACTAGCATTATGGCCGGACTGGGCAACTCTTTTAAACAGTTATCTTGGTAGAGGCCCGAAACTCCGCTTAGATACTGGATAACACAAACGATCCCGACGAAACCCCTGCCAGAAGCCGTACCAATTCGCTTACCGAGAATTGCTGCACTGCAACCTGTATGATTGACTTTGCATACTCTATGGGGTACTATTATTAGAAAATTATCGTAGTTACAGGAAATCCGCTTTGCTCAGAAACATGAAATGGCTGCTCATTCTCAACGTTATGGCAGTCGTTTTGTGCTGTACTGGCTGCTGTACAAGAGTGGGCTCGCGCCCGATCCGGAATATTTTCCCCAGCGGCCCGAGCGAAACTGTCGAAAAATCAGATTCTTCACTGGTCGAACAGCATCTCTCAGAGGCATCGGCGCTTGCCGGGAAACAGATGCCAGAACGTGAGAAGGATCGCCGCACTCAGGAATTGTATCGTCGTTTTGAGCTTTCTTTCGAGATGTTTCAAAAGGACAATTTCGACGGGGCGCTGCGTGAAGTTGAGAGAATCCAGATGGATCTGAACGACGATCCTTATCTTGAAATGCAGACCTGGTATCTTTCGGCGATGATCTATCATAAAACGGAGAAACCTAGCCGAAGAGGTAGAGCGATGCGAAAGATGCTCGAACTTATGGAGACCCTGCAGAAAGACCCGCGGTTTCGTGAGTCGTTCGAAGAAGGAATGATGAGTCAGCAGGTAATCGACATGGCTCTCACGCAGGGGGAGGGAAAATATGTCGACTAAAAGCGGCTCGATATTCCTTCTCACTCTGACCTGCATGACCGTTCTGTTCATTCTCGGGTTTTCACTGACATTTTTCACGGGCTCTGAAGATTACTCGTCGGCCATGTCCTATGAGTCCGAAGTTGCCTTCAACCTGGCTGAATCAGCAATCGAAGAATTTGTCGCGCGCCTCAAGAACTCTCTCAATCACGATGATGAAAACAACCAGTTATACAAGGTTCTGCGCTCGGCCGGGGTCGATGTCAGCAAGGAAATACCTCTCGAAGCCAGTCAGGTGGCCAAGCTGACCGCGTATACCCGTGAGACTGCCCGCCAGATTTATGGCATACAGTTTGGTCGGGGTCTCGTCGACTCAAAAGATTTTCTTGTCGATGCCGTGATCAAGTTGCAGCATATCAACGCGGTCGAAGCCGCCAACGGCGACCAGGTTCTTTACAAAATCAAACAGGATAAAAAAGAAAAGCAGGGTGAGCTCGAAGTTCGCGCCAAGGTCACCTATCGCGGCCATACCGCCAAAATTTCGCTTAAATTTCTGATCAGGGTGGTCAAAACCTTTGTTCCGCCGTTCAATTATTTCACGCTTTATGTTAAAGATGCCAGCGTTTATGGGGGTTCGCACTTCAATCACCATGAGTCAGCCAGCGGTCTGCAGGAAGGAATCAAGCGCGACGATAACAAACCTTCGGTTGGTCTGTTGCGCTTAGATCATGGATGGAACGCAATTCGCCGAGATTTTAACGCTCTCAACAATGCCAGCAGCTGGGAAACAGATCTGGCTCAATTCGGCAACGGCGCTCTTACACCGCCTGGTCGCGTCTATCTTGGCCAGGATCTCAGCAGTCTTCTTCAGGCGGGGCCGGCCGTTATCGTGCGTTCTACCAATGGCGCCAAACTTCTATTTGGCTCAAATGTCGATCCGAACGATCGCAATGCCCGTCAGGTGAACGGCCAGGAAAACTTCTATCTGCGTTTCGATGTGCCATGGTATGGCATGAAGGATTACGTCAAAGATTTCATGGAACTTCAGGGCCAGAAGAAAACCAAAGACGGCATTCTCTGGACGACCGGCTGGAACAACAAACATAAGATCCGCCTGTTCAATGTTGGTTCAGGCAAAGAACTGATCGAGCCTCTGACCGATGGCCCGCCATCATTTATCAACTGTTTTCAGACCTACAAGACTCACACCGGTGAGCTGATCAATCAGACCCCGGGCGCGCCAAATTCAAGCGAAGCGATGATGAAGTCACGCCTGATGCCGCCTCTGGATCGCAGCGGTCTCGATATCTTCGGCAATATGCCGCCAATCGGCGGCTCGCGTCTGGCTCCCGATTCGCCGGCCGACGCCACAAGATTGTCGCCGACACTGGTTTATGGCCCCGCCATGCGCCAGTATTTCAGAGCTGTCCAGATTCATCCCGATGGCGGTGAGCCTTTTGAACTGCCTTTTATCGCAACCAGCGGCCCGATCGTGACCTCACTGAACATCAAAGGCAACACCGAGCTGACGGCTACACAGGCCAAAGATCTGTTCGTTCTGGCCGGTGTTTCAACCGAATTTGCCGAAAAAATCTACAAGAACTGGGACAAGCTGCCCGACGGTCTCAAGGAGCTCGATAAATACGGCAACTTCATGAGCGACTCAGGGGTTGAATTGTATAATCGCGGTCTCAGCAACTTTCTGCAGCGAACACGTGGTGAAACCAAAGAATACAGCGGACCTCTCAAAGATGCGCTCGGAGGCTTCCTCGAAAACTTCCCATATCCTTATGATCAGATCCCTTCTGGAATGGATCAGGTCATCAAGAACAGCCCGATGCTGGAATTTTATGAAGGCGCACTCTGGCACGCTTTGCCCGATGCCTACAGCTCTTATCTGCTGGATTTTTACTTCATTCCGCGCAGCACAGAAGATTTTTTCCGCGGACGTACTACAGTCGCCATCGGCGGCACCTCGTATGACCGTTTTGAGTTCAAGTATATCAACGAGGTTGCAGCATATCGCAGTGGTGCCAACAACCAGGTTCTTGAACTCAATGGTATTCTCGCTCTCAACGACTCTGAGCCGCTGGGCCTGAGAAATCTGCGTTTCCGCGGTCACAGTGTCATTTATTCGAGCCCGATGATGGGCGGCGGCAAGGTGCTCATCGAAGGCGATCTCGTCGGCGTCGATACAGATATCAACAATTTCAGCTCATCGATCGGCAACGACATGATCACCATCATTGCCCCGCAGATCGTCATCAGAACAACGAATGCCCAGGCCAGCCGCTGTTATGTCGAGGCGAACCTGATTTCGGTTTCTGAACCGCTGCAGGTGATTGGCGACAAGCCGGTAACGATCAAAGGCACTGTTGTCACTCCTTTCCTGAACCTGGAAGAGCATTTTGCCACACCTGGCGAAAATGTTATCATCTACAACGCCCTGAACGGTATCTGGCGCAATGCCATGCCCCAGCTGATGGACAAACAATATGTCGCCAAGATAGTTACCGGCGGCGTCGGCAAATTCGACTGGAAGTACGAACGCGAATGATGACAGCAGCAACTGATAAAAGAGCTTTTTCGCTGGTGGAAATTCTCATCGTAATCATGATGATTACCGCCGGAATTCTGCCGATCTATTCGTTGATGCAATCAGGTCAGAAGCGCATTGTGCGGGCCGACACCAGAACCATGGCGACCCTGTTCGGCGCCTCTGCCGTCGAGCTGGCACGTACTCTCGGCTACGACAAGGCCCAGAAGCTGCATAACGATGAAGAATACATGGAGCTCGTCAAAACAGCCGACAAAAACGGTTTTGAAATGCACTTCGAGCCGACACTGCAGCCGGTGACTCCGCTGCCGAAAGATGCCAAGCCGCTTTTTCTGCTGCGCATAAAGATCACCGTCGTCTCAAAACATCGCACCGCCGAAACTGATGTGCCGGTACTCACGTTTGTCTCGATATTGACCGATCCGAGGTACAATTACTACTGATGAAGATGTTCAGACGCAACCGAACTACCGGCACGACGATTATCGAGCTGATTTTTGCCGTTGGCCTGTTTGTGTTGCTCTCGACTTCTCTTTATCAGATTCTGCGCATGGTTAGAACTTCTTTTACGCACTCGCGCAAC
Source organism: Candidatus Rifleibacteriota bacterium (assembly GCA_022704885.1). The sequence goes on along the minus strand of JAKJFO010000043.1, from coordinate 19,148 downwards.
AAACTCGATATTCTGCAGACGACGCGTATCATCATGTCGGGTATTCGTAACGAGCTGCGTAATGCGCACGACAAGCCGGTAGTTTATGAAGATATCCTGCAGATTCCCTTGTCGCCGACCGAAACTGTGCTTTATCATTTCGACCCCGAAACCCGGCGCCTTTATCGTGGCAAGAAAGCAGGAATTAACGACCCGGACCCGGGTATCTCCGATATGCGGCCGTTTCTGTTCAATGACGGGCAGATTCTCAGCTTCGAATATGACTCAAGCTATCGCGACTCAAATGCTTTTGTCGAGTCTGAACTGGCCCTGAACTCGAAGGTGTGGTTCAAGGTTTCGATGAAAATTCTCTATACCGAAAAATTCGACAAGCTCACCGAGGCCGATAAACAGAAAATTCTCGATAAGCCAGACGACGATCCTCGCGTCAAATCTTTTTTCATGATGATTACTCCGCGCAAGGTCAACTGGCTGCTGCAGGCCACTCAGTAGTTCCCTCTCATTGTTCGCGTCCGCGCTACTCGCAGGTATTTCTGTGTCGGTATCTCCAATTAATTCGTGCTCGTAATCGTAATCGTGCTCGTAATCGAAAAACAAAAACCGTCACTGCGAGAAGGCGCAGCCCGACGAAGCAGTTCCTATGTCAAAGAGATCGCCACGTCGCTTCGCTCCTCGCGATGACAAAATAAAATGCCATAGCAACCACATCGACTGATGAACGAGCAATAAAAAACCACCACCAGACGTCAGTCGGGTGGTGGTTTTGTGTCAGCAGCTTACTGCGGGTCTTTTCCGGTCAGCTTTTTATAATCTTCGAGGGCTTTGAGATAAGCTTTGTGGGTCTCGCTGATGTTCTTCGAATTGCCTTCGCGGGTTGCACTGATATATGCCTGATAAGCATTGCGATAAGTGGCGTCGGCCTGCCGTATTTCTTCGGTAGTCGGTGCTATGGTCACCGAACCGCCAGTGTTTACACTTGAAGTTACCGGCACTGGAGCCGGAGCTGCGTTGTCGAGTGAGACAGGTACTTCGGGGGACAGAGCAACACCCGAAGTGGTCGCGGGTGAAGAACCACCCTTCATGAACAGAATGCCGCCGGTCGCTTCGCGGTCAGCCTTATGCAGAAGCGACATTGCTGTCTTACCCAGGAAGCCGCCGATCAGGGCGCCGGCAACATATCCTACCGGGCCGAAAGAAGAGAGTGCCATTACACCGGCTGCGGCGCCGCCAAGCGCTGCCAGATTACTCAGGCTGCCGGTAGCGTATCCTGTTACTATTCCGCCGACTATCCAGCCGGCAATACCGCCGGCAATCATGCCAAGAGGCGGAACAAACCCGGCGCACAATGAAGCACCGGCTACTGCGCCCGCTATTTTACCGATAACCTTGGCGTAGGGTCTAACTGAATTGAGTATGCTGCCGAGGATTCCGGCTTCCGCTGTTGCCGGCACGATAAGAATCGCGAATATGAACGAAGCCAACAGAAACAGGTTGAACTGTCGATTTTTCACAAGTTTGTAAACCATTTTTGCAACCTCCCTTGAACATCTTTTGTAAGTATAAGAAAAACTTACAACACCCGCAATGTACCGAGCAAAAATGTTTCGGCAAGCTGCCGGGTTGCCAGAAAAACTGGCTGATTATCTGGGTTTGAAGACGATTCCCTGCACTGATTTTTCGCTGTCGCTGTTATCGAATTCGAAAATCGCCAGATAGCGTTGGCGCCGCCGCATGGCATCTATCTGATCGTCTTTGAAAACCCAGCCCTCGCCTTCGCTCTCGCGTCCGACAATGCGGCCGGTGCCGAGCAGGTGCATCTCAGGCAGAGTAACCAGATAAAGATTGGCGCTGACGACCCAGTCTTCGGGGCGGTTGGCGTATATTTCAGCGATCAGACTGCCGGGCTCGCGTTCAACTTCCTCGTCAGCATCCTGTTCTTTGAGATCTCGCGATTTTACCGGTTTTTTTGCACGTTTAACCACGCCTCTCTTATGTGTCAGCCCAAGAGCCCAGGGCTTGCCGGTAATGCTTTTGACAAAACTCTGACCTTCATGATCGATGCGGCGCTGCGAAAATTTTTCGTCGGCATCCATCACATAACGGGCCAGAAGATAACCGATTCTCTCTGTCTGCAAAGGAGTCAGAGAGTCGTTTTCTGCTAATGCCACCATTTCTTCGAGCAGGTCATCGGTGATGGTCTGGCCTGAATACAGCATCGCCTCGACCAGCATGATTCTTGTCGAAATCCGGTTGCTGCTCGACATCAGGCCTCGATTATCGAGCTGTTTGAGCAGTTCTACGGCTTCGGCGAAGCGGCCGCGGTTGAATTTCGTCACTGCCTCGTAAAACGTGTTGTCACCTGGCATCAGACGTGGATAAAGATGTGCCGCGGTCGAATACTGTTCTTTAGAAAACGGCCCTTTGAGCTTTTTGAGCATGGCGGCGACTATGCGCGCCTCCATTTTGTAGCGATCTTCGCGGCTGATGTCGGCGAGCCGGTCGAATACTCCTTCGAGCAGCCACAGGGCTTCGTCGACCTGCGGGTAATCCTGCGGCACAACGATTTTGAATTTTTCCAGCACTTCGGCTGCTTCTTCATAGCGCCCCATCATCGCCAGGGTCAGACCGCGCATGTGGTTCCAGGCGGCATCCTGAATGTCGATAGTGCCTGGTGCCGGCCGGGCCGCGGCAAAGCTGTATTCATTGAGCAGGGCATAAGCTTCTGCCTGTTGCCCGCCCAGTGCGAGAGTCTCGATAAGCCGCATTCGCACTTCGCGCACGGTCTGGTCGCGGCCGAACAGACGAAAGTCAGCCTTGAACGAAGGGGCCTGCCCAAGGCAACGGCGCAGCGCCAGAACAGCTTCATTGAGGCTCGCTTTTCTTTCGCGACTGTGCTGTGTCAGCATTTTCTGGGTCAGATACAGGCCTCTGACAAAATTCAGATCGGCCTGCAGCAGGCTGGTTTTAAACTGGGCATTGCACGAGCGCAACCATTTGTTGGCAATACGCAGAGTCTCTTTGACGTCTTTGGTGTTAACCACAAAAAACGGTTCGGCGCGGTTGGCAACGTATTCGCCTTTCATCAAAGCGGTCTGATAAAGCTTGCGCGCTTTAAGAGTGTTGGCAAGCACCAGATACATGCGCGATTTATCGATTATATCTGACTTCTTGGCGTCCTTTTCAGCGTTTTCAAGAATTCTGATGATCTCATCGAGGTCACGAATCTCGTAATTACGCTCATCGATGGTTTCAAGGCTTTCTTTGGCCGAATAGAAATACTGCTCGGGAGTGATTGTCAAAAGACCCTTCTGGCCGGCGGAACAGCCGCCAAGCACGCTGGCGAGCCATGCGATGGTGCAGATATATGCCAGAACCGACAGCGGTCTTCTGGCAGCAGATAAAAATGCCATGATTTTCCCCATTAGAAGTTTTTGAGTTTGATTGAGACGCGGCCTTTGTTATACGAGGCGTCGCGTGGTTTGTCAAAGAAAACGATGAAGTTCTGCTCGATGAGCTTGTCGACGAGTTCTTCGATTTTGCTGAATCTGAAACGGTCGTCGTCGAACTTCGGACCGAGCTCGATAAACTTGTTGTCTTCGATGAAGAACAGATACTGAATTGTCGAGAAAATGCCTTCGGGCGCGTCGCGGTTCTTGTCGAGGTAAAGGTTGACGACATCGACCTTGGGAATGCGTGTCGTATCTTTGCCGAGTTCTTCAGCCTTGTGCTGCAGCTGCTGATAAAGCTCTTTGGTGTCGCCCCAGTCCTTGGCCTGAATCATTGCGCAGTCAAGGTCGTATTCAAGGTCGCCGCTGCCCTTGCAATGATACATTGTCGGTCTTTCGGCGTCTGGAGTGGCATCGATCATACAGCCCTCTTTTGACAGAGAGCTGATCGTCATGATCGGGTTGTTTAATTCGATGCACAGCCCCTTGAGCTCGGTCGAAATTTCTTCAACCTTGAATTTCTCATCCATGTAATTGCGCGACAGCGGCATTTTCTGGATATAGTCGACGAAGATCATGATGTTCTCAGTGTTGAAATCCTGCATGGCGTTGTATGCATAAGATCTGATGCGGTCTACCGTATCTTCTTTGGTCGCTTCGATGATGTAAAAATAATCCATGTAATCCTGCATCTTTTTCCAGCCGCCCATGAACTTGGCATCTGAAATCATGTCGGAACGGATTTTCTTGCGCTGCAGAGTATCAGGGTTGAGGCGACTCTCTTTGGCGAGAAGACGATAGGTCAGATTCTTTTTCGTCTGTTCATAGGTGAAGAAAAGAACCGGAATCTTGTTGAGTGTCGCTACTCTGGTTGCCAGTTCCAGGGTGAAGGTCGTTTTACCACGGCGTGGGGCGCCGGCGATTGCATACATGAAACCTTTGCGGAACCCTGAAATTGCTACATTCAAATAGTGCATGGGCTCGAATGAGTAGCCGATGATATCGATTTCGCCAACACGTTCACGGTTTTCGATATCTCCGATGATATCGCGCATCTCTTCCTTGACCAGGTTGATACGCTTGGTCGTGCGCGCTTTCTGGATATTGCGGACATCCTGAATGATCTTGTTGGTAAAAGTCTCGATGTTTTCGTTGGCGTGATCGGTCGGCTTTTCGATGAAGTCGGAAATATTGTGCGAAACTTCCTTGAGCTTGCGTTTGAGCGCCTGCTCCTTCATCAGTTCGAGAAAGTGCAGAGCGCGGTCAAGCTCTGGTGGCGGTTCGGCGACAATTTTTTCGATCATTGCCTGGACCGAGCTGTCCCACAGGTTGAGCTGCCGCAGCTTGTTCTTGAGCACTATGCGGTCGAGACCGCTAAGTTCCGGGTTTTCTTCGCGCAGCGAGAGAATGCTCTGATAGATGGCACGGGTAAAGCGTGTCGAAAACAGTCCTGACATCAGGCCTTTGCCCTTGAGACTGTCGAGAATGAAAGAATCTTTCATGATACCGGCGAGAACGGCAATCTCAAGCTCCTCGTCGCCGTAACCGGTCATGTCTGAGCTGAAAACCTCGTGTTCTATCTGTTGCTGCTCTTCGGAAGAAGCCGTCGGACGGTCTGCGGGCTTCTCGACGCTGAGAGCCGGGCGTCGGCTTGTGGCAGGCGACGAAACGGGCGTGGCAGGCGGTGTTGGTGGCCGCGTAAACGCTGGCTGCTGTGGGGCTTCGTATGAAACTGGCGCCACTTCTGACTGTGTCTGAGCTGCAGGTTCTTCTACGGGCTGCTGAGAAGAAGGCTCTTCGGTGCTCGCAGTGTTGAAGTCAAACTGCGAAAAATCGAGGGGCTCGCTGATTTCCGGGTTCGCGACCGGTTCCGGAGCTGATTCAGATTTTCGGCCAGGTCCTGATAAGGAAAAGCTCTCGGGCTTGTTCAGAGGCGGAGTTGCGGCTGGTCTGGGCAGAGGTTTGGGTGGTGGTAGCGGTGATGCCCCTGACGGCTGAGACGGGCTCAATGGTGGAGTTGTCGGGCGTGGCTGTGGTGCCGGAGCTGGGGTGCCGCGCAGATTGTTAAGAGAAAACCCGCCGCCTGCCGGGCGTTGGCCGGGTGCGGAACTTTTTGGCGGGGTCGTCTGCCCGGACTGTTGTCTCTGAACTCTTGCACAGTCTACACAGATATAGCCTTCTTCTATTTCCTTGTTGCAAATATTGCAGTTTGCCACTCGCAGCCTCCGGTTATTACAGTTATTCAATACTACAGGATAACCGCCCGCGATGGCGAATTCAAGTAACTTGCCGGTAAAACCGAAAAAAAACAGGGCAGCTTATTTGTTATGCAGATTTGAAGCTGATTTCTTGACAAGCTCAAGGCAACAAAGTATCATGCCGATACTTTGTATAGATTATTCCGAGAAGGAGCCTATGAACAGATCCACCTTCAGCCCGATAAAGAGTCTATTCCTGTGTTTTCTCGTTTTTGTGAGCCTCACGGCCGGCGCTTATGAAAGCAATGTCGTAACTGGCGTAAAGGTTGAAGGCAATCGTCTGATCGAAGAAAAGATCATACTGTTGAACCTTGCGATCAAGGCTGGTGATAAACTCGAATCAGACAAGATTCAGGAAGACATTGCCCGCATCGGCGAAATGGGTTATTTCTCATATGTTGGCGCCGAAGTTCGCCAGGGCGCAGCCGGCCGCGAAGTTGTATTCAAGGTTGAAGAAAACGCCATTATCGGTGAGATCGAGATCAAAGGTGTCACCAGGGTTTCTCAGTCTGTTCTGACTTCAGCCATGGAAAGCAAAGTAGGTTCTGTTTTCAACAGTAAACTGCTGACTCAGGATATACAGCATGTCAATGAGGCTCTTGGCCGCGAAGGCTTTCTCTTTTCAAAAGTTTCCGATGCCTACGTCCAGGATCAGGGCCGCAAAATCAATATCGAAATTATCGAAGGCGTTCTGGCTGATATCAAGATCGAAGGTCTCAAAAAGACTAAAGAAAAGGTCGTTCGCCGTGAACTTACCGTAAAGCCCGGCGAGATTTATGACAACAAAAAGATCGTGCGCGATCTGCAGCGTCTTTATAACCTTGGCTTCTTCGAAGAAGTTCGCCGCGACCATCTGCCTGGCAAAACTCCAGAAGAAGTCGTGCTGGTTATTCACGTCGTCGAACAGAAAACTGGTCGAGCCGGCGTTGGTGCTGGTTATTCTTCACTCAATGGCCTGGTTGGCTTTGTGAACCTTTCTCAGAACAATTTTCAGGGCGAAGGCAAGCGCGTTTATCTCAAGACCGAATTCGGTGGTATCGAAACCTACGAACTTGGTTACTTCGATCCGTGGCTCAATAACAAACCGCAGAGCTTCGGTATCGACCTGTATAACACCGAATACACCCGCAACCTTTACGCTGGCGGCAATGAGCTCGCCGAATACGACGAAAAACGCACCGGTGGCGCCATCACTCTCGGTCGCAGGCTTAACAGCGATCTTGATCTCTCGTTCCGCTTCCGTGATGAAGACATCAAGCTTACGCCAAAAGATCCGAGCGTCGCTCCTGCTGCCGGTCTTCTCAATGGGCGTATTCAGACGCTCGCCGCAATCCTGGCCAAAGATACCAGAGACAACCGTTTCCGACCGACTACCGGTGTGCATGATACCTTCTGGGCTGAAACAACCGGCGGTTTCCTCAAGGGCGACAATCAGTATACCAAGTATATGCTGGCGCTGCGTCGCTATCTTGCCATCAGCAAAAACCGCAAAACAGTTTTTGCCGTGCAGAGTGTGGCCGGTCAGACAACCATCGGCGAAGGCTTCGTGCCTGTCTACGACATGTTCTCGGTCGGTGGCAGCAGCACCATTCGCGGTTATGAAGAGCGCGAATTTCTCGGCACCAAAGTGTTCTATACCAACTTCGAATTGCGCCAGAACTTCGCAAAGAACTTCGATCTGGTCGCCTTTTATGACATAGGAAGTGCCTGGGGCACTGACTACAACCGCCAGAAACTCAATTATGACCTCAAGGGAGGTTATGGTCTGGGTATTCGCCTGCAGACTCCGCTTGGCCCGGTCGCTCTCGATTACGGTAAGGCAGATGATCGAGATTCAGGCAACACTTACATCAACTTTGGTTCATCGTTCTAATCACATATAAAGCTCCGTGGTGGAGCAAAGAAAATAAGGAGACTCGATCCCGATGAAAAAACATTTATTGAAGCTTTGTCTCGCAGCAGGACTCGTTGCCAGCCCGATGGTGGCTTTTGCCTTTGAATTCGGCGTTGTCGATGCCGGTCAGATTTTCAACAAATACAGCGAAACCCAGAAGACCAAACAGGTTCTTGAAGGTAAGAAGGAAAATCTGCAGAAAGAACTCGAAACCCGCAAAGGTGAAGTTCAGAAGCTCGACGACGATTATCTGACCACAGCCAAGCGCATGCAGGAACTCAGAGACGGCAAGAAGGAAAAAGAAGCTCAGGCTCTCGAACCTAAGCTCAAAGATCTGCGCCAGCAGCTGGCTCAGAAACAGAGCGAACTGCAGAAGTTTTTCGAAGACTCTCAGAAAGCCCTTTACGAAATGGAAGAAAAGGAAATGGGCGACCTTTCGAAAAAGCTCGACGAAAGAGTCGACACTGTTATCAAGCAGATCGCGCAGAAACACAAGATCAAAGCCGTATTTGAAAAGCGTTTCTTTTATTTTGGTGAAGAAGATGTCGTAAAAGACATTACCGAAGAAGTGCTGCAGGCACTTAACAGCGCAGGCCCGGCCAAGGCTCCGGCCAAGGCCCCCGCCAAAGGCAAATAAGCAGATTGCAGCGGGCAGGTTATAAACCTGCCCGCATATTATCTGCCATGCTGCCACAGTGACAGTCTGTGAATATGATAGAGAAGCAAAACCGTACAATCAGTCTGCAGGAACTCGCCCGCCTCGCCGAAGGCCGGGTGGTCGGTAATGGCGAGGTCATGCTGAACGGCGTGGCTTCTGCCCACGATGCCGGTGCCGGTCAGATCACCTTTCTTTCAGGCGCCAAAAACTATGCTTCCTATCTTGAACTCCTCAAAAATTCGAAAGCGGCCGCTGTTATTGCACCAGACGATGCCCCGGAGCTGAACTTGCCGTCGCTGCGACTGAAGAACCCTTATTACGGGCTGGTTAAAGCTCTTGAGTTCTTTTTTCCTCTCGAAAAACCGGGTTATTCGATTCATCCGGCTGCGTTCGTCAGCGAAAATGCTGAAGTTGCGCCGTCAGCCAGCGTTGGCCCGCACGCTGTCGTAGAAGATGGCGCAGTAATCGAAGCCGGCGCGGTGATCTGTGCCCAGGCTTATGTTGGCCGCGGTGCCCGTGTTGGCAAAAACACTCTTCTTCACCCGGGCGTGCGTATATTGGCCGACTGTGTTGTCGGCAACAACTGCATAATTCATGCAAATGCTGTTATCGGCAGTGATGGTTTCGGTTTTACCCTGCATCAGGGGCGGCAGCTGAAAGTGCCACAGGTCGGCAATGTCATCATCGAAGATGATGTCGAAATTGGCGCCTGTGTCACTGTTGATCGTGGTGCTCTTGTCTCTACCGTTATCGGCTCGGGAACCAAAATCGACAATATGGTGCATATTGCGCATAACGTGCAGATTGGCAAAAATTGCGTGATCGTCGCTCAGGTTGGTATTTCGGGCAGCACCATTCTTGAAGATGAAGTTACGCTGGCCGGTCAGGTCGGCACTGCCGGCCATGTCAGAGTTGGCAAGGGCACTACTGTAGCCGCGCGCGGCGTGGTGACCTCTGACGTAGAACCTGGCAGTTTTGTTTCGGGTTTTCCGCTCAAGCCTCACAACGAAGAGCGCCGAATCATGGCTTCGCTGCGCAAACTGCCAGATCTTATCAAAAAAGTGCGCGAACTCGAAAAAATGCTTGAAGGGAATGACAATAAATGACGTTTTGCAGAACTCTCAAACTTGCGGTAGTGTTGATTCTGGTGGTGTTTTCCGTCACGCCAGTTTCTGCTGCCGATAGTATAAGACGTTCCCGCTATATGGGTACTGCGATTTTTTCGATGCCTACCGGTTATGTAAGGTCGGCGACCAACTATATCAACGATGACAGCCATTCTGCTTTTATGCTTTCGCAGGCAATGTTTGGCGAACTCGTCGAATTATCGATTCTGCGTCACCTCAACGGCGAATTTAAGGGTAAGAACCCGATGAGCGTTAAAATCAAGCTGCTCGAAGAGGGCAAAATGCTGCCCAGCATTGTTTATGGCGCTTCTGACTTTACCAAAGCAATTGGTTCAAAACTGTTTTACTTTGCCGCCTCAAAGTCGATCGAAACTTTCGGAGTTCACCTGCACGGTGGCTTTTATAAAGAGCCGGTAACCACCGACCGCAAGTTTTTTTATGGCGTTGAAAAAATGGTTTTTCCGCTTGTCACCCTGAGTGCCGAGCGCACCGACGAAGTTAATACCTTTGGCGTAAAACTGAGTCCTTATCCGGGCGTCAGCCTCGAATTAGGGCAGCGTGATGCCAAAGAAGAGATTTATAACATCAACTATTTTCGTTCTTTTTAATAATGACCCAAGCCACCCGACAATTTACCCTGGCAGAAATCTGCAACTGTGAAGGACTCGGCCTGCACACCGGAAAACCGGTAACCATGCAGTTCATACCGGCTCCCGCGAACGCCGGCATCAGGTTCGTCCGAACCGATCTTGCTGGCAGCCCTTCTATTCGTCCTCTCCTTGACAATGTCGTCGCGACCAACCGTGGCACGATTATCAGCGAAAACGGGTCATCGGTTCACACGGTCGAACATGTTCTTTCGGCTCTGCATGGCTGCGGTGTCGATAACCTTGAAATCAGACTGTCGAGCGAAGAGCCACCAGTGCTCGACGGCAGTGCGATGAACTTTGTCGCGATGATCGAAAAAGCAGGTCTGGCAGCTCAGGAAGCCGAAAAACAGTATTGTGAAGTCCATGAAATATTCAGCCTCTGCGAGGGCGAGAAGTCAATGTCTTATCTGCCCTCAGATTGTTTCGAAGTGACCTATCACCTAGCTTATTCTGACGATCTGGTGGCGCCCCGCCACCTGCACATCGAAATCAGCCCGGAAGTGTTTAAAAACCGGGTCTGTCGGGCGAGAACCTTTGGTTTCGAGCGCGAATTCGATATGCTTAAACAGCATAATCTGGCGCGTGGCGGCAGTCTCGAAAACGCTATCGTCATCGACAATCACGGAAAAGTGATGAACCCGGAGGGTTTGCGCGATGAAGACGAGCTGATTTTGCACAAGATTCTCGACCTCGTCGGTGATTTTTCTTTGATAGGTCAGCCTGTTCGCGGTCATATCATTGCCGAAAGAACCGGCCACAGTTTTAACGTGAAATTTGCTAAGATGCTGAGGGCAAAATTTGCCGAGTCTCAGCAGAGAAAGGAAAACAAGATGATGTATATCGAACAAATCAAGGAGATTCTGCCGCATCGCTATCCTTTTCTGCTTGTCGACAGAATTCTTTCACTGGTACCAGGCGAATCGATCGTCGGCATCAAGAATGTCACTGCCAACGAAGAATTTTTCAACGGGCACTTCCCTCGCAAGCCGGTAATGCCGGGAGTCCTGATCGTCGAGGCCATGGCTCAGGTTGCCGGCGTTCTGTTTTTGTCGCAGCCTGAACACAAGGGCAAGGTGCCGTTCTTTTGTGGTATTGATAATGTGCGCTTTCGCCGCCCCGTCGTTCCCGGAGACCGGCTTGAGTTTCATATCAAGGTTCTCAAGGTCCGTGGTAATACCGGTAAGGTTGAAGCCGAAGCGCGCGTCGATGGTGAGCTGGTCACCGGCGGCGAGCTCATGTTCCAGATCGTCTGACCTTGAGCAAGGAGTAGACAAATGTCTGTTCATCCAACAGCGATAGTTCATCAAAATGCGAAGCTTCATCCCACCGTCACGGTCGGCCCGTTCGCCAGAATCGGCGAGCATGTCGAAATTGGCGCCAACACCACGATCGGGTCGAGCTCTGTCATAGAGGGTTACACTACCATAGGTGAAGGCAACGTCGTTCATCCGTCGGTAATCATCGGCGCCCCCCCACAGGACCTCAAATACAAAGGCGAGAAGACCTTCGTCAAAATAGGTAATGGCAACCATTTTCGCGAATTCACCACCGTTCACCTCGCTGAAGGAGAAGGCAATTCGACGATTATCGGTGATGGAAACCTGTTTATGGCTTATGTTCATATTGCCCATAACTGCAAAGTCGGCAGCTACAACATAATGTCGAACTGTACAACCCTGGCTGGCCATGTTGAAATCGGTAACCGCGCGGTTCTCGGTGGTTTCACCGGCATTCACCAGTTCTGCAAGGTTGGCAGCATGGTGATGATCGGTGGTATGAGCAAGATAGTCAAAGATGTTCCGCCGTTTATCAAGATCGACGGGAACCCGGCCCGCGTAGTCGGTCTTAATGCTGTAGGTCTGCGCCGCAACAATGTCTCAAAAGAGTCTCTGGCCAGCATCAAAGAATTGTACAAAGTGTTTTTCCGCTCAGAAATGAACGTGTCACAGGTTTTGGCAAAATGGGAAGAACTGGTAGACGCAAACGACGACAACGTCAAACTTTTCTACGATTTTGTTAAAAACGCTAAACGCGGCGTTTATAAGCGCACCCGCCGCAGCAGCGTCAGCGAAGAATAAACCACCACAAAACCTCATCGCAGAGGGGCCGGCACGCAAAGGTTGCCGGCCCCTCTGCTTTTTCCGAGAGGTTTGCTTATTGACTTTGATTGATGGGCGGGCTAGAATAATTTGCAGAATTTAGCTAAATGAACCTGCCTGTTCGTCCGATATTCACCCATGGAGGCGTCCTCCGTCAGTTAAAGACACACCAGGGGGAAGACGTTCAGGGAGTAGGAGGAACCATGAAGGTTTCCAGTGATGTAAACATAACAAGAATCTATCAGGACCAGGTGAAGAAGGCCAAAGCCGATAAGCCTGACGGCGAATTCCGCAAAATGATGCAGGATTCGACTGGCAAGACCGAAGGCCCGGCCCGCAGTTTTCATCCACCCAGCGGTATCAACCCGAACAATCCGATATTGTCGGGTAAGCCGGTAGCTCAGGCTGACCCGGTCGATACCATCAAGTTCGCTGCTGAAGTAGTTGCCAGCGAACCAGAAGTAAGAGCCGACAGAGTAGACCGCATCAAGAAGCTTTTCGATGCCGGGCAGTATAACGTCTCGCCCGAGGCGGTTGCCGAGAAGTTGTTTGCCAGCGGAGCTGTCACCAAATCCTGGGAAGGCTGAGACCCCCTTTGAAACAAGCGATTGAAGAGCTCAAAGCCATATTGGGCGAAGAGCTGGCCATCTATCAGAAGCTGCTTGGCTTCGCCCGCGACAAAAAAAAGCTGCTGCTCGAAAAGTTTTCGACAGATCTGCAGGCTATCGTCACCCAGGAAGAACTTCTGGTGCAGAGACTAATCGATCTTGAACAGCTCAGACGTGATCATGTCGCGAAAATAGCCGGCAGCGAAGAAGCTAATCTCGATGCTGCCGTCGAAAAAATCGGCGATGCCGACAGCAAGTCTGATCTGTGGCTGCTCGGCAACCAGCTTCGCGATGTGATGGGCGAAATCAAAGGTGTCAACGACGAAAACCAGAAGCTGCTCGAACAGGCGCTCGAACTTACGCAGTACTCGATCAAACTGATCACCAGAGTGCCAGGCGGTGTGACCTACGGTCCCGGCGGCAAACAGCCGCCCAAGACTACCGGCCCGAAACTCGTCGACCGCAAAGCCTGACTTAAAACAAAAAATCTTCGTAGCGGCAGAATGCATGAAATGAGCATTCTGCTGTTACGGAGATTTTTTGTACTAATATTACTTCAGTAAATCGCCGATAAAGATAATAGGGGAAAATATATATTCCCGATGGCACATATAAAAACGCCATCAAATAAGGAGGCCGGCGATGGCTGGAACGTTTTTTGGTCTGCAGATCGGTAAAAGCGGCATATTTACGCAGCGCAAGGCGATGGAAGTCACTTCGCACAACATCGCCAACGCCAATACCGAAGGCTATTCGCGCCAGAAGGCCGTATTAGAAGCCAGCCGGCCCTACATGATCACCAGCATGTATACCCCGGTCGTGCCGGGGCAGGTCGGTACCGGCGCTAATGTTGCTCAGATTCAGCAGTTCCGCGACGAATTCATCGACGCCAAGATCACCAAAGAAACCACGACGCTCGAATGGAAATCTACCGCTGACAGCCTGATGAAGCAGATCGAGGCGATTGTCAACGAACCAGGTACCGCAACCGTTCGCGATCAGCTCGATAAATACTGGGCCGCCTGGGAAGACCTCGCCAATGACGCTTCGAATAGCGCTCTGCGTCGCAATCTCGTCGAAGAAACCGACACTCTGATTTCATTGTTTCAGGAAGTAGATGATCAGCTTCGCCGATTGCAGGGTTCTCCGACCTGGTGTTCGCAGGCCAGCATCGAAAGCCAGATCCGCGACACTGTCGGCGAAGTTAATGAGCTGGCAAAAAGAATTGCCGGACTCAACGAGCAGATCGGCCGCTCAGAATCAAATGTAAATGTCGCCAACGACCTGCGCGATCAGCGCCAGAAGGCGCTTGAAGACCTGGCAAAGCTGGTCAACGTAACTTTTCATTATGATGAAAAAGATTTTTTGAACGTAAATTGTGGCACACATGCCCTGGTTCAGAACATTTTCTCAAATGATCTCAGCATCACAGTGAAGAATGGCGATACTTTCAGCACTGTCAGCGGCAGCGAAAAATACCCGGAATTTTCTGACAATGTCGAGGTTGCCTCAGCAGCTCTGACTCACACTGCTGAGCAACGTAATATTACCATCACGGTCAGCCAGGTGGCTGAAGCGCATGAACAATACTCGTTTCTCACTTTCCATCCTCTCAATGGCCCGCTTTCAGACTTCGGCATAACCAGCGGCAGCTTTGTCGTCAATGGCCGCGAATTCTTTATCGATGCCGACAATACCAACATGCAGGATCTCTCCCGCATGCTCGATGAAGCTAACATCAATGTCAATGCGCACATCAACGAAGCGGGACAGATTGTGCTCAAGTCATCACAGACCGGTAAAGATTACGAAATCAGGACGGCTGATGGCACCAGTAACCTGTTTACCGTGCTCAACCTGCAGGATAACAAACAGGCGCAGGATGCCATGTTCAGCATCAATGGCCGGGCTTACGCTTCTTCAAAGAATACTGTTTCTGACGCCCTCGATGGCGTTACTATTCTGCTGCGCGGCGAAGGTGTCGCCAATCTCGACCTGCGCCCGGTAGTTACTTCCGGTAAGCTCAAGGGGCTTCTTGAAGTTCGCGATGGCGCTCTGCAGCAGGCGATCGACGACCTCAACAAACTGGCTTACACCATCGCTGTTGAAACCAACCAGGTGCATCGCACCGGCTTTGGTATCGATGGCGTTTCTGGCCGCAACTTCTTCAAGCCGCTCGAGTATCTCGATACCAACAACCCTTACAAAAACGCCATTCAGAACCTGGCTATCGAAGATTACATCACTGCCAATCTAAATACCATCGCTGCAGCTGGTGGCACTATCGAAAATCCGACCGACCGGATACGAACTTATAATGGCGATGGTGATGGTTCTAACGCCATAAAGATAGCTCAGCTCAAATACACCAACTTTTTCAATGACGGCAAGTCGTCATTCAACGACTTTTACAATCAGCTGGTGACCGATGTTGCCGCCAGGAGCAAACGTTACGAGACCGAGGCCGATTACAGCAAAAGTCTGCTCAGTCAGCTCGACGCCAAGCGTCAGGAGCTTTCCGGCGTCTCTCTCGATGAGGAACTGGCCAACCTGATTCGCTTTCAGCATGCTTATAACGCTGCCGCCAAGGTTATCACCGTCGTCGATGAAATGCTCGACAAGGTAATCAACGGCATGATCTGACGACAGTAAAGATTAGAAGATTCCAATAAAACAGATCCGAAGAGAAAAACAAGGCAAATAAGGAGACAGGTGATATGCGGATAACCAACCAGTGGATTATCAACTCGTTCGTCAATCAGGTTAACCGTAACAGCACATCGCTCAACGAAATGCAGACCAGGATCAGTTCTGGCAACAAGTATATCAGGGCCTCAGAAAGCCCGGTAGACAACGCCCTGATCATGCAGAACAAGGTTGAGATCAACGAGAACACACAGTTTGTGCGCAACATCGATCATGTCACCGACTGGTATAACAACACCGATGGCGCACTTTCAACTATCGAAAGTGCTGTTCAGCGTGTGCGCGAACTGGCGGTTCGGGGCGCCAACGACACTCTGGTGCAGGCAGATCGCGATGCAATAGCAACCGAAATCAACGAACTCATTCTGCACATGGTCGACATAGCTAATACCAACATTGGTGGTGAATACATCTTTGCCGGTCATAAAGTCGACTCGCCGCCATTCAGCGCGCTTACCGGTCAGGATGGAAATTTCAACAAAGACATGGTTACCTATTCGCTGGGCGACCAGCGCGCTGATGCCAATCTCAACAATATCATGAGTGTTCTCTATGGTGGCAGCGATAAACGCCTGACCTCTGAAATCGAGCGCGGAACCGTTCTGCAAAAGAGCATTACCGGTCTCGAACTGTTTTTTGGCGACAATCCGGTCAGCCCGACACCGGGCTTCACCTATACCATGCCGCCGCTTGAAGAAAGCCTTCCGTTGAAGATGATGAACATGGGAGATGGCGTGCAGGAAGGCTCGATTCTCATTACTGACCAGTACGGCGTTGAACACAAGATTGATCTGTCGACCGCTCACCGTCTCGACGACGTAATTGGCATGATCAATGCCACTCGTTCGTTTGAAGCTGGTATCGAAGAAGTTCCTTCTGATACTGCTGTGTCACTTGGTATCAATCGCAATGCCGGTTTCTCAAGCACTCTTTTTGGTCTTGCCGACCCGAAAATGCTCTCTGAGTTTACCAATCTCACCGATCTTAACAATGGTCTCGGTGTTCCTGACGGTTATCTCAACATCAATACCAGAGACGGCAAGAATTATCGCGTCGACATCAGTGGTGCGACAACGGTCGGCGACATCGTTGCCCAGCTCAATGCCGTAAACGGCGGCGCCGCGCTCGAAGCCAAGTTCGACATGGTTCATAAGCGAATCGAAATCAAAGATATCACCGGTGGTGCCGGCGAATTTGCAATCACTTCGACCCGCACTCAGCTTTATATTAAAGATCTGCCGCCACATACGGCGAGTGATCTCGGTCTTGCCCGCAGTGTCGGTGCCGGCACTCAGATCGTATCGACCTATGACCCGGTGATGGAATCAGAAACCACGCCGCTGTCGATGCTGAATGGCGGCAAGGGAATCGAGCCCGGCTATCTCGATATCTTCACTCATGATGGCAGTACGGTCAGAGTCGATCTGACCAGTGTGCAGTCGCCGCTCGATGTAATTGCAGCGGTCAACGCTCAGGCAGTGACCGATGGCGTCGATGTCGTAGCCAGCTTCGATGTCGACAGCAACCGCATGGTCATCACCGACAATACTGTTGGTACCGGAGATTTCAGGATCGAAGAGGTATACGGAACAGATCCGATTGCTGTGCGTGAAATGACTACTCTTACCCGCAGTCTTGGTCTGCTCAAATCTTCGCAGGGTAATACCGTCGTCGGCAATACGCTGATCAGCTCAGGTCCGCCGATTGACGAGACTACATTGCTGACCGATCTGGTGCCGCCACCTGAGCGTGGTTTCATGGTGATTCGTGGCGGCGACAATGAACCGGTAAAGATCGATCTGACCGGTGCCAATACCATTCAGGACGTTATCGATGGTATCAATGGCAGCGGCAAGTTTACAGCAGCCTGGGACGCCAATGAAAAGCGTCTGATCGTGACTGATCCGATGGCCACCGGCGGTAATTTCGGCCTCGTTGTCGAAGAACTGGTCAATACCGGTCGCGATCTTGGTTTTATTACAGGCACCAGCAACCATGTTTCTGATGTTATCACCGGCGCTCCCATTCATGTTAAATCTCTGCCGACACTGGTTGGTTCGATGGATCTTAACCCGGCACTGACACCCGAAACCGATCTGCAGTCGCTCAATTCAACCCGCCTTTCGAATCCCGGCGTTAACCTTGGCTATATTCGTATTACCGACAAGGCCGGACGTTTTGCCGCTATTGACCTGCGTGGCAGCAAAACCATCGACGATATTCTCACCAAAATCAACGATCCGGCTAACGGCATCTATGTCGAAGCTCGCATCAGTGCCGATGGCAAGGGTCTCGAAATCATCGACAAAAACCACGGCGCCGCCGGTAAGCTTGAGGTTATCGATATCGACAGCACTTCAGCTGCCGATCTTGGTATTAACGGCCGCACCGTCGATCATGTGCTGATCGGCAAAGACGTTGATCCGGCCATCAGTCTGAATACATCTGTAAGTGCCTTGAATGGCGGGGCAGGTGTTCCGCTTGGCAAAGTCTACGTACAGAGCGGCAGTTACTCCGGAGAAATTGATCTTACCGGCGTGACAACTGTGGGCGAGATGCTTGATAAACTGTCGAATACCGACAACAACTTCAATATGCAGGCCTGGATCTCAGAAGACGGCAAACGCATCAATATCACCAACACCAATGGTGAGCCTTATATCAAGGTTCGTGACGCTGGCGGCAAAAGCCCCAATACCGCCTCTTCCCTCGGGCTTGGCAATACTCCCTCGATCTTCACGACCCTCATGGATCTGCGCGACAATCTGCTGCGCAACGACGCGAAGGCGATTTCCGAAGAAAGCATCAAAAAAATAGATGAAGACCTTAAAAGGGTTCTAAACCTGCATGCAGAGGTCGGCAGCAAGACAAATCGGGCGACCGCTGCCAGAGAAAAACAGGAAACTATTACTTTAAACCTAAAGAAAATGCTCTCATCTGTCGAAAATATAGATATGTCAGAAGCCATCATCAAGATGACCGAGTATGAAACCGCCTATCAGGCGGCTCTACAGGTAGGCTCGCGAATCATGCAGATGTCACTGCTGGATTTCCTGGGATAAGTAAGGAACGACCTAAGGTATGAAGATTTCGACCTCAAGATTCGGAAAAATTGAAATTAGCAAAGATGAGATCATCACCTTTGAAGAAGGTCTGCTTGGGTTCGGTGAATACCACCAGTATGTCGTTCTCAACGCTGATGATGACAGTCCATTCCGCTGGTTGCAATGTGTCGATGACGGTAATCTGGCATTTGTAATCATTGAGCCCCTGAGTTTCATGTTTGAATACGACATCGAAATTTCAGACTCAGACGCCGGTTTTATTACGCTTGAACGCGCAGAAGATGCCGTTCTCTATGTAATTGTGACGATTCCGGCCAACCCCAGTGATATGACAGCCAACCTGCAGGGACCGCTGGTTATCAATGCTGCCAATCGCAAAGGTCGCCAGATCATTTCCAGCAACACAAAGCATTCAGTCAAAGCACGCATCCTCGACGAAATGGAAAAGCGGGCTGCCAAGCTCAAGGAAGTCCAGGATTCGCTCGACTCCAAACCCGGGGAGGGCGAGAGCTGATGCTTGTACTGACAAGAAAAATAAACGAAAAGATCATCATCGGCGATGACGTCGAGATAGTTCTGGTCGACATTGGCAAGGATCAGATGAAAATAGGCATCAACGCGCCGCGGAGTGTCAAGG
>JAKJFO010000042.1:298-23903 GCA_022704885.1 Candidatus Rifleibacteriota bacterium | reverse complement strand
GCCAGACTGACAGTCGGGTAAGTGCCAAGCGAAAGCAATATGCCCTTTCCCTGAAAGCGACTCTTGAACCGCCAATATTTTGCGTCCTTGTCGGTAATGAACAGGTATAACCCTGACCCGTCATGTATGCGGGTTTCTTTTTTACCGGGTTTGTGCTTGAGACTCTTTACCTGCGCGGCGTTTAATGACATGGTATAACACCTCTCTGGTATAAGCTGGCTATACCATAAAGTTATACTATTTCGTGGTATAAATCAAGGAGATTCAACTAGGTTCTATGTAATTCGGACAAACAAAAAACCCGCATTTCTGCGGGCTTTGTGGAGTTTATTTTATCCTGTTGAACTCCTGTTCAGTGCCGGAAGTCGGGGTCGAACCGACACGCCTTTAAGGGGCGCGGGATTTTGAGTCCCGTGCGTCTGCCAATTCCGCCATTCCGGCTGATGGGGCCAGTATAGCATATTGGCAGAGCAATTCGCAAGAATTTTGCTTGGGTCAGTCTTTGGCCAGGAGTCTGATGCGGTTGTGGCATTCAGGGCAGACGGCCCAGCGTTCTCCGAACTCGTCAATGACGATTGTAACGGGCTCAAATACGGCGCCACACGAACACTCGATCTGGACTGCGAAGCCATTATCGATCTGCATGGTGTTGCCTCCCGGGTTATATAATTTTTTTACCCCTCGCTGTAAAGGTATTCTGTACCGATAAAAAGTAAAGTTCTTGTTTCTTGGAAATATCTGACAAGATGCGGTAAACTCTTGCCAGATTGTATATTATGCGGAGCAACCAGATGAAAAGGCATAGCGGCATACTGCTGATTACTGTTCTAACGCTGATTACATGCGGAAGCGCGCAGGCGCAGCATGACAAATATTTTTTCAGAACTCTCGAAGGACGGGCAGTGCTGTCGCGCACCGGTGGTTCGACCTGGCTGGCACTCTCTCAGGTTCAGCCGGTAGAAATCAAGCCCGGCGACATGGTAAATGTCGAAGGGAACGGGCGTGGTGAGTTGCTTTTTCCTGATGGCACGGTCGCGCGCCTCAAGAACAACGCAATGGTGACTCTGTTACGTTATGGGCTGAACATGAGGCATGGCTATATCTGGCTGACGGTTCGACGCAGCAGTGATATTTTCAAGGTGGTTACGCCACTCGGGTCCTGCAGTGTTCTCGGCACGTCTTTTGACGTCGATGTCGACCGCTTCGGCAAGACGCATGTGCGGGTGTTCTCGGGCATAGTCGCCGTTCGTGCTGAAGCTGACACGCGAAATCGTCAGCTGGTTCTGCAGCCCGGCATGCGCACTACTGTCACCGAAAAGACGAAGGTGGCCGATCATCCTGACAAATTTTCGCATTCAACGATCGAACCCGCTCTGATCAGTGAATGGAGTTCGCGCGCTTTCGCGCCTCAGTCCGCTGCTGCTCTGCCAACCGCGATAATTGCTCCTTCAGCAATCGAGGCGCCTGCACGCCCACAGGCGCCGACAATCAACATCGAACCGCCGCCGCCCGGGCCGGGTCATGCACCCACTACCGGTCTGCCACCGATAAGACCAGAGATCGAGGGTGGTCAGACCGATCTGCCGCCAGTATATGAAGTCGTTGAAGGGCTCGAACCGGAAAAGGGCAGCAGAACAGGTATAATCGCACGGCAGCGTTCGGCGTTTCTCGATATGCTCAGAAAACAGCAGCTTGAGCGTGATTCGGTAATTGGCGGCCGTTTTGAGGAAGAGGAAGAGATGCGCCGCGATCAGCACGCATCAGAACTGGGACAGTATCACCGGCCAGTTTCTACTGTTACTGATAATGAGTCTCTCGATCGTGAGTATTATAGTCTTCGCAATAGAATACTGAGGGTTCAGAGTCAGATACGTCAGACTGAGTTAGATATCAGCACCTTGATAAATCAGGGTGTCGGTACATCGGCACAGCGGCGGAAAGTCTCATCGCTGCAGAGTGTGTTGGTTGATCTGCAAACAGAGCAGAGGGTACTCACCTCCCGACTTCGTGATTTGCAGACAAAAAAAAGATAATTATTTTTCAAAAACCATTGACAATGGTAAAAACAGTTGGTACGATTAGTCTGTGTTGAGTTCTTAATAAGTTTCCAGGAGGATCACGCAAGTGAAAAAGATCGAACTCGTTCGCGAAATCGCAAAAACCACCAACATGACCCAGACCCAGGCTACTCAGGCTCTTGATGCCACGCTTTCTATCATCAAGAAGGCGCTCCGCAAAAAAGACGACGTACGTCTTGTAGGCTTCGGCTCTTTCAAGGTTAACGCCAGAAAAGCCAGAACCGGCATCAACCCCCAGACCAAAAAGCCGATCAAAATTCCGGCTTGTAACGTAGCCAAATTCGTGCCAGGCAAAGAACTGCGCGAAATGATCAACAACAAGAAAAAGTAAGAGATTTCGAACACAAACAGGGAGCTGCCTGCTGGTAGCTCCCTGTTTGTTTTAGCCGGAATTGAGAGATCGATTACGATTACGATTACGAGCACGCGCACGGTGCGAGTGCGGCCCTGCTAACTGGCAGGCTATTTTTGCGGCTTGCGGCGGTAGAGATACCAGCTGAAGCCGGAAACCGGTGCTGAAGGCCAGTATGCCGCAAGCTCGAACTCGCCGATGCCAGCAAGATTGTGCAATAAAACCGGGTTTGCGACTGGGGTGCGGCTGTGTCCGATAAAATAATCGGGCGGGGTTTGTGACCAGTCTCTGGCCATTACGTATTGCAGCGCGCCATGCGCTTTTCCGCGGCGGGTATAATACTCGATCAGCGCGGGATTTCTGAAATCGTGGTCGCTGCCGACAAAAACCGGAAACTCCCGGCAGTTCGCCATAATATGTGATATTGCAGCTGAATAATTGCCGCGGCCGTAAATGAGCAGTGAAAAGTTGCGCTGCCAGTGGCCGATCAACATGGCAGCCATCATCAGAACCAGCATAAATCTCAGCTCGGGCCGGCGTCGCCAGGAATCAGCGATCAGACAGGCCAGCAGCAGATAGAAGAACGGAAAAAGTATCAAAAAATAACGAAAATGTAGAAAATGTGGTCGGCTGATAATCAGCATTGTCAGCGGGGCAATGAGAAGTATTCCTGCATAGGTCAGCCAGTTTTGAGAGTTCAGATAGAGTCGGCGAAGGCCAGCTGCAAGCAGTAATAAAAATATGATCGAAGACATGATGTAGCTGTGTTCTGAATCAGGCAGTCCGAGCAGGTAAGTGCTGATTTGCCCGAGAACCAGACTGGTAGAAAAGAGCTGCCCGCCGCCGGCGTCCATGTTGGCGAGATAGAAGTTATACCACCAGGCAAAGAAGGCTATTATCGGCAGATGCGGCAACAGCGCGAAAAGTCGAGACTTTTGTGATCTGCCGGCATTGGCCCGGGTTGGCAGAGTATCGCTGATGATAAGGCCAAGAGAAATGATGCTGAAGGCTGCATGCATCATGATGCCGGCGAAAGAAGCGAGCCAGAATATGAACATGGCGGCTTTCGAAAGGCTTGCCTGAAATTTCTGATTTGCTGCATAAGCTGTCAGGCTCAAAAAAATTGCCGGCGCGTAGCCGCGGGCTTCAGAGAAGTAGAGCAACAGAGGGTAAGAGCTGCCGGCCATTATCAGTACCAGTGTCGCTTCGGTGCTTCTATGTTCGCGCCCGGCAATCCAGGTCAGCAGCCAGAGGCTCGCCAATCCTGATAGAATCGACATGGTTCGAAAAACCAGAAAATCTTCGCTATGGCTTACCAGATAAAGATAAAGGGTATTGAGCACATGGTTGTTGTCGTGCTTGAAACGGCAGAAAATGTCGGAAGCCGAGGCCGAATCCAGCGCAAATCCGAGGCTCCAGACTTCTTCCAGCCACAGGTCTCCACGTGCTGCCGCAACGATAAGAAGAGAAAATGCCGACCAGAGCAAAAGCCTGCTCATAATGCCGGTGCCGGAGTCTTGTCTCGGTTGTGCGCTCATGTTGAATTCTGCCGATTCTTTTGTTTCGAGCTGATTATATTGCAGTTTACCATTTCATGCCAGGCATAAGTTGCCAGCGTTTAGATTGTGAATGTCAGGGCAGCTGCTTTTTCACAGAATTAAGATATAGCTTGCCTTGCCGGCGTGCTTTCGGGTAAATTGTCACTACTATGAATACGCAGAAAAAACGTCTGGGCGACATACTTATAGATTGTAACCTTATAACAGATGAGCAGCTCAAGCAGGCTCTCACTTTTCAGCGCGACAAGGGGATCAAGCTTGGCGAAGCTCTGTCAGAGATGGGTCTGGTGACTGAAGACGACATTATCTGGGCGCTGGGCAACCAGTTGAATATTTCGTTCATTCATCTCAATCCCGATATAGTCGATAACGAAGTCGTCAAAATGGTTGCCCCTGAATTTGCCCGCGATCACAAACTGATGCCGCTTTATAAGGCGGGAAATCAGCTCAGCGTATGCATGGTCGATCCGCTCGATTCGCGCCCGATAGAGTATCTTGAGGGAAAATTCGGCGTTGAGGTTTCGGCTTCAATCTGTACTGCTTTTGATTTTGAGCAGACATTCTCGGCTGTTTATGGCCCGGTCGATGTACAGCAGAAAGTGTCGACCGGTGATATCGATTCGACCGAGAAACAGAGCATCGAACGCGGCATTCCCAAAGGCATGGAAGGCCCGGAGAAAGTTATCAACTACATTCTTGGCCAGGCAATCATCAACAAAGTCAACCGCATTCATTTCGAACCCTCAGATAAGGGCGTGATAATCAGGTTTCGAGCCAACCACGTGCTTTCGCGTAAAGTCGAAGTGCCGGTCAAGCTTCACCATGAGATCATCAGCCGCCTCAAAAAACTGTCGCAGGTTCCCGAGAAGGATATGCAACGTGAAGGCGTTGTCGTCGGGCATTTTCGCGTAACCGTTTCGAGCCGGCAGATAAACATACAGTCAATCTTTTTCCCGACAGTCAATGGCGAGATGGTCATTTTGAAACTCAGTGACTTCACCAGCATATTCGAACAGCTTGGAAAAAGTGGCAAGGCAGCGATCGATGAGCTTGTCTCTTCAGTCAAAACGACTTATGGCGTTTTATACGTCAGCGGTCCCCGTGAATCAGGCCGCACTACCACACAATATTGCATAATGAGCAGTTATGATGCCGAAACCCGCAAGCTGATAACAATCGAAGATCCGGTCGTCGCTACTCTGCCGCAGGTAACTCAGATTCAGGTCGGCAGCGGTGGAATCAGCAGCTCACTGGCTGGCTTGAAGCTGGCGCTGCTGCTCGATGCCGATGTTATTTATCTCGATCATCTCGGCTCTAAAGAGCTGGCCGAAGAAGTCGCTTTTGCTGGACTTGGTGGCAAAACCGTGCTTACGTCATATCTTGCACATGATGCGCCGAGCAGCATTGTCAAGCTCCTTGAAACTGGCGCTGACCCGGTTGTACTTGCTTCATCACTATGCGGATTTGTCTGTCAGAGACTGGTTCGTCTGCTTTGTCCGAAATGCAGAAAAGAAGCGGAAATTCCCGAGGCAATGGCTGAGCTTATACCTGACGAAAGCAAAGGCAGCAGAATTTTTGCTGCGAAAGGCTGTGAAGGCTGCAATAATACCGGATACATCGGCCGGACTCTGATTACCGAATATCTCCCGGCCAGCCCGACTTTGCGCCAGATGATAATCAATCGCCAGAATTACCAGGATTTCAACAGCTTTGCCCGCAAGCAGGGCATTGCCAGTCTTGAAGAAAAAGCTCTGGCAATGGTGTTGAAGGGTGAAACCAGCGCCGATGAATTCATGAGGCTGTTTTAATAATGAGTGACAACTTTTTTGGTAAGCTTTTCGGCGGCAATTCAGATACGCCTGACGATGAAAACAAGCCCCGTTCGCCCCAGGGCGCCGATGCACCGGCCCGCCCGGCAGCTCCGCCTCCAAGACCGGTCGCTCCCGGTCAAGCTCCGGTGCGACCTGCTGCACCTCCAGCTGCCGCTCAGCCACCGCGGCCAGCAGCGCCAGCAGCCCCCGGAGCTCCGGCAGCCCGACCGCCACAACCTGGGCCGGTGTCGCCGGCGCGTCCAGCACAACCTGCTCAGCCGGCGCGTTCAACCGGTATTCCGATGTCGCCCGCCGGCGGTACGGTCAATCGTCCCGCCCAGTCAGCAGCGGCTTCTGGCCAGGAAGGCGAAGATGAAGTTATCATCGATGATCTTCTCAGGCTGATTGTCGACAAACAGGGGTCAGACCTTCATCTTACTGTTGGTTCGCCGCCGATGCTGCGTCTGCAGGGTAAACTCTGGCCTACCGACCTGCCGGTGCTCACTGCCAAAGAAACCCGGCGTCTGGTCTATCAGTTTCTCAACAACGATCAGCGCGAGCGTTTCGAGCGCGACCTCGAGCTCGACATTTCTTATGAACTCGAGAGAGTGGCGCGTTACCGCTGCAATATCTTTTTATCGAGACTTGGAATTGGTGCTGTTTTCAGGGTCATTCCGACCGAAATCAAAACCTTGCAGGACCTCAAGCTGCCGCCGGTTCTCGGCGATCTGGCGCGTCGCAACAAAGGTCTTATTCTGGTTACCGGGCCGACCGGCTCAGGTAAATCGACTACTCTCGCCGCTATGGTCGACCAGGTCAACAACGAGCGTCAGGATCACATTCTGACCATCGAAGATCCGATCGAGTTCGTTCACCGGCACAAGTCATGTATTGTTAATCAGCGCGAAATCGGGCCGAATACCAAGTCTTTCGCCAATGCGTTGCGTTCGGCACTGCGCGAAGACCCCGACATCATTCTGGTTGGCGAAATGCGCGATTACGAAACTATTTCGCTGGCCGTTACCGCAGCCGAAACCGGCCACCTGGTTTTTGCCACGTTGCATACTCCGTCGGCGGCACAGTCGGTCGATCGTATCGTCGACGTCTTTCCTGCTCACCAGCAGGATCAGATTCGCACCCAGCTGGCCGATGCCCTGCAGGGAATCATCGCACAGCAGCTGATTCCGACTGTCGATGGCATGAGTCGTGCTGTGGCGCTCGAAATTTTGATCAACACGCCGGCTGTCGCCAATCTGATCCGCGACAACAAAACCTTCCAGCTTCCCTCGATCATGCAGACCAGCAAACAGGCTGGTATGCAGACCATGGACCAGTCGCTGCTCGATCTCGTCAAACAACGCAAGATTTCGCCGCAGGAAGCCTACCGTCGGGCCTTCGATAAAAAATCATTCGAGCAGTACAAGCCGCGCGACTACTGACCAAACAAGGCGCGGCCGCGCCTGTTTTTAAAAACTCTTGCAGGTACAGCGGGTTTGGGGTACAATACTTGCCTGCAGATTCAGGCTGACTTTTTTGCCGGAGTATTTTAAGTGAAAGCACACAGACACATCACCCGACCCGAAATGATTCGTAATGTCGCGATTATAGCCCATGTCGACCATGGAAAAACGACCCTTGTCGATGCGCTGATCAAGCAATCAGGGCTTTTTCGCGAAAACCAGCGCGTTGAAGAATGTTTTATGGACAGCAACGCCCTCGAGCGCGAACGTGGTATTACCATTCTCTCGAAAAATCTTTCGCTGCAGTTCATGGATTACCGCATTAACCTCGTAGACACCCCAGGCCACGTCGATTTTGCCGGTGAGGTAGAGCGTGTGCTGCAGATGGCTAACGGTTGTCTGCTGCTGGTAGATTCGTTTGAAGGGCCGATGCCGCAGACCCGTTTTGTACTAAAAAAGGCGCTGGCGGCTGGTTTAAGGCCGGTGGTGGTTATCAACAAGATTGATCGCCCCGATGCCAGGGTATCAGATGTCGAAGACGAGATTCTCGACCTGTTTATCGATGTCGGCGCCGAAGAAGGTTCGCTCGACTACCCGATTCTTTATGCTTCCGGTCGTGGCGGTTATGCCGTGCGCAGTATGGATGACGAAAGAGTCGATATCAGGCCTCTGCTCGAAGAAATCGTCAAGCAGGTGCCGCCCCCCCCAGGTGATCTCGACAAGCCTGCTAAGCTTCTGATCACGAGCCTCGATTATAATGATTATGTTGGCCGTATCGGTGTCGGTCGCATTCTTGATGGTGTTCTCACTGGCCGGTCGGATGTTTTTCGAATTCATCCAGGCGAAGTGCCAGAAAAGAACAAGATTTTACGGCTCTATTCGTTTCGCGGTATTCAGCGTGTCGAGGTCGAAGAAGCCGGCGCCGGTGATGTAGTTGCGATCTGTGGCATCGAGAACATTTCGATAGGCGATACAATAAGTAGCGAACTCTGTGACCCAGAGCCAGTAATCGAAGTCGATCAGCCGGTAATCTCGATGACTTTTGCTGCCAATACCAGCCCCTTTTCCGGTCGATCAGGCAAGTTTCTGACTTCACGTCAGATTCGCACACGTCTCGATCGTGAACTTGAAACCAACGTTGCCATGCGGGTAGAGACCGCCGGTGACGAGCGTGATGCTTTTCTGGTTTCCGGTCGCGGCGAGCTGCATCTTGGCATTCTCATCGAGACCATGCGGCGCGAAGGCTATGAGCTGCAGGTCAGCAAGCCTGTCGCCATCTTCAAAAGAGACGAAAATGGTGAGTTGCTCGAACCGGTAGAAGAACTGGCGGTCGATATTCCAGACAGCTATATGGGCATCGTCATGGAAGTCCTTGGTCCGCGCCGGGCTTTGCTCGAATCTTCCAAACGTCTGCTCGACAACTACCTGCGTCTGATTTTTTCGGTGCCGGCCCGTGGCCTGCTTGGCTTCAGATCGATGTTCCTGAACATGACCAATGGCACCGGTATCATGAACCAGTGTTTCAGGGCTTATGAGCCCTATCGTGGCGATATTCCCGAGAGCCGTAACGGCGTCATGGTCGCCACCGACCCGGGTGTGGCAACGGCTTATGCTATCAAGAACCTTTCTGAACGCGGCACCCTGTTTTACGGACCCGGTGAAGAGATTTATGAAGGTCTGGTCGTGGGCGAACGCCCGCTCAGCGGCGATCTTAAGGTGAACATCGTTAAGAAGCGCCATGTCACCAACCATCGCAGCGCCACTTCTGAAGAGCTCGAAAAGCTGCCGTCACCGCGGCGGATGACTCTTGACCAGGCGCTCGAATATGTAGCTGACGACGAATGGGTCGAGGTCACGCCTGATGCCGTAAGATTGCGCAAGAAGGGTGAAGTGAAACTCGGTCGCAAAAGCGTGTAATTATGATTTCAGGCAGAACAGCCAGTTTACTGATACTGCTGGCTATTTTCTGTTTTCTGGCGGTTTCACTTTCGGCACAGACCAGCATTGAAGCGCTGGCCAGAGCGCATCCGCACAATCCCGAAGTTCTCAATTCATACGGCATCGAGCTGGCAAACCGTGGTGATCTGATGGGGGCCATCTCGGTCTGGCGTCGGGCGCTTGATTTCGACCGCAAAAACGTTCATCTCTACAACAACATCGGCAGCGCACTCAAGCGCCTTGGCCACGATGAGCATGCCTATGCCTGGTATGCTGCGGCACTTCAGATAAAGCCGGTATACTGGACATACTACAATCTGGCCATTCTTTATCGCGACCGCGGCCAGCTAAAAGAGGCAGGCTGGGCCCTCGAACAGTCACTTCGTTTGAATCCGCAGTTCACCCAGGCGATCGAAATGCGTGAACGTATCGGCCTGACGCCGCAGATGGCGGCACAGTCGACGGCACAATCGACGGTCAAGATACCCGAGAGCTTTCCGGCTTCGGCTCTTATCAGCCAGAAGGAGCAGGAAAGAGCCGCGATGGTGCCGTCAGTCAAGCCTGAGACGGCTGAACTGGCGCCAGTCCGCCCGTTGGTGACAGCTCAGAAGCCGCTGATGCAAAAAAAGCGGCCGACGGCAGATATTTCGCCTTTGCCGACCGATGCCGGCGGCCAGGTTTTTCTGACTTTTGACGGTGGTGCCACCGATGCCGGTTTCGATTCTATCGTTGACTCACTACGGCGTTATGGCGTCAGATGCACATTTTTTCTGACCGGAAAATTTGCTGAAAAATATCCGCAAAAGTGCCTTCGCCTGTTGGCTGAAGGCCATGAAATAGCCAATCACAGCATGAATCACCCGAATATGAAAAACTTTACGAAAGAGAAGATCGCAGGCGAAATCGAAGCGGCCGAGCAGGCTTTTGTCAGGGTTTTTGGCCGGCGCGGTGCGCCATTTTTCAGGTTTCCGTTTGGTGCCCAGAATAAAAAGGTCGAGCAGATCGTCGAAGAACTCGGCTATCACCCGGTATACTGGCACATAGATACCATCGACTGGCGCGAAGATCCGGTAAATACAATAATTGACCGGGTCGACAGCAAACTGCGCCGCAACGCGGTAATTCTTATGCATCTTGGCAGCAAAAATGGCGCCAGAGCGCTTGACAGCATTCTCGACATCATCACCGGCCGCGGCTATACGCTCGCCCGACTTTCTGATCTCGACGCCTCTCAACTCGCTGCCCTGCCCTGAAATTGGCAGACCGATAAATCCGCAGATTCCGCTGATTGCCGCCGATTTGAATATAAATAAAAAATATTTTAACTGCTTAAATAAAAACCGGGTTATTTTGGCTCTTATTTATTGAAAGCCAATGAAAACCGAAAATACCAACGAAAATCTGATCAGCGAATATGCCAAAGACCCGAAACGCGGGTTCGAGGAGATATATCGCACCTTTGCCGATCGCCTCGTGCAGTATGCGGTTCATTCATTCAGGATGAGCGCTGAAGAAGGCGAAGATGCAGTGCATGAAGCCCTGCTGCCCTGGGTGCAGAACCCGGCTAAGATGCGTGAAGTGAAGAATTTGCAGGCTTACCTTTACGCGTCATTACGAAATGCCTGTCTGAAAAGAGCTGGCCAGACCCGCAGCGGAGTAATGCCCGAAGATATGGCGGCGGGGGAAAGGCCCGACATACATTTGCAGGCAGATATCGCGAGTGCGCTGGCCAGGCTGCCGGAAGACCAGCGTGAAACTGTTTATCTGAAGATCTGGGGCGATATGACCTTCGCCGAGATAGCTGAGCTCCAGAAGGTGAATTTGCAAACGGTGGCATCTCGTTATCGTTATGCTCTGGCCAAGCTTAAGGAGATTCTGCAATGGAATCCATGAACAATAAAGACCCGTTCGAAAGCTTTCTTGAAAAGCAAAGCTTCAGCGAAAAAGCATCTGACTCGCTGCGCAGCCGGCTCGAAAAAAGTGCAAGCTGGAACCGCCCCTGGTGGAAAAACCCGACAACTTTAGCCTTTATGGCCGCCTGTCTGATTGTGGTCGTCTCATTTCTGCTGCTGATTGTTGCCAGATCTCAGATTAAACCGGCAGTTGTTCCTGTCGCTGAACAGATGCCGGTTTTTGAAGAACCGCTGACAGCACCACCACAGGTTATTGCACAGAATGGCAAAAACAGCCCGCTTTCGCCTTTCCAGCGTCATCTCGAAGATGCTGGGCCAGAATTCAATTTGTCTTTCATTGACCGGCCGGTCAATTTTATGCAGGCGCGACGTGAGTATTCTGACTTGATCTAAATCAATAAGAGGAGAAAATTTTATGAAGAGAATCATGATTAGTATTTTGCTCGTAATGATGTTTGCTTCGCAGCTCATGGCCGAACCGGCAACCTTTGTCGATAACAACGCCGCCCTGCGCTATCTCATGGCTATTGGCTTTATGCCTAAGCTTTCAGACAAAACCGCAGATCGGCTTATGGATTTGAACAGTCTTGAAGCACTGAAAGAGCTGAAGCCGGAGGCTCGCAAGGAACTGACTTCTGATAATGGTTTTATGCTGACAATTCTTCGTCTTCTCGATTTGGCGGCTGATTGCACTCAGTCTACCTTTATCGTCGACCAGGACTATGATTACAACTCGATAATTCCGCCTTATCGCACTATCAGGCTGTTTGCCAGATTCGTCAATGCGCGCGGCTGGCTTGACGCGGAAAAGGGTGATCATGTTGCTGCGGCAAAGAAATTTGTGCATGTTTTCAGGCTGGGAGTGAACCTTGGCAATGATGGTCCGGTCATCAATTCAATGGTCGGCGTCGGCATTCAACGTATGGCAGTCGAATCGATCAACAATCTGCTCAAACTTAACAACAACGCAGAGGTCAAAAAAATTCTGAACGATTACTTTGCCGATCTGAAAAAACCTGTGTTCGACAACAAAGTCTATATAAACAATGAAAAGCGGTTTATTGACAACTCTCTGGTTAAAGCAGAAAAGACGCCGGAAATCTTTGCGCACATGGATATTTTTACTGATGAATCGACAAAACCATTGCCTGTTCAAAGCTCACCTGACAAAGCCTGTGCTGCCAATCAGAGAGTATTGCTGGGAGCTATTGAAATGTATCTGATGGATCACGAAGACGCAGCAGAAGTGAAGGATTCGCAGGAATTCATCAAGATACTGGTCGATCAGCAATATCTCAAATCGGCACCAGTATGCGGCAACAAAGGTCAATACAACATATCGCCATCTGAAGAGGAGGGATACTACGATGTTTCGTGCAGTTGTGGCGTTTCTCCTGATACCGTGTCGACTCAGGCTCAGGAAGCCAAAGAGCCTGAGTTCTCGCCTGAAGTGATCAAAAAAGTCAACGATTATCTCAAGTCAGACGCTTATGTGAGCGATAAGAAAGAGCTTGCTGAAATATTTGCCGAAATGCTGCAGATCGATCCTTATACGCCTGAAGGTGATGCAAAAGCCGGTAAACTGGCAGAGCGCATCGAGAACAATACCAGCAAACTCGTTAAAAATCTGGTGTTGAACCCTCGGTCTTTCTACAAATCTTTGCGCGAAAACCAGCAGCGCATTGACGAACTGGTCGACACTCTCAAAAAGTAACCTCTAGCGACAAAACCGGGGTGATCGCAGTTATTGCGGTCACCCCGGTTCTTTTATTGTGAGGGTCTAAGAAAGAGTTCTGGCCAGTGCCAGATTTCTGATGCTCTTCAACAGGTCATCTGCAGTAGCACAGGATTTGAACAGATCGAGATGTTCGGCCTTGATGGTTTTCTGCTCGATTCCGTGCCTGAATAAAGCCAGAAGCGGAGTGAAGTAACCGTCGATATCGAGCAGAAACATCGGCTTATTGTGACGTTTGAGCTGTTTGAGCGTAAGCAGATCGAAAAATTCATCGTAGGTGCCAATGCCGCCGGGCAACGCGACAATGTAGTCTGACTTTTCGAGCATGGCCTGCTTACGCGGGCGCAGATCTTCTACTGTGTGCAGTTCATCGAGGTCGGGGTGATTTATGCCGCGCTCGATCATATAACTTGGAATAACACCAATAAGTCGTCCACCCGCCTGTTTATGGGCATCGGCGACGATTTTCATCAGCCCGCAGGTGGTGCCGCCATAAAGCAGAGCAAAGCCACTTTCGGCGAGCAGACGCCCAAATTCAGCGCCGGCAACTTTGATCGAGTCGCTTACCTCGGTGCTCGAAGAACAAAAAACACAGACAACCGGTTTGTTGTTATCAGATTTATTCATAATGCCAGATTATAGCACTTTTGCAGCGCACCTGCCTCAAAATCTGCTCAGCGAAGCGGGTAAACGTTCTCGAGAACTTCGCTTCTGACGTTTATTGCAATTACAGTGGCGGCAGATTATAATTGCGACGCAACAGCAACTATTCACCGACGGGAGAAGCAGATGGTAGATCTCGATAAAATCATTTCGTTGTGCAAGCGCCGCGGCTTTATTTTTCAGGGCAGTGACCAGTATGGTGGCCTGCAGGGCACCTGGGACTACGGCCCGCTCGGCGTCGAACTCAAGAACAACGTCAAGCGCGCCTGGTGGCGTCGCGTCGTTTATGAGCGCGACGATATGGAAGGCCTCGACTGCGCCATCATGATGAACCGCCTGGTTCTCAAATATTCAGGTCACGAAGAAACCTTTTCAGACCCGATGGTTGACTGCCGCAAGTGCAAAAAGCGCTTTCGTGCCGACCAGGTCGACCCCAACGAAAAGTGCCCCGAAGGTGACAAGCACGATCTGACCGACCCGCGCCCGTTCAATCTGATGTTCAAAACCACGGTCGGCCCGGTCGCTGACGAAAACAACATCGCTTATCTGCGCCCAGAAACCGCGCAGGGCATTTTTATCAACTTCAAGAATGTGCTCGATTCGACCAATCGTAAGCTGCCGTTCGGTATTGCCCAGATCGGCAAGTCGTATCGCAATGAAATCACCCCGCGCAATTTCATTTTCAGGGTAAGAGAATTCGAACAGATGGAAATCGAATTTTTCGTTAAACCCGGTACTGATGTCGATTGGCACAAAAAGTGGGTCGAAGACCGTTACAACTGGTATGTCGAACTCGGTATCAAACCCGAAAATCTTCGCAAATACGAGCAGAAGCCCGAAGAACTCGCGCATTATGCCAAAGCGACCGTCGATCTGCTCTATCGCTTCTTCCCTGAGCGCGAAGATGAAAACAAACAGTTCGACGAAGTCGAAGGCATCGCCAATCGCACCGATTTTGATCTACAGTGTCACACCAAAGGTGGCAAGCTGGTTCTTGCTGACGGCCGTGAGATTCCCAATGCGCACGCAGTCAACAAGCTGACTTACTTTGATCACGAGACTAACCAGCATCTGCTGCCATACGTAGTCGAGCCCTCAGCCGGTGTCGACCGCGCTACGCTCGCCTTTTTGATGGATTCTTATTTTGAAGAAACCGTTAAGGACGAGCAGCGTATCGTATTGCGCCTGCACCCCGAACTGGCGCCGATCAAGGTGGCTGTGCTGCCGCTCAAGAAAAACAACGAAGCGATTCGCAACACTGCCATGCAGATCAAGAATACCCTGATGAAGAAGAGCGGCTGGCGCACCGTTTATGATGATACCGCCGGAATCGGCAAACTGTATCGCCGCCAGGACGAAATCGGCACGCCATTCTGCGTTACCGTCGATTTTGATACGCTCGAAGATCAGGCGGTAACGGTGCGCGACCGCGACACTATGGCACAGGAACGCGTCAAAATTGACGCGCTGCAGGAATATCTCGCAGCAAAACTCGGCAACTGCTGAGGCAAGTATTGGTTTCTGAAACCACAAACAGACTGTTCAGGGGCGACATGCTCGATGTCGCCCCTTTGCTTGCGCCCGAAAGCTTTCGACTGATCTATCTCGACCCGCCTTTTGCAACCGGCCGTGAACAGCAGGGAACAAAAGAAGGTTTAGTCTATGACGACCGCTGGAGCGGCAGTCTTGACAGCTATCTGCCATGGCTCAGAGAGCGCCTGCTGGTCATGAAATCATTGCTTGTTGCTGATGGCAGTCTGGTTCTGCATCTCGACTGGCGGGCCTCGCATTATGCGCGGGTCATGCTTGACGAAATCTTTGGTCGGCAGGGTTTTATCAACGAGATAATCTGGCATTACACCGGCGGTGGCCGGTCGAAGACGAGATTTTCGTGCAAACACGATACATTGCTCTGGTACAGCCGCAGTTCGCGCCCGCGGTTCAATCTCGATGCGGTGCGGGTTCCCTATAAAAAGACCTCAGGCTATGCCAAAGGCGGTATCGTGGCGGCCAGCGGCCGGCACTACCAGCCCGACCCGAGAGGTACGCCGGTTGATGACGTCTGGGATATTCCCATTATCAACCCCCTGGCCAACGAGCGAGTTGGCTACCCGACCCAGAAGCCGCTGGCACTGCTGCAGAGGCTGATTGTCGCCCTGAGCGACCCGGGCGAGCTGGTCGGTGATTTTTGCTGCGGCAGCGGTACCACTCTGGTCGCTGCGCAAAAACTTGGGCGCAGCTGGATTGGCTGCGATGTTTCAGAAGCGGCTATCGCCTGTGCGGCTTCCCGATTGCGGAATGAGTGCGGTTTTGCCGAAGTCAGTGTGACAGAAGTCGGCGGCAGCAGATAAACCTTGCGCTATTGCAGTTTTGTTGCGCTGCTATTATCATGTACGGGTATGAGATAACCGGTTGATTATGGAGGTAAGCATGTCTGACGCCCGAAAAATGATCTTGAATATGCTCGCAGAGGGGAAAATAACCGTAGAAGAATCGGAAAAGCTGCTGGCAGCACTTAACGAAGAAAAAGAGCAGGCCCGTGAAGAAGTCTCGCGCAGTCGCGAAAACGAGAGAGAACGCGAAAGAGAACGGGAATCCGACCATGACGATCGCCAGCGCGGCCGTGAAGATGACGATTTTTTCAATCCTTTTGGTGGTGCCGGCAAACTTGGTTTTGATCTCAAGAACCTGGCGCAGAACATTCAGAACACTGTGCAGCAGGCGATGAAGAAGGCTGAGCCGCGCCGCCGCGAATTCAAAGACAAAATGAAGGAGTTTGGTAACTGGATGCAGGATCTGGCCAGCACCATGGCGACCGAGCTGGTAAGCAACCGCAGCGATCTTGTCGACGGTGTTCCGGTTGATTTTGTCGCTACCCCGCCTGACTACATCAACGAATGCGACACCTTCGTGTTCGAAAACGTTTTTGGCGAAGTACGCATTCATGAGGGCGACGAGTTCAAGCTGCATGTCAGCGGTAGGGTCAGCCGGGCTACGCTTGGTGAATATCAGCCGGCGCAGTGGTTTGCAAAGTCTGGCATGCGTGTCGATGGGCATACACTTTATGTCGGCTTTGATCGCAATCAGCCGGTAAAAGCAATTATCGACATGGAAATAACTCTGCCGGCCGATATGACGGTGAACTGTCGAACCGTATCGGGTGGCATACGTATTCGCGGTAATTACAAGGTTGCTGAACTCAAGACTGTCAGCGGCAACGTCAGAATTCAGGGCGCCATTCTCAGACAATCTCTGATCGAGACAGTCAGCGGTGCCGTGCAGGTCGAAGGCGGCGAAGTCGCCATGCAGATCAAGTCGACTTCAGGTGATTTCCTGGTACGTGACTCTAAAATCGAAGAACTCAAGATCAACTCGGTTTCTGGCGACATAATGCTCACCGAAGCCAGCATCACCGAAGCGACCGATGTCAAGCTGGTTACGACTTCGGGCGACATAATCGTCGAAAAGATGAGCGGCCCCTGGAAATTCGTCGAAGCAACTACCCGCAGCGGCGATGTCGTTCTCGACTGGAAAGGCGACCTGACTCCGCTCAACAATCAGGGAACCTGTCTGCGTTCAGGCAGTGATGGCGCACAGTTCAAGGCCGAATCGGTCAGCGGCGATATTCAATTTACCTGAGACACTGGTGAGCACGGGCCTGCAAACCGGGTCCGTGCGCCACGGAGAAACATTCTATGGATGCAATACAAGTTATCGGTCTCATTCTAATTATCACAGCATTGTTCGCACTGGGTGGCAAGATCGTTCTCTATCTCAAGAAACGTGAGCTGGAGCAGACTATAGCGCGTTATGAACAGCAGATTGTCGAGCTCAAAAAAGAAATCGAACTCGATCGCGCCAAGATTGCCGAGAGCGGCAACAAAGTGCTGCGCATGACCGAAGATAATTATCAGCGCAAGCTTAACGAAAAAGATCAGCAGATCGAAGATCTCGTCGGCGAGATCGAAGGTCTCAAAGCCTGGAAGGAAGAAATGGGCCTGATGCTGGCCAAGTTCGAAGGCGCCAGTCACGGCAATGAACGCATTCTCTTCAAGCTTTTCGAACATAATCAGAAGCTCAACCGCGCGCTCAACGCCAAGTGGCATGCGGTCGAAGAGAATCTGAGCCGTGAACTTAACCTGACTCTCGAAAAGATAAAGGGTCTGTTCAGCGATGCTGAAAAGCTTCATCAGGACGGAATCGAAATCATTTCAGAATACGAAGCACGTCTGCCCGAAGATTTTAAGCGCAAGGTACATGACGAGCTTCTGCAGCTGCCAGATTCGACCTCGATCAAGGTGAAAAACTGAATTATTTCTGGCGCAGGTCGAAGCGTATGGTGCCGTCGAAAAGGTCGATCTGAGTGACTTTGACCAGCACCTGCTGACCGACTGCAATGTCGAAAGATGGCCGTCGGCAGTGTTTGAATGAGCAGAAAAAGTCGACGTAGAAGACCGCTTCGTTGATGCCAGCTTCGACAATGGTGCCGTCAAAAACGACTTCGCCGCTTTTCTGCAGCTGTTTGAGATGCTTATGCAGAAAGTAGCGTTCGCGATTGCGCATGATCTCTTCGGCCCTGCTTACCGCTGAATCTGATATCAGAACGGCCTGTGCCAGATCACTGACGCTGTATTCAGGCAGTCGCCCGTTGATGGCAGCCTTGATCTGGCGATGTATCAAAAGGTCTGAATAGCGACGTAACGGCGATGTTGCCTGAGTGTATGCGCTCAGACCCAATGAATAGTGGCGACCGGCGGTCTGGCTGACCGTGGTTTTGCGAAAGGTTTTAATCGCGGCAAAGAACTGCACCGGGTCAAAACTGTCGCCGAATTCGGGGCGGTTGTCGTCGCCTTCCTGAACGCGATACAGGCAGGGAATCGAGTTTTTGCGGCAGTATTCGGCTGCCGCATGATTTGCCCAGATCATGAATTCTGCTATCATGCCCTGAGTCAGATCGTCACGGTCGCGCCGTTCGATAATTATTTCGCCATCTTTAACCTTGATCGAAAGCTCGGGCTGACGCGGAAACATGACAGCGCCCATCTCGGCGCGTCTCTTTTTAAGACTCTCAGCAAAGTCGACAGCCTGTTGCAGCCACTGATTTTCGGCAATCATGCTGTCGGCCGTGTCGTAGTCAATTGCATGCTCGATATGTATCATCGATTCGAAGATTTCGACTGCTGTCAGCTTGCAGTCTGGTGAAAAAAGCAGCGAAAATGTAAGCGCCATGCGGTTTTCTTCGTGATTGAGACTGAACAGCTCTTCTGATATGCCTGCCGGCAGCATATGAATGCGCTGGTCAGGCATGTAAACCGAGCTGCCGCGCCGTGCCGCTTCTTTATCAAGACCTGAGCCTGGCTTGATCAGCTCGGCCGGGTCGGCAACGTGTACCTGCAGCCTGTAGCCGCCATCCGGCAACAGTTCGAACGAGAAGGCGTCGTCACGGTCACGTGTTTCTGGGGTGTCGATGGCCCAGGTGCGTTGCGCGGTCAAATCGCGGCGACCATTGACAGCAGGTGTAATGGCCGCTATTGCCGAAGCTTCTGCCAGAACTTCAGATCCAAATTCAACCGGCAGCTTGAACCTGATAATATCAAGATTTTCGTCGGCAGAGAAAATGCCAGCCTTCACCAGCGCCTGAAAAAGCTTGCGTGGGTTGTTGAGGTCAGCGCGGTCGAGAGCGTTACCGAGGCGTTTTGATATTTTAGCCTCCTCACCGCAGGCGGCCAGATTCTTAAGATCAATAATGTGTGGCACAAGAATATCTGCAGCTGTGCCAGCCCTTTCCATCTGTTTCAGAGCTTCGGCGAGGTTGTTTTCTTCGTCTTCCTGAGCCTGTTTTCGGGCTAACTGTTCTCGCGCGGCAGCAAGGTCTTCGATTGAAACTGGCTGATAGCCGTCGTTTTTGTCTTTAAAATACAGTTTGTCGTTGCAGAGAGTTCTGAACAGTGCGGCTGCCGAGTCATCGTCATCGGGTTCAAAGAGAAAGCCGGCGAGTTCTTTGATCGGGTAGACGCGTTGCTCTTCGTATAAGAGTCCGTGCAGCTCTTCGAGATTGATCGTTTCGGCTATGCCTTTGCGGCGCTCATTAGCTTTGATCAGATTCTGCCGGCAGGTTTCGCGATCGGCAACGCCGGTTGCCGGCCGGCTGGTCGTGAGTAATATCTTTTTTTCGGTGACGGTGGTTTCTTTGCCGTTGAGAAGCAGAAGCCTGACGCTGCCACCGGCAGCGCTCAGTACTACTGCGATTTCAAGCTGGCTGCCTTTAGCATAAAATTCGACGATACAACCGGCGGTCAGGTTCATTGTGTTCTCCAGTGCTTTGGCTGCTGGCCTGTGGCCAGACAATGCGATATTCAATATGAATTATAAGTGTTTTTACTTTTCATTTCAGCTGTATTTTTGCTGAATGTCAGACTGTCGAGCCAGTTGCTGACTTCACCGGCGACTTTTTCAAAAAGCTCTGCGGTCGCGCTGTCGTTGATGGTGACAGTCGGTTCGTTCCATTCTGCAGCATCTTCTGCGACTGCGTATTCTTCAGCTGGCACACCGAGAAGCTGTAGAACGGTGTCAGGCTCGTCGCCATATGATGCTGTTTCTTCAGCAACGCCGGCTGTTGGCAGAAGCTTTTTACAGGTGCTTTTCATGCTGGCAAGAAGTTTCTCGGCTACAACCAGCAGCTGAATTGGCTGAGGTTGACGCCGGTCGACAGTTTCACGCCACTCAGCCAGTTTCTGCCGTTCACTTTCGTGTTCACTGGCAATTTCGGCTGGTGCGATATTGATGAGGCGCCAGGCCAGATGGCTGCGCTCGCCGCTGCTCCAGCTCAGAATCTCTTTGAAATCGCCATTCTGCATTCGTGATAACTCATTGCGCAGGCTGCGATTGAAGCTCTGATGTCTCTTTTTGTCATATTCGATGCGGGCATTTTCGTCTTCGCCGCTGTGACTGGCGACTAATCGGCTGATCCAGCGAATTTCGGGGTAAACATGAATGAACAGAAATTCGAGACGGGCGGTTTCGTAGTCATGCCAGCCGAGCAGTGTTCGACGCAGAATCATAAAAATTTCTTCGGCCAGGCGCAGTCGTTCGGGCGAAAAATTGCAGCGGCCGCTGACGATTTCGTCGCAGTTATCAAGCAATACCAGGCGACGCTTATAATCCGGCCGGGTCAGGCGCATGATTTTTGCCTGCAGATAGGCCAGAACCGAGTTGGGATGTGTGATTCTGGCCGGGTCGAAGTCTTCGAGCAGAATCAGCAGCATTTCGCTCATGACTTCGCGCATCTTGTCGGAAAGTGACAGCGCCGGTTCGCGCCAGCGCATGGCCTGGCGACAGATAAAGTCGCGGCAGCTGGTTATCAGCCTGAATGCTGTATCAGCCGAAGGCTTGCGGGTAAATGCAGTCAGTGATGCCGCGAATATGTCATCAGTCATCAGAGAATCCTTTCACGGTCATGCGAAACATTTGCAGTCAGCGTTGTCTACAGCATAGCAGCAGTCGTCTGAAAATTTCACGAAATATTTTTTCCCCAAATCGTTTTTCGGCTGATTAACAAGTGAGACCAAAAAACGAGGTGAATTTATGATGTGTTGCAGAAAGTGTCCTTTCAATCCAGTCTCCGGATCAGCTGAACAACGCTGTCACAGGCCACTGTGCAGCAGTCAGCGTCATGATTGTGACACAGGTTTTTGTGCGGCCAATATCGGCAGCCGCTGCTTTCAGGACTATTATGTGATCGAACGTCTTTACCAGCAGGATACGCTGGCTGAAGAGCTGGTACAACACAGCCTTAAAACGGCTTTAACTGGTCGTGATCGTGCGCTGCTGCTCTCGCTGTTTCAGGCGGCCAGCGAACGCATCAGGCTGCAGTTATGGCACTGGCTCGAAATCTACGAACCGCGCAGTCTCTGGCTGCTCAACCCGATTTTTGCGGCGGTGGGTCTGATTCCGCTCGACACGATGACAGGTGTTGGCAGTCGGCGAGCTCAATACATTGGCGCCATCATGGCCAACCCATACAGTGGCAGTCGTTATCGCCATGTTTCGATGATCGCAACGGAAGGAAACTGATATGAACTGTAGCACCTGCCCGTTAAACATTGACTCTGAAAGTTTTGCTGCGAAGATGTATGAAAAAATACCCTTGCATGCACGAGCCTTGTTCGTCTGCAAAAAAGGCAGATCACAATATGAAGGTGAAGATCTGTTCAGTGCCAGACGGCTCTGTGCGCGTGATGTGTGGGTTCTGACATTTATCGGTGGCAACGACAGCTTTGCCGTCGCCAGTGCTGGCGCCACCCTCGAACGCCTGGTTGCCGCTGGCCATTCTGAACTGCTCTGTCATCTTTTTGAAAATGCCGGCTATGAGACACGCCGCGATCTTTGGGCGCTTATGGTCAGATATCATCCACAACGTCTGTACATGTTCGATCAGCTCTTCGAAAGAGAGTGCCTGCCGCCGGCAGATACTGTCGAAATGTCAGAAAATCTGCATATATACCGGCACAGTCTGCTTTACGGGCGTGGTCAGGCCAACGCTTTCTTGAAAGATATCTGAACCGGGGCTGTCTGGCGTTGCGCTGTGCTCCCGGGGTGAGTTAAACTTTTTTAAAAGCACGAGTATAATTATATGGCTGACAAATACGCATTGGCTATGCTGATTTCGGGTGGGCAGACCGGGGTCGACCGGGTTGCTCTCGATTTTGCTATGCGCAATGGCATCGTGCATGGTGGCTGGTGCCCGCGCGGGCGCCGGGCCGAAGATGGCGAAATACCGCAAAAATATTGTCTGATCGAGGCTGATACGCAGCTATACCAGCAGCGCACCCGTCTCAACGTGCGTGATGCGCAGGCTACGCTGATATTTTACGATTCAACCAGGCGTTCGCGTGGCACCGCTCTCACAATCAAATGTGCCGAGGGGATGCAAAAACCATATCTGGCGGTAGATATCGACAATTATGACTGCAGAAAGATTTTAAAGTGGCTGCGGCGGGTGCGGCCGCAGATTCTCAATGTTGCCGGCCCGCGGGCTGGCGAGAGTGACCGCGCTTCGGCAGTGGCAGATGAGGTGCTGACCAATCTCATTTGTGCTGACAGCGAAACTGTTATCTGCTGGCCGCCTAAAAGACCCGCTACTCCAGATCTATTCTAAAACGGCACCGGCATCGTTTCTGACGATGCCGGTACGAGAACGGGGGGAATTTCGTTTTTGATCAGTAGTGATACTGCAGCAAACCTTGCAGGCGATAGTCGTAACCGAAGAACATGTCATTACTCAGAGCGATTGGTGAAGCGAGAGTCAGAGACATGCCCGGTTTTACGTGATAGCGCATGCCCAGAACCAGATCGGTGCTGCGGCCGTTGTTAACCCGGTTATAAAAGTTGATTTCGCCCATGAAGGTGAACGAATCGTTGGGGTCATATTCGAAACCGGCGTTAACAAAAACGCCTTCGTGAGTGGTATTGCCATCGCCAGCCTGATAGCCGCCATTGACATGGAAATTGCCGCCTTCTTTGCGTTTGCTTGAGAGACCGGCAAATACTTCCCAGGCGTTGTCGTTTTCGGTGTTGCCGATGGTAATGTCGCTGGTTGGAAAGATAGCGCCAAGGCCGAGACATGAAGCCATCTCGTCGTTCTGAGAGGTGAATTTGAGGCGCAGCTGCGCATCGCCCATGCCTGAATCGGTGCCGTCGCGGAAATTGTAGGTAATTGGCGCAAAGACATCATAAGATTCGAAGGGCAGTTTGAAAGCTACTTCAAAATTCTCACCAGCATAGGTCATCAGAATCGGGAATTCCCAGAAATCGCCATCTTCGCCGTTTTCGAGGCGCTGGCCATCGCGTCTGGTGATTTTGTTCCAGACCATGCCGAATGCGGTCGAAAACAGGTTGTCACCGAGCGGATAGGCAGCGAAGGTGTTGACCAGACCGGTCAGGCCACTGAAAGAGACGTGATAGTCATCATTTTTGCGCTGTTTAACTTCGCCGGGCAGAATGATCTGCGGGAGTCCGGCGTCAGAGTATAGAACGGCATCGTCACTCTGAGTAACCGGTGGCAGTGGCAGAGAAGCTGTTGGCGCGGGCGCTGTGG
>JAKJFO010000042.1:0-263 GCA_022704885.1 Candidatus Rifleibacteriota bacterium | reverse complement strand
CTTTGATTCTGGTGGCGTCGGTTATGCGGTTGGCTGAGGCAATTTTTTTCCACTGCTGCGTCGTTCCGTAGAATTTTTTCGAAATCGAGCCAAGAGTATCGCCTTTGCGAATGGTATATGTCTGATACCCGGTTGTGGTATCTTCTTCGACCCAGCTGCTGTCAGCGTTGACCGATGCTGTTTCTGAATACAGATGCTGCTGCAGTGGCGGTGCCATCGAGTAACCATCGGGCACGTAGCTTTCATAATACTGCTCAGCAGCA
>JAKJFO010000041.1:4784-24142 GCA_022704885.1 Candidatus Rifleibacteriota bacterium | reverse complement strand
ATCGCAGTCGAGTATGGCTTTTATCCGCTCGAAATGCTTTTCAGGCATTACCAGCATGGTATCGTTATCGACT
Source organism: Candidatus Rifleibacteriota bacterium (assembly GCA_022704885.1). Next base: position 24,069 of record JAKJFO010000041.1, on the reverse strand, counting down.
GCACGGCGCAGGGCGTCGTCTCCGTTCAATACTAATGCAGCCGCGGCTTCCTTGTCAAATCCGGTGTTGCGTTCGACATCCCAGGTAATTACATCGCGGCCCGTGTAAAAATACCAGCCTTCGATCATTTTGTCGATACAGATAATTTTCTGGTTGGCGGGAAGAGTCGCAACGCGTTTGAGCAGGCGCCACTGACTGGTCAGGTAGCGATTTTTTGCGTAAGCTTCGTTGCCATGCAGGCCGGGCAGCACGAAAAACATCAGTCCCGGAACCAGCAGGCAGCTTACCGCAATCACTCCCAGGCGATGCCCTTTGTGAACAAACCAGCCAAGAAACGCCGCCGCAAAAAGCCAGAAAACGCCAGAAAAAATGGCAACCTGCGCGATTGGCCTGAAGTCTTCGAGGCGTTGCCAGCCGGCAATTATCAGTGCCGTGGCGGTCAGCGCCGTAAAAATTGCGAGGCCGGCAAAATAACGCAGTCTTGTTGTTTCCGGGTTGGCTCGAAGCAAAGTCTGGCGCAGCATCTGCGCCGTCAGCAGGGCGAGCGGAACCAGCAGCGGCAGAGTATAACCCGCCAGTTTGGAGCGGCTCAGGGTAAATATCAGCAGCGGCACACCGACCCAGAGTAGCATGAAAGTCGCGTTGCGGCTTTTCCGGAAGCGGCTGATCTGCTCTTTTAGAGCAATCAGCAGATAGCCTGTCCATGGAAAAATCGCAACCGGCAGCAGCACCAGAAAATAATAAAACGGCGCCGAACGCTGGTGGGTGTCGCTGGCCACGCGCTTTACCGTTTCGTCAACGAGAAAGTAGGTGAGCAGACCCGGGTTCATCAAGGCTACGAGCAGATACCAGCCGAGCCCGAAAATTACGAATATTGCCCAGCCGGCAGCAGTGCCGAAAAGCTTTTTGAGCTGAAGGCTGTGACCGGTGAGCAGCGCTGCCGGAATCAGCCCGGCGAGAGGCAGCAGGCCAGGCGGGCCTTTGGTCAGCATTGCCGCGGCAGTTGCCAGCCAGAACGTAAAATACCAGCGTTTTTTCTGGCGGCTGAGCCATGCGAAAAAGGCCAGCGCCATCAGGGTTTCAAAGGCAGTCAGAAAGGGGTCGGTTGTCAGCCCTCGAAACTGCGTCTGAAAATATAGTGAACTGATAAGAACCAGGGCCGCGATGAGGCCGGTGACGCGGCAGAACAGCAGTTTGCCGAGATACCAGGTTGCAAGCGCAGTAGCGCCGGCAGCAATGCTTAAAAAAAAGCGGGCGCCGAACTCGTTGATGCCGAACATTTTCATGCCGGCAGCAGCAAACCAGTAGGTAACCGGCGGTTTGGTGAAGTGTCTCAGCCCGTTATGGCGAGGAGTCAGCCAGTCGCCCGAATCTAGCATGCGTCTGGCAATCGAGGCATAGCGACCTTCAGAGGTTTCGAAAAGCCCGGCAGTACCACAATGAAAAAGCACCGGCAGCATGCCCGCAAAAAAAATCAGCAGCCCCAGCGATTTAATGGCAAATCGTGGAACCTTGAGTTTATTCATCGGGCAGTTCAGCTGCCTGGGCGGCCAGTGTGTTGCGCTTGTCGCGCCCGATCAGCACCAGATTGCGGAAATAGATCACCGAACCCAGCGACTGCCCCAGTATGAATACGGGGTCCATGCGGTGAATGGAATAAGCCAGCAGCAGAAAAGAGCCGGCTATACTGAAATACCAGAAAGAGATGGGAATGACGCTTTTTTTATGCCTTTCAGAGGCTATCCATTGTATGATAAAGCGCATCGAAAACAAGATCTGCCCAGCCAGGCCGATAATCAGCCATAAATCAAATTTGCTCATCGATCTGATACCTCAATTTGCGCCATTTCATCCATCTTATCGCGAGCAGGTCGAGAAACGACCTGAAGACACGGTTCCAGACGTTGTATTTCGAAACGCCTTTCTGGCGCGGATGGTGACTCACTTCAATTTCAATAACTGTGCCGCCGTTCATTTTTACCAGTGTTGGCAGAAAGCGGTGCATGCCTTCGAACAGCTCTATCGGCTTGATTGCTTCTGCTCTGAAGGCTTTAAGCGAACAACCGGTGTCTTTAATGGTTTCGCTGCTGACGACGTTGCGCACCCAGTTGGCAAAACGTGATGAAAGGCGGCGTATCATGGTGTCGTTGCGTTTTTTCCGCCAGCCTACGGCAGCGGTGTAACCCTGCTCGATACCTGCCAGCAGCAGCGGAATATCGGCCGGATCATTCTGCAGGTCAGCATCGAGCGTGATGATCAGCGCGCCGCGTGCTGCCCTGATACCGGCGCCCATGGCGGCGGTCTGCCCGTTGTTTTTGCTGAATTTAAGGCCGCGCAGCCAGGGGCGGCTGGTTTTGAGCTCGCGAATCTTCGCAAAACTGCCGTCGCTCGAACCGTCGTCAACCAGTATCAGTTCCCAGTTGCGACCGATTTTTGTCAGGCTGGCTTCGACGCGTGCGACCAGCTCTTCGAGGCTGTCGATTTCGTTGTAGACGGGTATTGCGACGCTGATGTCAATGTTATCCATATACATTCTTCCATGGTGTAGCTTGCAGATTTCGCGTCGCAATTATACCACAGAATACCTCTCTGCATATGGTATCGTTTTCGTTCTCGTAATCGTAATCGCAATCGTTGTCAGCAATTCACTGTCAAAAAGTCGGCTGAATGAAACAGCGCCCTGAAAAGGGCGCTGTTTCATTAGTTCATTTGAGCCTGCTTTACAGCTCACCGGAAATTACTGCGTCGATCCTGTTCGTGTCAGGCGGTCAGAGCTTTGCGCACCTGATCCATGCCGTTCAGGCGGTAGGTGCCTTTGTAAAACTGAAATTTGTGGGCGGGCAGAACGTTTACTTCAGCGGTATCGCCCATTTGCATGACCAGTATGTTGCCCTGTGCGTCGCGGCCCTTGTAGATCATCGAGTGCCCGTAGCGATTATGACCGTAGTCGAGCAGAATCATATCACCGGGTCTGATGTCGGGTGGGGGCGGCGGTTTTACTCCGGGATTGATCGACTTTGTGTATTTTTCTGACCACAGACCGCTGGTCGAAACTCGACCGCTGGTGATCGGGTATTTGACGCCGGCCTGTTGATAGGCATGTTTCTGAACCATCTGCACGAAGCCGCTGCAGTCGATGCCGCCGATCTTTTCGAATTCTTTGTAGGCCGCATTCGAGCGCCATTTCCAGGTTTTGATGTCTACGTATTTTTCGTAGTATTCGTCGGAGTTGAGGCCGAGGCGGCTGCCAGAACTCTTCTTCTGGCGGTAGGTGTTGATATCGTCGAAACCGCCGAACTTGAAGACAACCGGTTCTTTGATATACGGATCAGCGAAAGCCTGCATTTTGCGTTCGAAAACTATGTCTTCAAAATGCTTCTCGAGCGCTTTCAGCAATTTGGCGGCGTCTTCATGGCGGCCAAGTTTGTCGAGGCATTTTGCCTGCAGGTAGGCCGCTTCGATCGGGTTGCCTGATGATTTGCAGGCGAGATCGTAGGCATCTTTGAAGTCGCCCTTTTTGAAGGCTTTGCTGGCGCGATTCAGACGCCAGTACCAGGGGAATTTGTCATAATTCAGCAGATCATCACCAAGGTGGCGATCCCAGCGTTCGAATTGTTTTGCATTAGCGGCTGCAGCAGTTGCTGCGCCAGAATTGGCGCTCGGAGTCGACACTGTGGCGCCGGCAGCCACCTCGAACCCCTTGACCAGATCGCCGCGCACCCAGCCGACCAGGCCGCTGCCAAAGTCAAGCTTGAACCAGCCGTTTTTTTCTTCGAGCTTTATGCCGGCGGTGCCGCGTGGCAGCGTTTTGAGCACGCCATTTCCGGTGCCCGGTCCCGAGCGTACATTGACCCACGAGCCATTTATTTCAAATACTTTTGGTGAGACTGCAGTATCGACGCCAAACATGTCGCCGGAAGCCTGCGGGTTGCTGACTGTCGTCTGTTCTCCAAACGGGTCGTTCTGCGCCATCAGCGCGCTAGAAGAAAATATTGCCCAGACCAGGAATACCGCTGCTAATTTCCTGTACATAATATACTCCATGCTGAAATTATATATTCATTGTACCCGAAAAGTCGTCAGCTGTCGAGACAGCCGCGCTACATTCTGCCGTCGTAGCGAAGAATCCTGAAGCCGCCGGTGGCGGTGCCTTCGAAGCCGTAAAGACGGCCATCACTGCATATTTTCCAGTTGCTGGTGAGAAAGGGCGCTTCGAGAACCGGCAGTTCTGCGCGTTTCTGCGGCTGCTGTTGCTGATCGAGCGAGTAAAGGCTCAAAAAAGCGGGTTTCGATTGTGTTACTACCATAAAGGCCGGACGTTGGTTGAGCAGGCCCGCCATTTTGCTGAAAACTATATTGTCGCCAGCCTCGAACAGCGCGATGGTTTCAGGTTCCTGTGGCTGTTCTGCCAGCTCAGCGCTGACGATGGTGCGAGAGCTGGCCTCAAAATTATACTGCAGGCCGTATAATGTTTTGTTGTCGCCGACCGCCTCGAGGCTGACTGCCGGGTGCAGTTCGGCCTTGCCGTTACGAACGATCCACAGGCCGACACCGGGTTCTTCGACACCGATGATGCCGGCAGCAAAGATTCTGATGCGTCCGGGGTTATTGAAGTCGATTCGCAGCTGCTGTTCAACCTTGCCGCTTTCGGGGTTGATGACTGCAATGCCATCAGGTGCGCGGGTTACCACGAAGAGTTTATTTTCGAAGCAGGCAATATCGCCCATCCTGTCGAAACTGGTCATGATATATGACCATTCTTTGTTTTTAACGCTTTTGAGCATGCGGTTGACCGAATCGGTCAGCCACAATCTGCCGCTGTCATCGACGTCATAGCCGCCGACGCACTGGTAGGGAGCCACCGGCATCACGCCAGGCGACGGAAACCTGATGCCTAGCTGATTGACCTCTTTTCCCCATTCGCCTTTGACAAAGAGGCTGACTTCGGCCCCCTGCGTGATAGTGCCTGAAATAAAGAGAATCACGAACGTCATGATCAGAGACATTCTCATGTTATCAACTCCACTCAACTTGATTTAAGTCATTCTATCACAAAACCATGAAGTTTGACTTGCCTGCTGTCAAGCTGTAGTATGGTGTATCCGGAGTAAACCATGTTCAAATATCTGCGCGTTTCGGTAACCGATCGCTGTAATTATCGTTGCATCTACTGCATGCCGGAAGACGGCATCTGCAAGCAGTCGCACGAGCAGATCCTGCGTTACGAAGAAATTCTTTCAGTCATTAAAACAGCTGTCGCCGAAGGTGTGGAACAGGTGCGCATAACCGGCGGTGAACCGCTGGTTCGAGGCGGTATCGTTGATTTTATCGCCGAAGTTGCACGAATACCGGGTCTCAACGATCTAACCCTGACTACCAACGGCGCCCTGTTGACCAGATATGCCGAAGCACTCAAAAAGGCCGGCCTCAACCGCGTCAATATCAGCCTCGATTCGCTGAATCCCGAGACATTTAAAAAGATAACCCGTGTCGGCAACCTCGACGAAGTCATTACCGGAATCGACGCCGCGATCGCCGCCGGCCTCAGGCCGGTGAAGCTGAACACTGTTTTGATTCCCGGTGTTAACGATGACGAAATTCTCAGTTTCGTCGATTTTGTCGTGTCAAGGGCAATCAGCGTGCGTTTCATCGAAAGAATGCCGTTCAAGGCAGTAGAACTGCCACCAGACGACCAGTTCATTTCGGAAGAACAGGTGTTGGCAACGATTGCAAAAAAATATCGGCTCGAAAAAGTCGCTGACGGTTCGTTCGGGCCGTCGAGCGATTATCGCATCGCCGGCAGTCAGGCCGGCGTCGGTTTCATCAGTTCGCGCTCGCACCCGTTTTGTCAGCGCTGCACCCGGCTCAGGCTCACTTCCAACGGTTACCTGCTGCCCTGTCTCGACTCGGAAGTCGGCGTCAACGTCAGGGGCATGACTCCAGTGCAGATCAGCGAAATCATGGCACAGCTGGCAAAAGAAAAATCGTCCTGGCAGAAGCAACATGCGTGCTATGCATCGACTTTTGAGTCGTCACTTTCCAAAATTGGCGGTTAGAGGAGCAAGGGTATGGCTAAAGCAAAAAAATTGAGTCTTGGCGTCGATCTTGGCGGCACCAAAATTGCCGCCGGATTGTGCCAGGACGGAGAAATTCTTAAGAAGGTCATTTTTCCGACGCAGGCCGCTGCCGGCTTCGACAGCGTTATTTCGGTCATTCTCGGTGCTGTCGAAAAGGTGGTTGACGGCCACGATCACAAGGATATCGCAGGTCTCGGCATTGGTTCAGCCGGGCAGATCAACCCGACGACCGGTGAGGTAATTTATGCCCCCAATTTGAAATGGCAGAACGCACCGCTCGGAAGCACCCTGGCGAAGGCTCTCAAGCTCAAGGTGCAGGTGCTCAACGATGTGCGCGCCGCAACTCTGGCTGAGCACAGATATGGTAACGGCATGGGGCTGGAAAATTTTGCCAATATTTTTGTCGGAACCGGCATTGGCTCAGGTTTTGTGCTTAATGGCCAGCTGGTTCACGGGTCAACCAATTCTGCCGGTGAAATCGGTCATATCTGCATGGATCCCGAGGGGCAGGTCTGCGGTTGTGGCAACAAAGGATGCCTCGAATCTTATGCTTCCGGCACCGGCATGGAAAATTTCGTCAAAGCCGAGCTGAAAAAAGGTCGCAAAAGTATTATCAAGGAACTTGCCGAAAGCAGAATCGAAAACGTCAGAGGACCGCTGATCGGCAGGGCGGCAGAGCAGGGCGACGAGCTGGCATTGGCAGCTATCGACAGGGTAGGGCAGTATCTCGGGCTTGCACTGGCCAATATTCATACCCTGATCAATCCTGAAATGATTTTGCTCGGGGGCGGTATGATGGCTCTCAAGCGTTATTTCATGCCGACTTTGTTGAGCACCATGAAAAAACATATTCTGCCGGTTGCTGATCAGGGGCGTGAGCTGGTGCGCGAAGCCCGCTTCGAAAACGATGCGGTTCTTCTTGGCGGCGCCGCAATTTTCGCATGAAACCGCTTTATCCGGCCATATTCAACGAGTCGCAGGCGAGCCGTCTCGCCTGGGCAGAATTACCGGAAAATCAGATCTTTTATCACCATCTGCTCAACAGCTGTCGCAACTTTCCAAGTCTGATACTTGCATATTCGGCCGCTGAAGGCTTGCCAGACCTCGCAGCAACCATCACCGAAAGTCTGCTTTCGGCTGGAATCAACGTGTTCCTGCCCGGCGAAGCTGCGCCGGTCTGTTCGCTGGCGCAGGCGCTGATCAGCCGCAACATGCCGCATTCTCTTTATCTCGACCGTGCCGGAAATGATGCTTTACTGACACTTACTTTGCTTGCCAGTCATGGCGGCCCGCTTGACGAGAAGGACATTCTCGAGGCAAAACCTGCCGCGCCGCCGCCGAAACCAGGTCTGGCCGGCTCGACCGAACTTGACCGCTATTATGTAAACAATCTTGCCGGACTCGTCGACCGTTTCATCGAAGCTGGGCCGGGTTTCAAGAATATCGAGATTCCATTTGCCGGTATAGAAAAGAGCTTGCGTGAAGTTCCCGAACTTTCGATCATTTTCGAGAGCGATCCGAATGGCCCAACTGCTCGGGTAAGCCGCGATGGTCAGGGCCTGCAGATAACCGACAGAAACGGGCGGGAGGTAGAAGCCGGCGAAATTGCCGGTGACATCACACGTTATCTCGTCGGCGAGCGACTTGCTTCTGGCACCATAATCGGCCCGGCTGGGCAAATCAGTGATTTTTCGACTGGTTGCGAAACGCTTGGTGTTGATGGTACTTCGTTTGACATGAGCTACCACGCCGGCTTTTCCGATCTTCTCGTCGGCTGGTGGCACGACGGTGTTTGCGCACACCAGGGCAGCAGCTGTTTTGGCGACGCCATACTGACCGCCATCTATTATCTCGAAGCCCACCGCAGCAAAAAGGCCTGAAGAAAAAGAAAAGCCAGAAGAAAAGCCAGAAGACCTCGCACAAAGGCGCCAAGGCACGGAGAAGACTTGATCCGCAGATTTCAACGATTGGCGCAGATTTTTTAGGAGAGCTGAGCAGGCATCATTAAGATTGAATCTGCGACTCCGCTTCGCTGCGCGCCGAATGAAAACGCGAGGATAACCGTCATCCTACGCGAAGTCGCAGGATCCAGAAAAGAGCTGAAAACATGGATTCTGCGAATTTGCCTGTCGGTTCGCGCATAATGACGTAGAGGGCCCAGTCTGCTTTCTACTTCAGTGAGATTGCTTCGTCACTGCGTTCCTCGCAATGACGGTCATTTCGCATTCATTAGTGCTCGCCTGCCCTGCGTAGCTTCAGCGAAACAGGGTTAGCGAAGCAGGGTAATCGTGCTCGTGCTCATAATCGACAGAGCTCTTTCTTCGTGTCTCCGTGCTTAGTGCGAGGTCTTTTATCTTACGCTACAGTTTTGACTTCTTAGTTATCTCTGTGGCTTCGTGCGAGGTCTTTTTTCTTACGCTACAGCTCTAACTTCTTCGTTGTCTCTGTGGCTTAGTGCGAGATCTTACGTTTTTTTTCAGGCTTTTTCGAACAGGCAGATGAGCTCGACGTGGTGGGTGCGCGGGTAGAGGTCGAGGCCGGCGGCTTCGCTCAGCTTGTAACCGCTTCGGATGATCGCGGCACTGTCGCGTTCGCAGGCGTCGAGATCGCAGAACACGCAGACGATCTTTTTGGGCTGCAGCTTCGCCAGAGTGCGCCCGATCGAAGGGGTGCCGGTGCGCGGCGGGTCGAGCAGCAGAACATCGGGTTCAGGTTTGAAGCGTGAGAGCTCTTTTATCGCGTCGCCTTCGAGCAGAGTTATTCTGTCTTCGAAACCGCTGCGTTTGATGTTGCGGATGCCGGTTCTGACTGCGCCAGGGTGCGATTCGATCGCTTCGACGCGTGCCCCTTTGGCCGCGAGCGCGAGCGTGAAATTTCCGGCGCCGGCAAAGCCCTCGACAATTCTGATACCTTGTGCAGGTTTACATAACTCGACAACCTTGCGAACCAGCACCGGGTTTTGAAAGATATTTCCCTGCACGAAGAAAGATGGCTCGGCATCGTAAGGGCCGCCATCGACATCAGGCGCGATCAGGCCGGTAACGTTTACCGTGCCCTGGACTTCTTTGATTTTTCCCTCATGATTGGCGACTGACAGCCCTTTGAGGTTTGCGGCACGCATGATCTTGGCCAGATCTTTGTAATGATGACCGGTCGGACGGCCTTTCATTAGCACGGCATGCCCGACGACCCGGTCAGAGCGGTGTGACGATGACGACATCAGGGTCAGACTTTCGAGAAAAATCGGAACCTGATTGAGAATCTTGCGTGCAGCCACCAGCCTGCGGGCCAGGGGTTGCGTGATGATAGCGCAGGCGGTAACCGGCACGACACCACCCGGAACCTGCGATGAAAAGCTCTCGGCCGCGAGGTAGCCCGATTCGCGTTCTTCGTAGTTACGGCCCTGATGCAGGCGCACCCGGGGCAGATAGCGAATGATTTCGCGTGATGCCGTAAAGCTGTGTAAATAGGCTTCGCAGCCGCCTGGAATGCGGCTGAGTGCGCGCGCTATCATCGCCTGTTTCTCTTTTTTGCGCCCCTTCTCAGAAAGTTCGAGCAGGTCGCAGCCGCCACAGGGACCATGAAAGAAACAGTCGGGTTTCACGCGTTCGGGCGAAGGTTCGACCATCTGCACGTCAATAATTCTGCCAGAACCATCGAGCTCGATGTCGATCTTGTCGCCAGGCAGAAAACCGGGCACGCGCAACTGAACGCCATTGATGTTAACAAAGGCCTGACCGCTGGCGGTCAGACCTTCGACAACTTCTATCGATCGTGGATTTTTGCCTTTGTTCACTTTTTCGGCACTTTCGGGCATTGCAGGCGCTCATAACTCGGCATACTGCCAAGCAGCGGGCGGGCGTAATTAAGAAAGTCAGTGGTTACACCATTGCCGGCCTCGTTGATGAAGGTACGCGGCATTGACTTGGTTTCGCGCGCAACTGTGTCGAGCGGAGTCAGGAAGTAGTCGACCGAATAATCACCGGTTCTGCGAATCGCGACCGAGCCATCGACGTTGTTCCAGAGTGCGAACTGGGCGGCTTTCTCGCCGACTTCGCGGGCTTCTGCCTGGTCAACTTCAGAGACGATACCAAGGAAGCTGCGCTGCAGGTAGCCGAAGGTATCCGAGCGAACGCGCTTGATTTTGAGACGGTCTTTGATTGTCTTGCCAAGTGCATCGCCAAGCGCACCGGTGCCAGAGAGCTGCACGTTGCCGTGCGCGTCTTTTTCTGAATCGCCACCCATGAGCTGAGTGATGATCGGTTTGCCATCTGCACCGACGATACCTTCTGATACCGCGATGACGCAGCGGCCAAAGCGCTTGTAAACTTCATCGACATCTTTGAGGAAAGTATCGGTGTCGAAAGTTCTTTCGGGAACGTAGATGAGATGAGGGCCGTCATCTTCATACTTCTGTGCGAATGCCGATGCGGCTGTGAGAAAGCCGGCATGGCGACCCATGACGACGCCGATATATACGCCTGGGATAGCGCGGTTGTCGAGGTTGATACCGGCAAAGGCCGAGGCCACGAATTTGGCGGCTGAGCCGTAACCTGGGCAGTGGTCGGTGACGCGCAGGTCGTTGTCGATCGTCTTTGGAATATGAATACATCTGAGTTCGTAACCGGCAGCGGCAGCATTGTCGTTGACTATACGCACGGCGTCAGCAGAATCGTTACCGCCGTTATAAAAGAAATAGCGCACGTTATGCCGCATGCAGACCTTGAAAATCTTTTCGCAATAGTCTGCGTCGGGCTTGTCACGGGTTGAGAGCAGCGCCGAACTCGGAGTGCAGGCGACACGCTCGAGGTTATGAGTGGTGGCCTGGGTCAGGTCGATGAAATCTTCTTCGATAATGCCGCGAACGCCATGCAGGGCGCCATAAACACGGTCAACTTCCGGAAACTTTCTTGATTCGAGAACCGCTCCAACCAGGCTCTGATTGATAACGGCAGTCGGGCCGCCGCCCTGGGCGATGAGAACGTTGCCTACGAGTTTAGCCATGTGGTGATCTCCTTGACAAAAATTAGCTCGATACCGCGCTATTATGCCTCTGTGCCCGGTCAGAGGTCAAGTACAACTTTTTGTCGAACGTACATTGACAAAGGGAGGTGTGAACAATACAATACAGCGCATGTCAGCTGCAAAAGCCAGAAAATCCACGAAAAAAAGCGCAGGGCCGGTAGCCTGTCCGCTGCCCCCGGAAGAGCAGCAGACCCTCATCGAAGCCATTGAACAGGCGCACGGCGCTGAGGTATTGTCGGCTGCTACCTGCCGTGCCCCGGGCACCTGGGACAACCTGCGAGTGCTGGCGCGAGGCAACGACGATTCTGCTCCGGCCATCATCCGAAGCCTGCGCCCCGGCGATGTCATGCTGCACAACCATCCCGATGGCAATCTGCAGCCTTCTGATGCTGACATATCGGTTGCGTCGCTGTGCGGCAAGTCGGGTATCGGGTTTGCCATACACGACAATGAATGCACCGAGTTCTACGTCGTCGTCGAGCCTTTTGTCGAAAAAGCGCCAGAACTGCTCGACAGCAAAGAAATGATCGAATTCATTTCGCGAGGCGGAAAAATTGCCGCGAAGCTTGACAACTTCGAGGAACGCGCCGGCCAGAAACAGCTTATGGGCAAAATCGTCGAGGCACTCAATACCCCGTGCCATGCGATTCTGGAAGGTGAAACCGGCATCGGAAAGAGTATGGCCTATCTGATTCCGGCTGTGCATTACGCCAATAAAAACCGCTGCCGCGTCGCCATCTCGACCAATACGATTAACCTGCAGCATCAGCTGGTCAACAAAGATTTGCCGTTTCTCGCCTCGATTCTGCCGTTCAGCTTCAAATATTGCCTGGTAAAGGGCCGCCGCAATTATCTGTGTCGGCGCCGGCTCGGCGAAGCGCTTGCCGCAACCGAAGGTGAGTTTCTGCTCGAAAGCGACGAGGTAGAGCCTTTCAACCGCCTCGTTGCCTGGTCAGAAACTACAAATGACGGCTCGCTTAGCGATCTCAGCTGGGTTCCGGCCGAACCTCTCTGGGAAAAAATCTGCTGCGACAAAGACAGTTGCCCAGGCATCAAATGTCACGAATACAACGATTGTTTCTTTTATGTTGCGCGTCGGCGCACCTGTGAGGCCGATATTCTGGTGGTTAACCACTCACTGCTTTTTTCTGACCTGGCCATGCGCGCGGTGACCTCTGAATATGCCCAGACTGCTGTCATACCTGCCTGCAAGGCGGTAATTCTCGACGAAGCGCATAATCTCGAAGAAACCGCTACCCGTCACTTTGGCTTCAGAACAACAGCACTGGGTATGCAGCGTCTGTTTGGCAAGATCTATCAGCGTCGTGGTCGCCGCGAAACCGGTACTTTTTCGACAATATATTCGATGCTGTCGGTCGGGCGCGGCGATATTTCGCCATCAGAACGCGCTTCGCTGCTGCAGGAACTCAGCGAAGAGCTTATTCCGACACGGCTTGAAGCTGCTGACATCAGCCGTTTGCTTTTCGACAACATCACGACGTTTTTTGTCGATCCGTCACGCGCTGTGCTCGGTGAACACCGGGTGCGCATTGGCCTGCGTGAAGAAAAGAGAGCTGAATTCAATACTCTGGTGCATCACGCCAACAAGTTGCGCGATGAATGCAAACGACTTGGGGCCCGGATGAAAAAGTTCGCAAGGCGACTCAACAACCTGCTCAATGAGTATGACGACGACGCCGAACATTTTGAAATTCCCATGGTTGAGCTTGGTTCGCTGGCCAGTCGGCTGGATGAGGCGGGCACCGCACTTACACGGCTTTTCGATCTGGAATCAGCCAACCGGGAACTTTATGTGCATTTTTTTACAACCAATATTCGAAAAAGCGGCACATACACAGCCTTTCACTCTCTGCCGATCGAAGTTTCGCAGCCGATGCTCGATTACTGCTTCAAAAAGATTCCGTGTACGATTCTGGTATCCGGAACCTTGACCACAGCGCGCAATTTCAATTTCATCAAAGACCGTCTCGGGCTCGATGACGAAGAGTTGGAGCCACCACCGACGGAAGGCCGTTTTCCGTCGCCATTCGACTATCAGAAGCAGGCTCGACTGTTTGTGCCAACTGATATACCTGACCCGGCCAGCCCGTTGTTCGTCGAAAAAGTGAGCGGCCCCCTGTTCGATATCATTCAGGCATCGCAGGGAGGGGCGCTTGTTTTATGCACCTCATACGGGCACCTCAACCAGTTTTACAACAATCTTTGTGGCCCGCTCTCGGCTGAGGGCCTCGAATGCTACAAGCAGGGCGAGCTCGAACGTCACCATCTGCTCGAACTTTTCAAAGAAGACGGCAACGCAGTACTGTTTGCCACCGACAGCTTCTGGGAAGGCGTCGATATCCCCGGCTCGGCGCTGCGTAATCTCATAATCACGCGCCTGCCGTTCGCCATGCCTAACGACCCGGTGCTCGAAGCCCGCAACGAAAAAATCAAGGAAGCCGGCGGCAACCCGTTTCGTGATTATCAGCTGCCGATGGCGGCAATCAAGCTCAAACAGGGCTGTGGCCGCCTGATTCGCCACAAAGAAGACCGCGGCACCATCTGGCTGCTCGACAACCGCATTGTCAGCAAAAGTTACGGCAGCTTTTTCATCGAATCACTGCCCGAAATGCCGGTCATGCGCGGCAAATTCAACGCGCTCGCCAGCCTCGCCCGTAATTTTTTCGAAGAATAATTCAGAGGCCATCCACAGATTTCGCCGATTTTTTTGAGAGGCTCGAAGCGAGACTCAAGATGGATTCTGTGACTTCGCCTGACGGCTGCGCGCAGAATGACGAAGAAGGGCCATCCGTCACGTTGCGCGCAGAATGCAAAAAATGGCCAACACCGTCATCCTGCACGAAGTCGCAGGATCTCAAAGAGCAGCTGTGCAACCTTGTGTCTGCTCTTAATTATTCTCGCAATTGTCACGCAGCTAATCTGCGGCCATCGGCCTGCTCGATCTGCGGTTGCTGTTTTTTTCTTCTTCTTTTTCTTCGTGTCTCTGCGGCTTTGTGTGAGGCCTTCAGGCGATGTTGTGCTGCTTGAGAAATCTGGCGACTTCGTTCTGCTGAAGGCTTTCGGCGATCTGTATCAGACCCATGCCTGCCTCGTTTTTGAGTGATACATCTGAGCCAGCGTAAATCAGGGCTTTAACCATTTCGAGCTGGCCATCTTCGATGGCGCACATCAGAGCGGTATTGCCAGCGTCGTCACGACGGTCGAGCAGCGAGCCGTATTCGAGCAGGAGCGCCAGCACTTCCATGTGCCCTTCGATTACCGACCTGATCAAGGGAGTCTGCCCGAAAATACCTTTTATCTCAGGGTCTGAGCCAGCTTCGAGAAGAATTTTAACGATTTCGGCGTTGCCGATGTTGACCGCCAGAAGCAACGGGGATGAGCCTTGAACGGCTTCGCAGCGGTGCAGGTCGGCATCTTTTTCGATAAGCAGTTCAACGGCACGCCGATTCTCTTTTTGAATGGCCTTGAATAAAAGCGTCATGCCGTTGTCATCGTTCTCATTGATCAGATTCGGGTATTGCGCCAGCAATGCGCCCAGCTCTGTCAGCCGGTTATCTTCGAGAAGGCCGACCGCCTTGTTAAAGTGCCCGGTGACGTTGATAGTGCCGGGTATATTGTTGATCGCGTCGACAAGCTCGACCAGGCGCAGGCGGTCGATGTTGTCAGGCAGTGATTCAAGATAGCCGGCAAGGTCGCCGAGGCTGTTGAGCAGTATGGCGGCGATAGTCAAGCTGCCGGATTGTTTATAATTGGCAAGCAGGCATTCGAGTCCCTGAATGAAGAGCACCGGAATATCATTGCTTTTGCCGAATCCAGTCAGAAACCTGGCAAAGCCGAAATTAAGCCGGTTCTGGCGCAGGCGCTCGCAGTAAATACAGGCGTTCTGCGCTTTCTGTACCCGCGAAATGATGTCGGGGTCGCGAAAAGACATGGTCCAGGCGAGGCGCGACAGCTTGAGCGCGAGCCCGATGTTATCGCTGTTGCAGGCGAGTTCAGCTGCTACTGAAGTCATATAGGTCGTCTGGTTGCGGTCGAGAATGAACGGATGCTGTTCGCTGGTCAGAAAGAACTCGAGCGCTTCGCGGTCCTGTTCCATTTTTACCAGGCAGGTGAACTCGTAAAAGCGTTGCCAGCCGAGCATCATCGGGTCTACCGGCGGGTTGGCGAGCAGACGTGCGCGCATCTCGCGACACAGGTCGAGCGCGGTGCTCAACATGTTTTCTTTTAACTTGGCTGAAATCTGATTCAGATAAAATTCAAATACGTTGCTTTGGTTCATGCTGTTACTCGTAAAAGCCGTGATCGCTGCCGTCGGTGGTCTCGTTGCAGCTGATGCGCAGCTTGTCTTTTTCTCCCTGTATCCAGTATTTTCCGCCTGAGGGGCAGGTTGGCAGCCGTCGTATGTAACCTTCGTCATAGAGCATCTTAACTGTCAGGTTGTTGCCTTCGATGGCTCGTTCGGTCTGGCAGAGCGTGGCTGCCTTGTAGATCACCCGCATGTTTTCGAGACAGCTGGTTTTTCTGATTCTGTCGCGAATGCCGACATAGCTGAACGAAACCAGCATCATCAAAACAGAAATGATCGTGATGACAATCATTATTTCGACGAGGGTAAAACCGCGCGCACTGTCACGCCACATTTTTAATTCGCGTTGCTTCATAACACCCTAGATAATATACTGTTTCTCTGGTAAATTAAAGCATACAAAATTCGAACTAGTATACCGGCAGGAGAAAACCATGAGTCTGACCACAAAACTGGTGCTTAAAGCGATTGAGACCGGCATTGTGCCAGAGCGCGCGACCCGCCTCTGGATTCGTCACCTCTGCCGTAAGGCCAGCGAACGTGGCGCTCTCGGCGACGTCGAGGCCCGCCATGCCGTTTTTCGCCAGCTGCACAAGGAACTGAAGATGGGCGCCGCCATGCGTCAGCCGATTGCTGAAGAACCCGGCAATGTCGATCTCGAAGAAGATTTTTTCTGTCGGTTTCTTGGGAAACGGCTGAACGTCGGTTGCTGCTATTTTCCGACTGGTGCCGAAGACCTTGATGAAGCCGAAGACACCATGCTCTGGATGTCAGCCGACCGTGCCCGCACCCGCGACGGTATGCGCATTCTAGAAATCGGCTGCGGCTGGGGTGCCATGACCCTCTGGCTGGCCCGTCAGTATCCACAGGCGCATATCACTGCTGTCGTCGATTCGACCAAACGCAGCATTCATCTGCAGAAACAGATCGGCGAGCTCGACATCAAAAATGTCAAGATCGTTGCCGCTGAGTTTGAAGACCTCGATTATCGCGAAGAATTCGACCGCATCATCTGCCTCGAACGCTTTGACCTGCTCAGCCCGACCCCCGACTGGGACACCCGCCTCGAAAGGTGGCTCAAACCAGACGGCAAGTTCTTTCTGCAGCAGCAGGTGCATTCATCTCTCGGTTATTACCAGGATTCGGTCGGCCTTGCCGATTTTCCCGGCAATGCCGTGGTCAATCCGCGTCTGGTTATGCCGGCCGAACTGCTGATGTTGTTTCAAAACCGTCTGCATGTCGAAGATTACTGGAAAGTCAGTGGTGAACAATATCGCATGACAGCCGAGCGCTGGCTGGCGCGCTATTACGACAATCGCCTCGATATTCTGCCGCTTCTTGAAAAAGTCTACGGCAAGAAAATGGCCTGGACCTGGTACCAGCGCTGGCGCTTGTTTTTGATTGCTACCGCCGAACAGTCAGGTTTTAACCGTGGCCAGGACTGGATCGTCGCCCAATACCTCTTCTCCCGCCGCTGATCGTTTACTTCTGCAGCTGCTCGTAGGCGCGATTGAGCTGGGTGGTTTTTTCGCGGGCGAGGGCCTGTAATTCAGGGCCAAGGCTGTTTACGCGGTCGGGGTGATACTGCTTTACCAGTTCGTAGTAGGCTTTTTTGATTTCTTCGCGGCTGGCATCGCGGCGCACGCCGAGTATCTGCCATGGATCGGCCTCTGGTTGTGCCCCGGCAGCATGGCTTTTTCCTGCCCCTGAGCCATAACTGTAAGAGCGTCGTTTCGCCATAACTTCGTCGATGAGCGGCTTGATGAACAGCCAGAAAATGATGATCAGCACCACCGCGATATCGTCGATTCGCCCGACACGACCAAGGCCGTCGGGGAGCAGATCGTAAGGCAACAGAATATAAAGAACCGCCAGGATCATCATGGCGATGAACCTGGCGGCGGCTTTGAGTTGATTAATCACGTCGCTGCAGAATCAGCAGCAGACGCAATATTTCGATATACAGCCAGATCAGCGTTACCATCAGGCCGAAGGCGGCATACCATTCGAAGTGCTCGGGTGCATTGTTCTCGGCGCCCTTGAAGATCAGGTCGAAATCGAGAATCAGGTTGAAGGCGGCAATGCCGACAATTATCAGACTCAGGCCTATACCGATCAGGCCACCAGAATGCAGCGGGCTCATGAAGCCCAGCCAGCCGAGAATCATCGAAAACAGATAGGCAAAGAACACGCCGGCAGTTGCCGACAGAACGCCTGCCTTGAATTTTTCGGTGACTGTAACGATGCCTGTTTTGTAAAGAAACAGCATGCCGCCGAGCGTCATGAAAGTCAGCAGAATCGCCATCATGACGATGCTTTCCGCCAGCAGACCTTCAGGCCCGGTTCCGGCGGCAAGTTTGACCATTGCCGACAGAGAGCCCAGCAGCAGCCCTTCGAATACTGCATACAGCGGAGCGGTAAAGCGCGCCTTCGCCGGCGACATGATAGTGATGATCGCCATGATCAACCCGCCAATCAGCCCGGCCATCATCAGCCCGCCGGCCGCTGAATTGTATTCAAGCGTCATCTTCCAGGTGAAGCTGGCCGCCGAAAACACCAGCACCAGCAGAATCGCGATTTTGTTGATCGCGCCCTGCACGGTCATCACCGCGCCACCGCCGGTATGTGCCCGTTCAAAATATTCCGCCCGCATGGCGGGGTTCGCACTTCGATCGAATCTGCTCATATTCTTATTCCTCCTGTCTTATCGTGCTCGCTTGCCCTGCGTAGCCTTGGCGAAGCAGGGTAATCGATTCTTGTCTTACCGCCTCATCGTCGCAGTTTCTCCGCTTCGATCAGGCCCTTCTCAAGGTCGTCGAGGCCTGACCTGAGATTTTCGACTTCTTTAACCATATTGTCGCTCGATGCTTCCATCGACATTATGTCAGTGAATTTCAAGGTGTTCATATGGTCCATGAGACTGTTGAACATTTCACGCATCTGAAGTCTTTGCATCTTCACCCTGTTTAGACTCGTCTCGAGTTCATTAAGTTTCAGGTTTCTATCTTCTTTCATTTTGATGGTCGATTCGAGCTGAGCCTTGACCACATCGTCAGTAGCTGTTGCCAGCTGTTGTCTGAGACTTTCGATTTCGGAATCAAGCTTTTTACGGTCGATCGTTTTGAGAAAGCCGGTCAGGCCGGCGCTGCGAGCGAGAACGGTCGCATGCTTGACCTGCAGATCTTCGACCTGTGCGATGCTTTTATTCAGCAGGTTTTTCATTGCCGGTTTGGCGCTGTGGTGTGTCTTTCTGGCCTTGATCAGCTCGCCTTCGACCTCACGAAACTCACCGAGGTCTTCTTCGAGCAGCAGTTCAGCATCGATATCGCTCTGCGACAGCTTGAGAATCTTGCGACGCAGGTTGCTCTGGCTGAGCGCATCCGCCAGTCCGCTTGCCCCTTCCGAAAGACTCTTCATGGTGACGCCGCGCTGGAAGCCGATCACTACGGCGCCGGCGGCGAGCGCTGCGAGTGAGTAAATGCTGAGACCGGCGGCCAGGACTATGTACGGAATATAGAACAGTGCAAAGGCCGAGAAAAAGTAGCTGGCATCTCGCTCTCTGACTGTCACCACCAACATGACAAAGGCAAGCAGGTAGAAGAACAGTTGTGATTCAGACGATACGCCTTCAGTGGCCTTGAATATCCACATCATGTAGCCGTTGACTGTAAAGCCGCAGAACGAAGCGAGTGTGCGCTTCACCTTGGCGTCGTCTATGGCATCTTCAGTCTGAAGGTTTTGCACGGCCCGCACCGCTATGGGTGCGGGTCGTTTTGGTTGCGGTGTCGACATGTTGCCCCTCCGGGGTTCAGGACTCTTTACCAGAGAACAGAGCTATAATACCGCCGATGATTTT
>JAKJFO010000041.1:0-4774 GCA_022704885.1 Candidatus Rifleibacteriota bacterium | reverse complement strand
TAGCGTACATCACATACAGCGAGAAGGCAAGGCTTATGATGAACAGGGGCACGTTGATCAGCAGGTTGACCACGTCGGCCAGCCAGCTGTTCCAGATGCGGGTGAACCAGGTTTCGCCTTCGTATCTGATTTCGACCACTTCGCCTGATGTCTGGCCGCCAGTAAAGCTCAGAAAAGCTCCCTTGCGAACCTGATCGCGCATTTCGTCGCTGGTATTTTCATCGAACGGGTGTTCGGGTGAGCCATGAATGGCGCAGATGACAATTCCGTCCTTGTTCAGCTCGCCAGTAGAAGCGAAGCAGCAGTTTTCTTCTGCCATGACTATATGTGATTTCAGGTATTTGCCCTGCACGAGATCGTTCATGGTATTTTCATCCAAAGAGGTGATCATCGTGTTGTTGTCCATGTTATACATTTCGATTGCGCCCATAAGAACGCGCTGGTTAGCGAAACAGGCCTTTTGCCGCGACTGCTCGCGGGCTTTTCTGAAGTTCGGAACAGCCAGCGCACCAATCGGCAGGAACCCGGTCGCACCCCAGAGTGAGAGTGATTTTGCTTCGGTGCGCTTCACGATCGTGCGGGTCGGTGCCGTGCCGGAAGGACTGGTCGGTCTGGCCATGACTGAAATGTTGCGTGCACTGGCGGACTCGTTGCGGGCGTTACTGCGCGCCGCAGCCTGCTGGCTGACCTGGGGCACCGGGGTAGTAGATACTGCTACGAAAGAAGTAAACGGAGTGGCGAACTGATACTTTTTGCTGAGCGCGATGACTTCGTCCTTGAGCTCCGGCTTCTGGCCGTAGGTCTGCATCTGCAGCATGAGATCGTCGGCTTTGGCTTTGGCCCAGAAGCGGCTGACGAAAAGATTATCGTTCGATTCTTCTGCAAAAGTGGCTTTGACCGGGAAACTGTGCTTAACCGTATTGAGGTTTCCGGTCAGAGTGATATCAGCTGTAGCGCCTTTTTTGTAGCGACCGGTGATGACGAGCTGTGTGCCCTGATAAATGTTGGGCAGCGTTTTGGGGAAAACATCGGTGACTTCGGCATTACCCCAGTTGAGCGCCAGGTCGACGAGCAGCGGGGTGCTGATGCTTTCGTAGAAGGCCATAAGTTCTTTGTCGATATTCTGTGACTGTTCTGACAGATAAAGCGCTTCACCGCGGTTTTCTACCGCAATTTTGTTGAGCAGAACAGTGTTGACGCTGCTGCCGACACCGAGAGTGAAGGTGCGAACCTGCGCGGTATTGGCGGCATTGAAATCGCGCACTATTGTGTTGGTGTCGGTGACGCCGGTGCTGGCTTCACCATCGGTCAGAAAGACCAGTGTTCTGGTGCGGCCTTCAGCCTGGTCAAACAGCTTGAGAGCAGCCTGCAGTGAGCCATAAATATTGGTACCGCCGCTGGCATACAGCATTTCGATAAAAGAACCGGCGACCTTGCGGTTTTCTTCGCTGACCGGGAGCAGCTCGGGCATCCAGGTGTTAACCTGCGACGAAAACGCTACGATACCAAAGCGGTCGTTTTCGTTGAGGCGCTTGACGAAAAAGTCGAAGGCGCGCTTGGTCTGATCGATTTTGCGACCGGACATCGAACCAGAGGTATCGACGACGAAAACGATGTCGCGCATCGCGATATCTTCGGCGCTGATGATTTCGGCGGGCGACAGCATCAGCATGAAATAACCGTCCTGACTGGCTTCAGGCCTTGTTGACAGGAAATTGGCGGCGAGAGCTTCTGCTTTGACGTCGTAGTTGAGCCTGAAGTCGCCGGCCGGCAGATAATTGTTCTTTTCGAATACGACGTTCCAGGTGCCATTTTCTGCTTTTTCGGCATAAATGTCGTGGCTGAGTGACACGACTGTACTGATTTCCTTCTGATCGGTGATCGTCACGCTGATAGCTGAGGTTTCCAGGTTGGGTTCCTGATACTGCTTCACGTTGAAAGGCAGCAGATAGCTGACATTACCGCGACTGTAAGGAAGAATCTCACTGTATTCAATCATGACGGTCGCACGTGATTTCGGGCCAATCGCGCCGATACTGGTTTCAAAAACTCCTGGCTGTTTCTGTACGGCCAGCGCCGGCATCATTCCCTCGGCTTTCGCATCGTTGAAAACCTGAGTGGCCTTGTTGCTTTCTTCGATGGTTCCGGCATAAACGTTGCCTTCACTGTCGGTCAGCGAAAACTGCTGAACCGAAGCCTTCTCGTGTATGGGAAATCTTATATTAGGCTGAATGGTGAAGTCGTTGGGATTATAAAACGACATTTCAAGCCGGGTTACCGCTACCTGGTTGTTGATGTCAACCTTGACTTTCTGGGTTACCATCGGCAGTGTGCCATTCTGGTAAACCAGGTAGGCAGCGTCGGCAGCGCTCGAACCAAGCATTGCCAGGATTGTGATGATACAGAAGATAAAAGCCTTTTTCATAACTTTCTCCCCCTCCGATAATTTGCCCTGCCTGCATTATACTCCAGAACAATAATGAATAATATAGAACGCCGACTGCAAACGCGGGCAAGTATAGTTAAGCAAAGTGTGTGCCAAATGGCAAATGTTGATAAATAAACGTTTTTGCCAGATTATTGTGTCGCAGACGTGACATCTTTGTCACAACTGCGCCAGACCTGCCGTAGAAATTGGATTCTGCGATTGCGCGCAGAATGACAAAAAGGTGTCAGCGGGTGGGCGGGTATTCCGGGAAGACTAGGCTGTGCTTGTAAAGATCTTCGCCGGTCTTGATGCCATGTTTGTCGAGAAGATCGATAAACCCGAACAGTATATCTCTGACGGCACGGGTATCATTCATGGCACGATGCGCGTTCTGCAGGTCGATTCGGAAATAATCGGCGACGCTGCTGAGCTTGTTCGAGCGCAGACCGAGATATTTGCGGGCCAGTCGCAGTGTACACAGTGACGGCATGCGCAGCGGCTTTTTAAGATGTTTGCGGAAGTAAAAATCGAGAAACGCCCAGTCGAACGGAACATTGTGCGAAACGAAAATCGCGCCATCGAGCATTCCGTCGAGGATTGGCGCCAGTTCGCTGATTTTCGGCTTGTCATAGACCATGGCATCGGTTATGCCGGTAATTTTAGTTATCTCGGCCGGAATCGGCCGTTCAGGATTTATCAGAGTTTCAAAAAGCTCTTCGTTGCCGTTTATCAGTGAAATGATGGCGACTTCGGTGATTCCTGCCTCTTCCGGGCTGAAACCTGTGGTTTCGAGGTCAAGAATGACGTAAGGCAGGTCTTTGAGCGACTTTTTCATAAATTCTGGAATGATGGTTTTCATGCTGCTATACTATAGCTAATTCTCGCCAACGTCAAACTATCTCTCTCTTCGTTGTCGTAATCGTAATCGTTGTCGTAATCGCAACCGGTCTCGTTCTTCCTCTCTCTTCTCCTGATCGTAATCGCTATCGTTTTTCTTCTATCAGTTCACCGCAAAACGGAGGTTCACCAATGCAGATGCAGAAACTTAAAGGTATTATCGCCCGCCGCGAGGGCAAAACACTGGTTGTCAAATCTGACAAAGGTGGAGCCGAATACCGTTTTAACGCCTCTGATCTGCCCGACGCCGAGACTGGCGAGCGCGTCGATCTGCTTATTGCTCCGGCTGATGACCCCGATGACATTTCCACGGTGCTTTCGATAAAAAGCAAGAAGAAGGTTAAGCCGATAAAGATCGGTAATTTTAACACTCTCGTAGGTCACATGATCAAGACGCGCGATCGTCTCAATGCCACACTGAGCGAGATCGCCGACCCCGATGCCGCTTCCGACCTGCGCGAAAAAATCTCCTGGCTCGACCGCGGCATAGAACTGTTTTCCTGAAAATTATTTTACCGGGGGGCAGATGAGGGGAACCGTCAGATTGTCGGTGACCGGAAACAGGCGATTGGGGCCCATCACGACAAGGTCGTCGATCTTCAGGTGGCGCTTGGCCATTTTGCGTGAGCGCGAGACTGCCCGCATGATCTGATCTTCGTTGTCGGGTTTGAGATCTTTGCTCAGCGTAATGTGCGGTTGAAAATTCTCTTTATCAGCATGCTCGAAACAGTCGAATTCATCAAATTTTTCGCATAGTTCATGGTGCAGGGCGTGCAGTCGCTCGTTTGGCATCACCTTCAAAAATACCACAGTGATGCGGTTGTGCTCGTATCTGAACACATCAAAACCGCGCAGATAAATTTTGAGCGGCAGATACCTGGCAGCGATGCGGTGAATTTGAGGCAGCAGTTCGATGATTTTGTCATCGTCGAGGTAACCGGTGGCACGCCCCATGAATTTAACTGTCAGATGTGCGCTTTCAGGAGCCTCGAATGAATTGCAGATGCCGGTCAGTTTCTGCTGGCAGGCAGTCAGATAACTGCGAAAGCTCAACGGCACCCTGAATGCCAGAGTGTAGGGCAGGCTGCGATTCTCGCTGTCATGCTTGTGCGCGTTCATGCTGGCTACAGTTTATACTCTCAAATCGCTTTGTGCAATCCTGCGTTCGTTGACAGGTAAAAATTCTTTAAAACATCGCACAAAGCCGCAAAGACACGAAGAGAGCCGGGAGATCAGGACTGATAAGAAAGCATCGCACAGAGACACGAAGACACGAAGACACGAAGAAAACTCGTAGAGCGGGACTGATAAGAAAGAAAAAGCATCCGCAGAGGGCGCAGATTACACAGATGAAACGGATTTTTTTTGAGGATTTGCAAAAAAAAGAGATTTTTCTCTGTGTCTTAGTGGCTTAGTGCGAGGTGTGAGTGCGCTCAAAAGAACAGCCCC
>JAKJFO010000040.1 GCA_022704885.1 Candidatus Rifleibacteriota bacterium | reverse complement strand
TCCGATGGGGAAAAACTATCTGATCGATGGCGGCGCCAACGTTCCGGTGACCGATGCGCGTCGTGAAGGTCGCGAGCTGGTCCACAATTATCTGCGCAGCATAGGGGTCGGGCGCCTCGATGGCGTGGTGATTACTCACTGGCACAACGATCATCTTGGCGGTTTGTTGCCGGTTCTCAGACTTTATGACGTCGATGTCGTCTACGAACCGCCGGGAAAATTCGAAACCGAGGCTTTCAAGGATTTCGAAGCCATCTGCAGCAAGCAGCATATCAAAAGAATCACCACCAAGGCTGGTGATGTGCTGGAATGGGGCAATGAACTTTTCGTGCAGGTGTTGCATCCTGAAAAGCCGCTTTCCGGCAAGGAATACTCTGATGTCAACAATCTGTCAATAGTTCTGCTGCTTCGCTATGGGCGCGTTCAGCTGTTTCTTGCCGGTGACATCGAAGAAGATGCCGAGCGCGAAATCTTGAAATATGGTGAGCCCATCAAAAGCCAGGTTCTCAAGGTGCCACACCATGGGGCTGATACCAGTGATTATTTCAGGTTCCTGCAGATGGTTTCACCCGAAATCGGGATCATCATGGTTGGGGCCAGCAACGCCTTTCGTCACCCGTCATCACGGACTCTCAGCAACTACGAAAGGCTCGGCACCAAGATTTATCGAACTGACCGCCATGGCAACATTCGCCTTTTCGTCGGCGGCAAAAACCCGCAGGATTATCGCTTTAAAATTGATTAGCGCTGATCCGCCACTTCTGGCAGCAGCAGTCATTTGCCCATTCCACACGATTTCATGATCTGCCAAATAAGTCTTTTTAGTTGTTGACCTGAGACTTTAAGCCCAACTATACTGCTTGGGTAAAGAAATAACCGAAAGGATGTATTAAGCAAGAAGCGGTCATTTTGCAACAGCAGTTCAACAACGTCGAGGGCTATCAGGCTCAGTGGAATCGCCTCAAAGAAGGCAGCACCGGTCTGCAGAAGATTCTGCAGGTAATGAGTGAGCCGTCTACGGCTCTGGTTTTCAGCCATGACGACCCGGACGGAATTACCAGCGGCCTGATTTTCAAGCGCACCCTCGAGAAAAAGGGCTGGAAAGTCACCTATAAGCTGCCGGAAGGTTTTATGCTGCAGCCTGAGCAACTTGAACAGGCAATGAAAGAATGCCCCGGCGCCAAAGCCATTTTCCTGCTCGACAAGGGCACTCTGGCACCTTATGACAAATATGCCGACAAGCTGCCGGTTTACATTATCGATCATCACCCGGCCCCGGCTCTGCCCAGCAAGTGCGTTTATTTCAATCCGAGTGTTCCGGCCTATACCTGGTGCTCGACTTCAATTCTTGCCCATGGTATCGCGACGCTGAGTGGTACCCGCGACACTTTCGATGATTTTCTCTGTCTGATGGGTCTCAAGGGCGACTGGGCGATCGAACCGGTAATTGGCATGCTTTCTGACTTTGCCAAGCCGTTCTTCGTCGAATACGCTCAGAAGTTCAAAAATCTGCTGACGCTGGTCAAAGAGCGCCCGACTCAGTTCGACGCTGAACAGCGTGACTTCACTTCGCTGCTTTCGCGCGTAACGGAATTCGTGCATGCCACCGGTGGTGGCGGTTTCTCGTATTTCTATCACGATCGCGAAGAGTGTCTTAAGAACGTGAATCACGCCGAATGTATCGCGACCGCTCTTGGCGCAATTGCCGATAAAGCCGAACAGCTGACGAAGATAAAGAGCCTCGATGAATTCGTGAACCTGCTGCCACAGCCGCAGAAAGGTCTGCTCGAAAAGATTTTCAATTACTTTCTGCAGGACTGGGAAAGCGCCAGCAGCATGCTCAATTCATCGACTCGCGCGCTGCAGCTTGGCGATACCGCCATCTATCTGTTTGTCGGCCCAAAAGTGCCGCTGCTGCCAATGATCGGCTCGATCAAGCTGTTCGACCTCAGGCAGAAAGCTGGCGACAAACTTGCTCAGATCATCATGGTCAGCTCGGTCAGTCACGATTACACGCACGTTTCGGTGCGCGGATCAGGTGACCGTGTCCATTCCGGCAAGATCTGCGGCGAACTGCAGGATTCGATGCAGGCACGTTATGCTGATTACAAAGATAAGATCAGTGGCGGTGGTCATCCAAAGGCAGCTGAATGCACGGTCAAAACTGACAAGGTTCCGTTTATGAACGTACTGACACGAGTAACCGAAGTGCTGAGCGAAATGCAGTCTCTCGATGCCGCAGCCAGGACCGGAAGTCTCGATGATACCCGGAAGGCTCGTGCTGACAAGCTCGGCCTCGAATATCTGAAAAAGTAAGGAAGAGTTGATGTCATTCAAAGAAACTGATTTTCCTGCCCTGATAAAGTATCTTAAAAAGATCGTCGAAGAAGAAAAAGACCCGATGCTGGTTAAAGAGCTGGTTTCACAGCTCGTCAAGATGTATGAAGATGTTCCGCTCTATCCTGGTATAGTGAACATGTGTATTTTTGGCGTTGCCAAAAATGTTAAGCCGCAGGAAGTGCAGGTCGGTCAGCGCGTTTTTATCAGAAACCGCGAAGACTGCTACTGCGGCACCATCGACAGTAAAGATGGCGACGGCATTGTACTCAAGGGTGTCAAATCTGTAACCAGCGAAGATGAGCTCGACCTCGGCTATCGCGAAATGGAAAAGGTTACCGTAATCAATGACGACGTTCTCAATGAGATGTGGCCGTCACTGGTCTTCGACAAGGGGCAGAAATAATGCAGCTGAATATCAAAAAAAGTGAATTCTATCTGTTGAATGGTTCTGCCGCTGTAAAGGTGGACTCTGGAGCCATCGAAATCATTGGTGCTCCAGTCAGGTCAGGCGAACAGATCAAGGTTCCGGTGGGCAAGAAAATACCTCTGCTGGGCATCGAAGACGCGGTTGTAACGATCGAGGCTCCTGAAGAAGCCCTGACAAAGATGGAAACCAGCTCGATTCCCGCCGAATGGGACGAACTTGCCGCCAGCATCGCTGCCGAAAAGAAACCGGGAAACCTCTACAAGATTCTCGTGCTTGGCGAAGTCGATACCGGCAAAACCTTTTTCAGCACCTATCTCGCTAATCGCCTGCTGGCCAAAGTCGGCAAGACCGCGATTCTCGACTGTGATACCGGTCAGTCAGACATCGGCTGCCCCGGCACCTTTGGTATGCTTCTGCTGGCCAAACCGGCAATATTCCTGACCGAACTCGAACCGACTCACATGTATCTGCTGGGCGCCCATTCGCCAGGTCTGCACTTCGTTCCGGCCCTGACCGGCCTGGTTGAAATGTTGCGCAAGGCAGAAAAAGAAGCCGACGCTCTGATTATCGACACCACTGGCTGGGTTCAGGGCGATGGCGGCCGCGCCATCAAGAAAGCCAAACTCGACATCGTGCAACCGGACAAGGTCATACTGATGCAGCGTGGCACAGAACTCGAACACCTGGTCAGACATCTGCCGGCTGATAAGATCGTTCGGCTGCCGGTTTCCAAAAAGGCTTCTTCGACCAGCCAGATGGATCGCAAAGAACTGCGTGAACTCGTCAGCCGCAGATACTTTGCCGATGCCAGAGTGTTCGAAATTCCTTTTCGCCAGGTATACACCGATCGCTGTTACTTCATGACCGGAACCAAAGTCGAACTCGAAGGCACTCTGCATGCTGAAAAACTTTCCGGCTGGGAGGGTACACTCGTCGTTACCTCTGGTCCGCTCATGCCAGAACTCATGAAAAACTGGCCGAAAGATACCGGCATGATCCGCAACTTCATCGCCGGCAATGAAAAAGGTCTGATGGTCGCTCTGCTCGATGCAGACCAGAATATGCTGGCAGTTGCCCGTCTCGAAGAGATGGACTTTCTCAACAACAACTTCCGGTTGCGCTCGAATTACAAGGGCGATACCGGCAAGATCAAAGGTATTCAATTCGGTTCGCTCAAGGTGACCGAAACCGGAAACGAAGCCGGTTTTATCGAACCCGGCGCCTTCTGATCCCCTGTAATAGTTACTTGTAGCCGCTCTGGCATCTTCTGCCGGAGCGGTTTTTATTAATTTCATACACTGAATGTGAGGTGTGTTTTGTGCACGTTGCTTTAACCTTTGGGGTGATGCAAGTCACCCGCCCGGGGTATATTGTGACAGCGGATAAAACAGGCTCAACGTGGCCATTGAGGCTGAAGTGCGCGCTATGATTGACTCAAAAATTTTTCTAAAAAAGCTTTGACTTTGCAGTCTAAAATGTGGTGTAATCTAACCCACCACAAAACAAGAGAGAGTTAAAGTTTGCTAACGAAAAAATTTAAAAAGTAACAGACTTTAATCGCTCGTAGTCGCATTCTCAGATTTCCAGAGATTTTTATTCCATACATTCTGTCGTGTACAGAATTTGACGTGCGTTTTTATCATCAATAAGCAGGGAGCAGTCATGAAGCAGGGTCGCGAATTGCAGTTCATCGAAAATCGTCAGGGCAACATAGTACCATTCAACCCGGAAAAAATCCGGTCAGCTATCGAGAGAGCCGGCAGGGCAACCGGCGAGTTCGGTATGGTTGACTCGATGCGGATGGCGAGCCAGGTAATCAATATTCTGGCACATCGTCACCAGTCAGGTACCCCGAACGTCGAAGAAGTCCAGGACGTTGTTGAACACGTGCTGATCGCCAACAATTATTTTACGACCAATCGCTCTTATATCGTATATCGCGAACAGCACAAGCAGATGCGCGAAGGCCGTCGCTCGCTGGTCGACAGTATCAGTTCGATCAACGAATACCTCGGTCATCAGGACTGGCGTGTCAACGCCAATGCCAACCAGGGCTACTCGCTCGGTGGTCTCATTCTCAACGTGGCCGGCAAGGTAACTGCAAACTACTGGCTTTCACATGTCTACAACCCTGAAATCGGTGATGCTCACCGCGAAGGCGACCTGCATATTCACGATCTCGACATGCTTTCAGGTTACTGCGCCGGATGGTCTCTGCGAACCCTGTTACAGGAAGGCTTCAACGGCGTACCGGGCAAAGTCGAAGCTGGCCCGCCCAAGCACTTCTCGAGTGCACTCGGTCAGATGGTGAACTTCCTCGGTACTCTGCAGAATGAGTGGGCTGGTGCACAGGCATTCTCTTCTTTCGACACTTACCTGGCTCCTTATGTAAGACTCGATGGTATCAGCTACGATCAGGTTTTTCAGGGAATTCAGGAATTTGTCTACAATCTCAACGTTCCTTCACGCTGGGGTACCCAGACTCCTTTCACCAACCTAACCCTCGACTGGAACTGCCCGGAAGACCTCAAAACCCAGCATCCGCTCGTCGGCGGCAAACATGTCGATTTCACCTACGGCGACCTGCAGGCCGAAATGGATCTGATCAACCGCGCGTTTATCGATGTAATGAGCGTTGGCGATAATCGCGGCCGCGCTTTCACTTTCCCGATTCCGACCTACAACATCACCAAAGACTTCGACTGGAACCACCCGAACTGCCAGCCGCTGTTCGAAATGACCGCCAAATACGGTTTGCCGTATTTTCAGAATTTTATCAATTCTGATCTCGAGCCCAACATGGTGCGCTCGATGTGCTGCCGCCTGCAGCTCGACCTGCGCGAACTGCTCAAGCGCGGTAACGGCCTGTTTGGATCGGCTGAGCAGACCGGTTCGATCGGTGTGGTTACCCTCAATCTAGCCCGCCTCGGTTACATGTTCAAGGGCAACTATGAAGCACTCACCACTCGACTCGAGCACCTGATGGAACTCTCGAAGAAGAGCCTCGAAGTCAAACGCAAGGTTATTCAGGCCAGAATTGACAGTGGTCTGTTCCCTTATACCCGCCGCTATCTCGGCACTCTTCGCAACCATTTCTCGACCATCGGTATCAATGGTATGAATGAATGTATCCGCAACTTCTCCGAGAACGCCTATGACATTTCCAATCCTCAGGGCGTCGAACTGGCGCAGCGGATTCTTGATTTCATGCGCGAAAAGATCGTTCAATACCAGGTCGAAACCGGTCACCTCTACAATCTCGAAGCGACTCCCGCCGAAGGCGCAACCCATCGTTTTGCCCGCGAAGATCGCAAGCGATTTCCCGAAATCATTCAGGCTGGCACGCCGCAGGCAGCCTATTACACCAACTCCAGCCAGCTGCCGGTCGATTACCAGGGCGACCTGTTCGACGTGATGCGCCACCAGGAAAAGCTGCAGACCAAATACACAGGTGGCACCGTATTGCACCTCTACGTTGGCGAGCGCATACCTGATGCCGAATCGTGCAAGCGTCTGGTACAGAAGACCCTGACCCAGTTCAGGCTGCCATACATCACCATTACGCCGACATTCAGCATCTGTCCGAAACATGGCTACATCGCCGGTGAACATCAGTATTGCCCTACCTGCGATGCGATCGAAACCAGAAAGGCTGTTGCCATCGCCCAGGCCGAAGGTCAGGAACTGGCACCCGAAAGCGTAGTGCTTGCTGATGAAAATCGCCAGGTCTGCGAAATCTGGACCCGCGTCATGGGCTATTTCCGCCCGGTTTCTCAGTTCAATGCCGGCAAGAAGAGCGAATACAGCGACCGCGTTCTCATGCGCCCGAGCGACCTGGTAAGAGAAGTCGTCTGATTCGATGAAAAAAAACGGTTCTGAAAAAATTCTGGTCGGGGGCCTGCAGCCCCTGACCATGATAGACTTCCCCGGGCGACTTGCCAGCGTAATCTTTACGCAGGGCTGCAACCTTCGTTGCCGCTTCTGTTACAACCGCAGTCTGCTTGGTGAAAAAGCTGCCGACCCGCTTTCCTGGCAATCTGTCAGAAATTTTCTGAAAGATCGCCAGGGCTTCATCGAGGCCGTCGTCTTCAGCGGCGGCGAGCCATGTCTGCAGCCCGGCCTGCTCGATGCCCTGCGCGAAGTCAGAGAATACGGCTTCGAGGTGGCACTGCACACCAACGGCTTTTTTCCGGATATCGTCGGGCAGGCGATCGAAGAAAGGCTGCTGCAGTTTGTCGCAGTCGATTTCAAGGCCCCTTTCGACAAGTATCAGTCGGTTACCCGGCAACCGGTTGACCGTTCGGCTTATGAGCGCCTTGCTGAAATGCTTGTGGCGGCCGGAATCAAACATGAATATCGCACTACGGTTCACCCTGGTCTGCTGACCGATTCTGATATAATGCAGATGGCTGACTGGCTTTGCGACAAAAAGATAAGCAGCTATGCCATACAGAAATTCAAATATGGTGAAGCTCTCGACCAGACTTTGCCGCCGGTCAACGCAGCCTGTCTGCAGCCTGCAACACTTTTGAAGCTGCGCTCGCGGTTTACCGGTTTCACTTTGCGCTCTGACGACAGCGAAGTCGACAGTCTCAAAAAGGCGGCGTAAGGTATTAGCGGGTGCTTACAGGCTGGTGAGTCCTGTTTTCAGCGCAAAATTGACTTGTAGACCTGCAGATGCAGATAAAGTTCTTTCTCGGCGGTGTGACTCTGCGCGACGATTCGCGCTGCCCGCTGGCCAACTTCGGCGGCCAGGTCAGGATTGTCGAGAAGATAGCGCAGTTTGCTGGTAAAATCTTCTCCGTCATGCAATCTGCCGAAGCTGGCCGGGCCCGGAGAGGTGAAATAGAGCCAGCCGTTGCCCATTCCCGGAAAGGTTTCCTCGTTTTTGATGAAGGCATGATTGCCATATACATCGGCCGCGAGAACGGGTCGGCCGGTCTGCATGGCACTCAGCATCGACGAATTGTAACCTTCTGCGTGTGACACATTGATGAAAATTTCGGCCTGACGGTGCAAAAATGGCAGCAGACCGTCTTCCGGGCGATCGATCAGTTTAATCCATGCTTTTCCAGAGGCTTCGGCAATTACCTGTTTCTGATAGTCGGTGTCGAATGGAGTATTGAAGAGCACCAGACGCAATTCCGGATAATCTGAAATGATCTTTTCGATGTAATGTATTGCAAAAAGCACATTTTTTGCCGGGAGCAGACCGCCTTCAAGCATGACCAGACGCTCGCCCGGGATAAATCCGAAATGCTCGCGCGGAAAGTCGAATTCAGCATTGAAGGGTGAGACTCCGGGCGCAATCACTTCAATCTCAGTGTTGATCATCAGACGCGATTTGATGAATTTGCCCATCTGCGGGTAGGGCACTATGACTTTGCGCGCTGCCTCAAGAACTTCCTGCAGCTGGGGGCGCAGCACGCTGTTATACATGTCGATGTAGGCGTCGAGGCCGGTGCAGGTGACGATCAGCGGCAGGCGCGACTTCTCAGCCAGTTTCTGACAAGGCAGCCCGGCTTTTGCGGCATGAAAGGCGTGAATAAGCGACGGGGTGCCTTTTATGGCGTCGAAAGGGTAGGGATCGTCGGTGGTGAATTCACGAGTATGGCAGGGGAGTGTAGTCAGAGAGCCGATCAGGCGTTTCGAAATTTCTCTCTCTTCAATATTGCTGGTATCTCCCGAAGGAACACCGAAATAAATATTCAAGCTGGATCTCGCTTTCGCTGGTTTCTTGACTTTGCCTGTCCAGATATATATAAACTACAGAATAATATACCAAAGTCAACCAGCTTTGAAAATACCAAAATTTGAAAGGCCCGCTATGGAAATCAGACACGAAGACCTGACGATTCGCACGCTTGGCAAACCTGTGATGGATTCGCCCCTGAAGCTTTCGAAGATCGATGGTGATTTTTTGACAAATTATGTCGAAGATCATGAACGTGTTCTGTTCAACAACAGCCTGTGCAAGGTCAAGGCCGAAATAGCGGGCGGGCAGGAGCCCCTGTCTTTCGAAAAGGCCGGACCACGCGAAAAGATTTTTTTCGACCCGGCGCGAACACGAGCCGGAATCGTTACCTGCGGTGGTCTCTGTCCCGGTATCAACGACGTCATCCGCGGTATCGTCATGCAGCTGCATTTCTGGTATGGCGTCAAGAATATTTATGGCTTCCGTTACGGTTATCTCGGTATGATTAAAGAATCAGGTCTGCAGCCAATGGTTCTCGACCCCGATGTCGTCTCTGAGATACACGAAAAGGGCGGCACGATTCTCGGCTCTTCTCGCGGGCCACAGGAGGTCGGGCTGATGGTAGACCGGTTGATGGACTACAATATCAACATTCTTTTCTGCATCGGTGGCGACGGTACGCTGCGTGGAGCGCAGGAAATTTACGATGAAATCACGAAACGCGGTCTTGCCATCTCGGTGATCGGTATACCCAAAACCATCGATAATGACATCGGCTTCATCGAAAAAACCTTCGGTTTCGAAACCGCCTTTACGCACGCCGTCGACTCGATCAGAACCGCACATGTCGAGGCCCGCGGCTACCAGAACGGAGTTGGCCTGGTCAAGCTGATGGGCCGCCAGTCTGGCTACATTACCGCCAATGCTTCGATTGCCTCGCAGGATGTGAATTTTTGTCTGATTCCCGAAATACCCATCGATCTGGAAGGCGAGAATGGATTTTACAAGCATCTGTTAGACCGAGTTCAGCGGAAAAATCATGCGGTAATCGTCGTGGCTGAGGGGCTTGGTGACCGTTTCTGCGCGATGGATGAAAAAGACGTTTCCGGCAATCGCAAGTCTGGTGACATCGGTGTGTTTCTGCGCGAGGGCATTGCAAAATACTTCAAGGAACGCAAAGTCCCGGTGTCTCTCAAATACATCGATCCGAGCTACATAATTCGCAGCTCATGCGCGATTCCTTCAGACAGCATTTTCTGCAACCAGCTGGCCCAGAACGCTGTGCATGCAGGCATGGCAGGCAAAACCGGCATGCTGGTCGGTATCTGGAACAACTGTTTTACGCACGTGCCAATAGATATCGCCATTCGCAACCGCAAGTTCATCGACCCCGAAAGCATGTTCTGGCTCAACGTTCTCGAAAGTACCGGCCAGCCGCGCTGGATGCAGAACGCCCCACGCGTCTAGGAGGCGGCAGCCTCAGACCAGTTTTCGCTCAGCAGTCTGATACATTCTGCGTGCAGTATGCCGTTGGTTGCCAGCAGCTGGTAGCTGTCGAGCAGCATGTTGCTGCCATCATATTTAGACACTCTGCCGCCGGCCTCGCTGACGAGAAGGCTTCCGGCCGCTATATCCCAGGGTTTCAGGCTGGTTTCCCAGTAGATCGAAAAAATGCCGCGAGCGATGTAACAGAGGTCGAGAGCGGCTGAGCCGAGGCGGCGCACACATTGCACATGCTGCAGCATTGTGCGCAGGTGCCCGAGCAGGTCGTCGAGACATTCGCGACGGTTGTAAGGATACCCGGTTACTGCCAGCGCTTCGTTGAGCCTTTCGACTTTGCTGACGAAAATGCGATCGCTGTTGAGCCATGCGCCCCCGCCCTGCCAGGTGCGGTATATCTCGCCGTTCATCGGGTTAACGATAGCGCCGGCCACCGGCTGCCCGTCACGGCAGAGAGCTATCGATACACTGAAATGTGGCAGCCGGTTGGCAAAATTAGTTGTACCGTCAAGCGGATCGACGACCCAGACCTCCCCATGGCGCCAGTCTTCGCCGCCGTCTTCTTCGCCATGAAAGCGGATATCAGGAAATCGTTCGAGAAGAAGCTTTTTGATAAGCCGTTCTGATGCGATATCAACTTCAGTGACCAGATCAACTGCGCCTTTGAAAGTTATCTGGTGTGTGTCGTCAAAGTGTTTTCTGATAAGTTCGGCGGCGGCAACGGCCACTTCGGCCGCTCCATTACTGAGATTCTCGAGGTTGTGCATCGATCGGCTGCCCTTCTGCTTTTTGAATTCAGGCGATTATATCACTGACAACACCGGCTGTCATCAGTCTGAGTTTGCTCTCTTTCAGTTGCTGGCGAAAAATGATATATTAGCCAGGCTATGAAAACAGATCTCTCAATGAAAATCATACGTGCAATGACCGCAGCCTGTATTCTGCCGGCTATGATAATGACCGGTACGGTAACCTTTGCGCAGCCAGACAGAGTTAAAACTACCGAAGAACTCATCGCTGAAGTAGAAGCTGAAGCCAGAAAACCCGCTTCGGCTCCTGTCGGCGTGCCGCTCGCGAATGAGCCAAAGAGCGCCGCCGAGATTCTGGCCGAGATCGAGGCTCTGTCAACACCAACCAATGCAAGTGCAGCCGGCGCAAACCTGGATGCAGCATCAGGAACAGAAACAGATATCGCAACAGATACCGATACCGTGGCAGAACCCCATGACGTTAAAGAAGTTAAAGAAGAGAGCGAAGAAACAGCTAATGCTGATGAAGCCGGCAGTGCGACTGAAGAACTGCCCGTCGATAATTCGCCTCTGCCTGACGAAGTTATCGGCGAATACGCAGTAGATGAAAACGACGACGATGGTCTTGACCTGGAGATCGTAGACGAGGCAGATGCCGGTGCGATTGCTTCTGCAGCTCTGCCGCCGCTGCCGGAGGTTGCTTCGGAAACCCTTTACGAAAAGGCTGACGCGCTCGAGCCGCAACTGCTGCTCTCGGGAACTCCGGTTGAAGAAGGCGTTGAGGGGCAGGTCAGCGAGAAAATCAGCGGCAGAATCGTGGCCGAAAAGCAGCCGCTTGCCCGCCGTCGCCACCTTTTTCGCTGGGTTCTGAAGGCAGATGATGGCCGCAGAATTCCGCTCAAATCAAACATCAAACTATTGCAGGAAGTGCGGCGCGACAACATTCTCGATGGCAAGGTCGCCCTGACCGGCCGCTATATTCGTTCAGGTCTGAATGACAAGCTTCGCTATTTTGTGGTGGAGTCTCTGGTCGCGCTGGATGATGAAGCGGCTGAGGCCGCCGCTGATAAGGCTGCTGGCAAGGCCTCTGAACGTAACAAGAACAATGCTGTTGCTGATTCAGAAGCCAAAAAGGCTGTGCCTCTGAAAGAAAAGTGAGGCAGTTGCAGGCAACTGCCTGAATAGCTGACAACAGCCGATGCAGAACGAAAAACTCGAAAAAATACTGGCGCTGATGCCTGCCAACCCCGGCGTCTATCTGATGAAAAACCGGGTCGGCGAAATCATTTACATCGGCAAGTCACGCTCGCTCAAAAAGCGCGTCAGGTCTTACTTCAACCGCCAGCACGACAGTCTCAAGACTTCGGTTCTGGTTTCAGCTATCGAAGACATCGAGTTCATCGTTACCGGCAACGAAGTCGAAGCGCTGATTCTCGAGAATAACCTGATCAAGAAGCACAAACCCCGCTATAACGTGCTTCTCAAAGACAGCAAGACGCACCCATACATTAGGGTGACACTCAACGAGAAGTTTCCGCGGCTCGAAAAGGTGCGAAAGGTTTCTTTCCGCGATGGCAATTTATATTTTGGTCCGTTTCCCAATGAATATGATCTGGCCCGGATAGTCGATCTGCTTTCGCGTAACTTCAGGCTGTGTACGGTTAAACGCAAGTTCACGCCAAAGCAGGGTGTCCGCCCCTGCCTGAAATACCACCTTGGTATCTGTCAGGGCGTCTGCCAGGGCGACGTTAAACCCGAAGAATATGCAGTATCGGTCAACAAGGCCATAGATGTACTGGCCGGCCGGGTAGACCCGGATTTTACCGGGCTCGAACGCCAGCTCAAGGAACTGGTCGACCAGTATCGCTACGAAGAAGCTGCCGAGGTGCGCGACACCCTGTCGGCGCTGGTGCGCTTTTTCGCCAGCCAGAAAGTCGAATTTGTCAAGCCGGTCAACCTTGATTTCTGGGGTATCAGCGAAGCCAGCGACCGGGTCGTGTTTTCCGTGTTCTTTGTCAGAGGCGGCAAAATGCTGGGCAACCGGATTATCGATGCAGGTCTGCCCCCCGACTTTGCCCTCGATGAGCTGCTTTCAGAGGTTATGACAAGATTTTACGACGCCAACCTGATACCTGCGTCCATCTATTGCCGCGAAGAGCCAGAGGCCTGTGACTCTCTGCTTGCGGTTCTCAGTGAACAGAGCGGGCGCCGTGTATCTTTTCACCGGCCGCAGCGCGGGCAGTTTCTCAAGCTGCTCGAAATGGCTGACGCCAACGCTCTTGAAGTGATGCGCAATATCAAGTCGCAGGGTAATGAACGCATCGATGAGGCAGTTATCGACCTGCAGAAACAGCTGAATCTAAGGCAGCCACCGGTGCGAATCGAATGTGTCGATATCTCGCACATTCAGGGTACAGACCCGGTGGCCTCGCTGGTCGTGTTCAAAAACGCGCGGCCGCATAAAGGCGAATACCGCCTCTATCACATCAAGAGCGCCCGTGGCGGCGATGATCCGGCTTCGATCGGCGAGGTCACGCGTCGCCGCTTTACCAGGCTTCTGCGCGAACAGGCAGGTCTGCCTGATCTGTACATCGTCGATGGTGGTATCACTCAGGTGCGCTCGGCGCTGCGTGAGCTCGAACAGCTTGAAATCGACATCGAGATCTTCGGGCTGGCCAAGCGCGAAGAGATACTGGTAAGACCGGATGGCAGCGAGTTCAAGCTGCCGTTCAGCAGTGCCGGTATGAAAATGATCATCAAGCTGCGCAACGAGGCACATCGCTTTGCCAATACCTTTCAGAAGAAAGCGCATGGCAAACGTGTACTCAAGTCGGCATTGCTCAATCTGCCTGGTGTCGGGCCAGCCACCATTCGCAAGGCACTCTGGGAATTCGGGTCGACAGCCAATCTGGCGCGCACCAGCCCGGAAGAACTGCGGCAACGCTGTCAGATTCCCCTCAAAACGGCTGAGCTGATCATCAACTCGCTTAAGGAAAACAACAATGAAGAATAGGCGTTGTTCGTTGCTGTTGTCGCTGCTTTGTCTTTTGCTGGCTCAGTTATCGCCGATGGTGTCTGCATCGACAGAAGACTCAGAAGCCATGCAGCCAAAACTTGAGTCAGCTTTCATGCGCGCTTTGAGTGACCCGGCCGAGTTTCGTGATACCGGAATTTTTCAGCTGCTCGGCTACAGCAATGAAGAAATCGCCGAGATTGGCAGAATCACGCCGCGCCCGGTTGCGCTGAAGGTTCTGGCTGATTCTGGTTCCGAACCGGGGCAATTTGTTAACATCAGGGTCGACTGCACAAAGGTTTCGTATTATAACCTGACCATCGACCGGGTCGTTTTTGAGTTTCCCGAATGTCACCTGTGCCTCGAAGAGCTTGCACAGGGGCGTCTGCGCTTTCTCGGTTCACAGCAGATCCGGCTGAAAACTGAAGTTTCGGCCGCTGATATCGCCAGAGTTTTCGATCTGGTAGCGCGGGCCCGCAATCTGACCAGTCTGCGCATCAATCTCGAAGAAGACCGGGCCAGAATACATGGTCGCGTCAAGCGTGGCCTGTTCGTGGTCGATTTTAATCTGATCGGAGATACCGAACTGGTTGACCCCAAGACCGTCATTTTTCGCTGCGAACGCATGTTTCTCAATCGGACGGTCGTGCCAAGAAATACCACTAACGCAATTTTCAAACAGATAAACCCGGTTTTCGATGCCAGAAAGACCTGGCTCAATCTCAATATTGCCAGAATCAATATCAGGCGCGGCTTCGTCGAAACCATCGCCACCATAGAACGGAGAAAAAGTTAACATGCCAACAGCCAGACGCTTTTATCGAATAGCCAGAGCAATTCATCAACGACAGCTCGATATAATTGTCGCTCTCGACAGTGTACACGATCAACACAACCTGTCGGCGGTGTTGAGATCGGCAGATGCAACCGGTATAAATCGCGTTATCTGGTTTCCTGATCTTAAAAAGCCCGAAAAACTCAACCCCGAGGTTTCGAAGGGTTCTGAACGCTGGGTGCAGCTCGAAACTGTCGACGCCCTGACTCCACGACTGCTCGACCTCAAGAGTCAGGGGTACAAAATCGCAGCGACCCACATGGCACATGCGGCAGTCGACTTCAGAAGCATCGACTGGACAACTCCATGGGTCGTTGTCTTTGGCAACGAGCAGGGTGGCTGCTCTGAGGCGACGCTGGAGGTGGCTGACGCCAACATTTTCCTGCCGATGATGGGTTTTGTACAGAGCCTCAATATTTCCGTCGCCGCAGCGGTAACCTTTTATGAAATACAACGACAGCGCGAAAGTGCGGGGCTGTACAGCCGGTGCGCGCCGGAAAGGCAGGTGCGCGATCTGTACAATCAGTGGGGACTGCTTGACGACCGTTTCAATATCGATGAGCTCATGGAACCGCCGGCAGGCGAGATTCCGCCAATCGACCACCCGCACAGCGATGGCCGCTCTGTTCGCAAATTTCCCAGGGTAAATCCAGCTTCCTGAGCTGACGTAATTGCTGCTGATGTACCG
Organism: Candidatus Rifleibacteriota bacterium; assembly: GCA_022704885.1. Next base: position 9,203 of record JAKJFO010000040.1, on the reverse strand, counting down.
CGAATTGTTTGCATGCAGCCGGGCATGGCTTCGCCGGCGTACGAAAAAAATAATAAAAATCGTTAAGAAACGCGCGAACCTTTCCGAATAAAGGCATAACATCAAACAAATGACCGAAAATGGAGTTGGTCGATGCAGAAAATTAAACAGGGACTAAGGGACTGGACGAAAGATTTCGCAAGGGCGCTCGTGTTTTTTCTGGTTTTGCAGACGTATGTGGTACAGGGTTTCGTTATCGAGGGAGCCTGCATGGAACCCGAACTGCATTCGCGGGAGAAGATAATAGTCAACAAGATGATTTATAAGATTCAGGAGCCAGAAGTGGGTGAAGTCGTAGTTTTTTCTTACCCGCTCGAGCCTGAAAAAGACTTCATCAAACGCGTCGTTGGTGTACCTGGCGATGTTATCGAGATCAGAGATGGCTATCTTTACAGAAACGGCAAAATGATGAAGGAACCTTTTGTAAAAGAATACGTGTTTGGTTCTTATGGCCCGCAGAAGATTCCGGCCGGAAAAATCTGCGTAATGGGCGATAACCGCAACAATTCTCATGACAGCAGGTCGTGGGGGCTTCTCGATCGTGAAATGGTCAAGGGGCGGGCCGAAGTAAAATTCTGGCCGCCTTCGGCAGCCGGTAGAATCGCAGCACTCAAAGAGTAAATCAGATTTGACAACCCCCGATCTTAAGGATATATTCTGACCACAGTCAGGAGAAGATACAGTGGTAACCTCGTTCAAAATAAGTGGATTTTCGTGTCCGGCCTGCGGTTCAGTGTTTGACGCCAGAACAGTGACGTCGATCACGCACCAGGGCCAGGATTCAGATTTTCTGCCTCATTATCTGGGCGAGAATCCGCTGCCGTATTTTCTTGTACAGTGTCCAGAATGCAGTTTTTGTGCATATCCTGAAGACTATGCCGATGCAGAGGCTTTTCAAAGCAAAATCTCGGTACCGGGAATAAAGAAAATTCTCAGTCTGCCGATCTGCCGAAAAATTCCCGAAGAAGCCCAGAAATTTTTCATTGCCGGCAAGATTTATGAAGAAGCCGGTCGCAACCCGTATCACATTGGCAATCTGTATTTACGTGGTTCGTGGTGTTGCCGTATCAGCGAAAACCGTAAGGCAGAGATCGAAATGCAGCAGATGGCCGTTAAATTTCTGCGCATTGCTGTCGAAAAGTCGACTATCAACAATCCCGACAATCTGCCGGTAGTGACGTACCTCATAGGGGAGCTTTATCGCAGGCTTGAAGACCGCAAATCTGCCCGCGAATGGTTCAGTGCCGTTGAAGAAGTTTTGATAGACCAGGAACAACAGTGGATTCTCGAATTAACACAAAAACAGGCTGAATTGAATGAGCATTTCATCAACTGAAAGCTCACATTGAAAGGGAGTAAGGGTTCTCTGTTGTCTTGAGCGATCCTGAAATTTCCTGATAAAAGTTTGTGATTTCTGTTAAAATCACATAAACTCTTAAATGGAAATTTTGGGATCGCTTTATTCAGGGGAGTGTCGATGCACAGAATCAGAGTCAGATATGCCGATGAACAGGGGCGCACTCGCGAGGAAGTTTTTGAAACCCGTTCTTTGAGCGAATTGCGAACTGCTTTTAACAGCAAGGGTTACTATATTCTCTCTGAATCAGTCGAAAAGGGAAGCTTCAGCGAACAGCTGCGTGAGGCTCTCACTTTCAAGGGCGGCGTATCGATTAAGGAACTCAACGAGTTCACCAAGCTGTTGCGAACGTTATTGAAATCAGGTATGGCAATCACCGATGCTCTTGATGTGCTGCTCGACGATGCCGACGACACTCAGTTGAACATGGCATTGCGTCAGGTCAACAAGGATATCAGAGAGGGCGTCTCGCTGAGCTCCGCTCTTGGCCGGCATTCTGACGTTTTCCCTGATATCTACATCAAAACTATCGTTGCCGGCGAAAAGGCCGGCGCGCTCGAGAACATTCTCAAGCGCCTTTCCGAATATTTTACCAGCTCTATTGCAGTCAGACGCAAGGTTATTGCTGCGCTTATCTACCCGACGATACTTCTGGCTGTGTCGAGCCTGGCGGTCACCTATATGATCGTAGCCGTTGTGCCAGAATTTGCCGGCCTGTTCAAGAGTCTTGGCGCGCCGTTACCGATGGTCACTTCGCTGTTGCTTTCGGCGTCAGAATGGCTGGGAGAATGGTTCTGGCTGCTGCTTTTCATGCTGATACTTGTAGTAGCTGGAGTAATCAGTTTTTCGCGATCGCCCGATGGACGCATGAAGCTTGATAAATTCAAGCTCAAGGTCCCTCTGGTGCGAGATCTGGAGCTGAATTTCGCCTACAGTCAATTTGCCCGTACAATGGCGACTATGGTTGAGGGCGGAATTCCCATTCTTGACAGCCTGGCGGTAGTGATCGACAGTATGGAAAACCGTGTCGTCGCCATGCGTTATTCAGTGCTGCCACAACTGCTTGAAAAGGGCATGGGCTTTGGCAAGGCATTGAAGAGCATTCCCGAAACGCCAAAAATGATGGTAAGAGTCATACAGGTTGGCGAAGAGTCAGGCAACCTTGGTGAAATGCTCGAGAACATGGCCGATCATTATGACGAAGAGATTTCCGAATTGACCGACATGATAACGTCGCTGATAGAGCCAATTCTCTTTCTGGCTATGGCAGTGGTTGTGGGCACTCTGGTCATCGCCCTGCTTTACCCGGTTCTTACAGCGGCCTCGCAAATCAACTAGGATGGAACTCAGAAATGGAAAGTTTCAAGGAATTTTTAATCAAGAAGAGAATAGTTGACAGCAATAAGGCCGAAAGACTGGTCAGAGAAGCCGGTGGCGTAGTCGATAACCTTTTGCAGAAGCTGGCAGGCGACAGCGAAATTTCTGACTCGAACCTGGTTAAGGCTTTTGCTGCAACATTTCGTAAAAAGACGCTTTGTGAGATCCTGGTTGAAGAGGGTTTCATCACACTTGAATTCATTCAGCAGCTGATCGGCGAATTTGGTGCCATTCCCGGCAATATCGGGCAGATACTGATCGAGCGCAAGGTAATCGGCGAAGAAGAATTCGCCCGCGCTGTCGCCATGGAACTTGGCATAGAATACGTCGATCTCGCACATTACGAAGTCGACGATGAGCTGTTCAACAGCATTGATGTCGCTCTTATGCGTCGATACTGCTTTGTTCCGCATCAGCGGAGTACCCGTGACATTTATCTGATCATGCATGACCCCGGCAACGTCGATGCCATTGAAGAGCTCGAAGTTCAGCTTGGTCTGCCGATAATGCCGATGGTTGCTTCGAAAATGGCGATTCAGAAGCTTCTCAGTCTGATGATCGAGACCAGTCTCGATTCAAAGGTTGTTTTTGGCGATCTCGAAAACTTTCCGCCACTCGAGGTCGTCATCGAAGAGGAAGAAGAAGCGCCGGCCGCCGGTGTCGCCAAAACCGCCGGTTTTGCCAGTGAAACGCCGGTTATCAGAATGGTCGATGCGATAATTCTCAAGGGTGTGCGCAAACGTTCGAGCGATATTCACTTTGAAGTTTACGAATCGCAGCTCAAGGTAAAGTATCGTATCGACGGGGTGCTTTTCGAGGTGCTTTCCGATGTCGAACCGCGACTGCGTGGCCCGATCATTTCGCGCCTCAAAGTCATGGCGCAGCTCGATATTGCCGAAAAGCGGGTGCCGCAGGATGGTCGTTTCAAATTGAGAATCGACGACCGTTTTGTTGATTTCCGCGTGTCGGTGCTGCCCTCGATTTTCGGTGAGACCGTGGTGTTGCGTATTCTCGATAAGTCGGCGCTCGGGCTCGACCTGCAGCGTATCGGTCTCGACGGTGAAGATCTGCTGCAGTTCAAACGTAACGTTAAAAAGCCTTACGGCATGGTTCTGGTCGCCGGACCGACCGGTTCAGGCAAGACCACGACTTTGTATTCGGCAATCAAGTTCGTTCACACTCCCAAAGATAAATTCATCACCATTGAAGACCCGGTCGAATACCAGCTGCCTGATATAGTGCAGATTGCGGTCAATGAAAAGAAGGGGCTTACCTTCAGCTCAGGTCTGCGTTCGATCGTGCGCCAGGATCCCGATAAGATAATGGTTGGCGAAATTCGTGACCCAGAAACCGCTAAAATAGCGATAAACGCTGCTCTGACCGGGCATCTCGTTTTCAGCTCGATACATGCCAATAACGTCATCGATGCCATCTCGCGCCTCGAAAACATGGAAATCGACCCGTACGAGTTCGTCAGTTCGTTCAACCTGATCATGTCGCAGCGTCTGCTGCGCCTGAACTGTAAAAACTGCACCGTTGACGACGATACCATTACCGAAGAAATGAAGCGACTTACCATCGATTTTAAAGAGCATGAGCATGTCGCATTCAAACGCGGCAAGGGCTGCAGGTTCTGCCATGATACCGGCTATCAGGGTCGCTCAGGCATTTTCGAAGTTCTTGAAATGTCACCGTCGATCAAGCAGATGATCCTGACCCGCCAGTCTCCGCTTGAAATCAGAAAGGCCGCGATGGCTCAGGGTATGGTACCTTTGCGCCGTGCCGGCTGGCAGAAGGTCGAAAAGGGCCTTACCACTTTTGAAGAAATGAACCGCGTAACCTTTGAAGAAGGGGTGCTGTAATGAATCTATATACCGAACTCATTGCCATAGATATCGGCACCAGTTTTATCAAGCTGGTTTCAATCGATCATGGCCCCGGCAAGCAGGGTTATATCGTCAAAAATCTCGAAATGAAAGAACTGCCCGCCGGGCTTATCGGGGGTGACTTCACCAACCCGTACATCAGTGACATGCCGGTTTTCAAAGATACCCTGGCCGGAATGGTCAGAAAGGTCAAGCACAGTCGGCAGGGGTATGTTATCGGTCTGCCAGACCGCTGGGTCAAACTTCATCTCAACCACATGCAGCTGACCGAAAACGAGCGCAAATCTCCGGAGTTTCTTTCGTGGCGTCTCGAAAAGAATCTGCCGATTCCTGATGGAATGAGGGTGATGGTTGATTTTCAGATTTTGCGTCAGGTTGCCGGCGATCAGCCAGATACTTATCAGGTGCTGGCCGCTGCCGTTAATTCTGATATAATCGATATTCTTTCGCGAATCACCACCGATCTCGAAATGGAAGTGATGGCATTCGATACGTCGTCGCTGGGTATCTTCAACCTGTTCGAAGAAGTCTACCCCGAAAAAATCACCGACCAGATCGTGGTGAATCTGCACGTTGGTCATGAAACTACAGTGGTTAAAGCCTATTCTAATGGTGCTTTGCTGTATGAGCGTGTCATTGAGGTTGCCGGTGAAGAATTTGCCAAGATTATCAGTGAAATTGATTCCCTGAACCTTGAAAGCGCCATGCGCGCAAAAGAAGCCGAAAAATTCTTTCCGGTCACCCGAGAAGATCTGCAGATGCTGGTGCCCAGAAGACAGCGCATCGACCGGATATTTGGCAACTGGTTGCGCGAACTCAACGTGACTTTTCGCTTCTTTCAGGAAAAGTTCAACGTTTCCCGCCTGCCGACCATTTTTATGACCGGTGGCAGCACATTGTTTGCAGGCCTCGATAACTTTCTCAGCGAATATTTCGAAACCAGCTGTTTTTTGTTCAATCCTCTCAATGAAATTCCACTGGCAAAAAAGATCGACAGGCAGATGCTGGACAAAGGCCCGGCCTTTGCTGCCTGCGTTGGTCTGCTCGCCAAATAGGGGAAAGCGATGAAACACTATCTCAATTTCAAACCCTCGATTCTGTTCAGAAAAGGCAGCAGCTTCATGCTCAAGACCTCTCTGATCATTCTCTACGCTGTCCCCATTTCTCTTGCAGCTTTCTGGATCTACAAATACTATGCCACCGCATCGGTGAACGCCTTTTACCGTGAGAATGTCAAGCCGCTCGACGCTAAAGTCAGTTCGGTGACTGAAACTGTCAGCAAAATGCGGCCACCTGAAGATGCTATCGAAAGCAGCGAAAAGTTTTATGCTGATTATCGTAGAGTGTCTGCAGTTGGTCAGACTTCCTGGACAACACTGCTTGGCAGGCTGGAAAAGCTGGCGCCGGCCGAAATGCGCTTCAAAAGCATCAGTATCAAACCTGACAAGCTGGTCAGGGTTCGCATCGAAGGCGAAACTGTGAATCTGCAGCATCTGACCGCATTTTTGCAGGATCTTTTTGCCGAGAAAGTTTTTTCAGCGCCGAATCTGAAAAGTCATAATCGCAGCAAGTCCGAGGGGGTAGAGGTGATCACTTTCAGCCTCGAAGTCGATTATGCCGGAGAAAAGGGGGAACTGCCCTGATGAATCCAAATGAACTGGCAAAACTTAAGGAAAAAGCCCCTGTTCCTCTTCTGCTTCTGCTGCTTCTTTTCTTTCTGCCTGCCTTCGTGCTGGAGCCAGAATTGGACGCCCTCAAGCAGTCTTCAAAAGTCTATGATGCAAGTCTTAAAAGAGCACGCGACCTTCGCCACCTTCGCGAAAAATACACACAGCAGAGTCGCCGCCTGGTTCGACTTGAGCAGATAAAAGGCGAACTGTTTTCGTTGATTCCTCAGGAATCGGCTCTGCCCGAAATGATCGACCTGCTGCACGCAACAGCGGCGGCGAGCTCGGTAGTGGTAGACAATGTGCAATATGCATTCAGTCGTGAGTATGAGAAACTTGCAGTGCCTGGCTACGACATTACGATGAATCTCAGCTCGAATTATGAAGGCGTGCGGACTTTGCTGGCTGAGCTCGAAGCCATGCCGACGCCGGTTCTGATTAAAGAAGTATTGATGACCGAGTCCAGACGCTATGTTCTGACCATGAGGTTGCTGGTAAAATGAAAGACACCAAACCTGTAGATATTGCCAAAAAACACCGCGAAGACGTGATCGATACGCTGCAGTTGAGATATAAGGAACGGCGGGTGCTTTACGGACTGCTGTTGATTTTGCTCGTCACTGTAGCTTACGAAAACAGTGCTTTCCTGTATGAACGGCTGCTTGGCGGGTCGCACCCCCTGCCGCAACTGGGCGAACGCCGGCCACCTCAGCTCAGGCACGATATGCTTAAGCAGCTCGACCGGGCTCTGGCAGAGGCTTCTGAAGATTTTCCTCAATACTGGGCACGGTTTTCCATGAATCAGAAGCGACTGGCCAATGCCGCAGGAATGCTGGCTGAAGAAGGCATGACTGACGCCGCTCTTGAGCAGGTTGTTCTGGTTGCCGCAAGCATGAACGAATTTGCGGCGCATCCACTGATCAAGCCAACAAAAAACCTTGAGCGTCTGAATTCTGAGATAGCCTCAATACAGAGAATCCTCAAGCTGAAAGTCGACAATTCAGAGGCTGAATTGAAGCCGCTGGGGTTTGCCAAAGACTCAGGGGCTGCCGGTGACAGGCCGGTGCGTGATCTTTTTGAATACTCTCTGAGGTAGAGATGGACAAGTCTGCACGAAAAACCAAAGGTGGCTTCACTCTGATCGAGATGCTCGTGGTCGTCTCGGTTCTGGGAATACTGGTCTCACTGGCCGGACATCATCATACCCGCGTGCTCAAAAAGTCGCAGGATGCTTCAGTGATGCTCGAACTCAGCAGTCTTCGCAATGCCGTTCACCAGTATGCCCTCGACAACAACGGCCGGTTTCCGAAATCACTCGAAGAGCTCAGACCATTGCATATCAAGAACCTGCCGGGGCAATGGCGTGGCAGTTCGGGTTCTGGCCTTTACCATTACGATCCGGTAGATGGCAGGGTTGAACTTTATGATGCGACCGGCAGCAGCCCTGCCGGAGAGTCAGACCAGGGTGGAAGAAGCTATGCAGACTACTAGACGCGGTCTGACGCTGCTTGAACTGATCGTCTGTACGGTGATCATCGGTATTCTCTCGGCGACAGCGGTTCCCGTTGCCAAAAATGTAGTGCGCCGCCAGAAAGAGAACCTGCTGCGCGAAAATCTCAAGGAGATGCGCAAGGCGATTGACCGTTACTATGAAAAGAAGTCGGCAGAGCAGCCTGGTCTGGCGGATGCGCAATATTATCCGGCCAGTCTTGAAGAACTGGTTGAGCGCCGATATCTCAGACGGATTCCGGTCGATCCGTTCACCGAAAAGGCTGACTGGCAGACAAGATCATCGACCGATGACCCTGTCGGTTCCATTTCGAACCGCTTGAACCTGTTCGATGTCTATTCATCGACACAGGAGAAAGATTCCAGCGGACAGCCGTACGCAAACTGGTAATTGCTCATTTATGATGCATAAAGCTCAATTATTGAGCGCGCGGAGTTTTGCCTCGAATGCTTCAAAACTCAACTTAGAGCAGCGTCTGCTGTTAAATCATCTTACTTTGTCTCTATTTGTCGGGATGAAGCCGTTGCCGGGGGATGGTGATCGTTTCTGGCAGCGCGAATTAAAATGTTGGCACGATAATTGCTTTAAAGCCTGCGGAATTATTTCCGGAGGAATTAAAGATGAACAGTTATTACAAAATTATGTTGCTGGTGCTGATTACAGCGCTGTTCGCAGCCGGACAGGCAGGTGCTCAGATGCATGATCTTGAAATCGTTCATACCGAGACAAAAGAAATCAAGGATGAGAACGGTACAATCAGTCTGCGCATGGACTGGCTGAACCGCCCTGGCGAAATGGCTCTGACCGTGACCTATTATGGCTATCTGACCCAGGAGGGTATGGTTAATTTTTATATCAATGTCAATGGCGAACAGCGCGAATTCGTGACGATGAAACAGGAAATGAAGAATCGGGCACAGCGCATTCGCATGATCTCTTTCCACCCGACCGTCAAGCATAAAAAAGTTAACAAACTGGCTGAGATGCCTGCTGATACGGTGGTAGACCACCTTCTTTTTCGTAACGCTCCCTATTACCAGCAGTTTGGTGAATGCAATATCGAGATAATCTTTTTTGCACATGGTCGCTGGCATGGTGACAGCAATAACAACAACGAAAATTTCCGGGTCAGTTTTTCAAGCCCGATCACCGATTTCCCCAAAGACCATTTTTGAATGCCCCGCAAAGCACGTTTTACCGGCCTCACGGCCGGTTTTTTGTTTGCGCTTGTTTAAGTTTGTGTACAAAAAATTAGGCAAAAATTTGATTTTTGGGTATGATTATTTAGTAAGTATTTCAAGGAGGAATTACTATGCTGAAAAAAGGAATTTTGCTGTCAGTCATTTTGATGCTCCTGATCTGCGCTG
>JAKJFO010000003.1:54592-71999 GCA_022704885.1 Candidatus Rifleibacteriota bacterium | reverse complement strand
ATCTACCGCCGGTCTTTTGTATTGTCTTTCAACTCCCGGACATCATCAGATCATCGATTCTGGTCAGGTTTTGTGAAAGATCGACATGACCAGTGTCAGCTGCCGGTTCGCTGCCGTTGATCAGAAAACGTACTTTGGCCCGGGGGTCCAGTTCGGTAAGCGAATTTACCAGCGAATATACACTCAAAATCTGCTCTGCTGCCCCAAGATTGCTGACTGCTGCAAATTCCCTGCTGAGATCGACAGTGAAGACGCCAGATTCAAAGAACAACCCGCGTAAAGCTGTTCCCTTCGGGATGATCCGGTGAAGAGATGGGCTGGCAGGCCCTTCAAGTAAGGTTTCAACGATCTGGCGAGCCTGGGCGATCAGCATGGCGCGCTTACGTACTCTTCTCTCCTCGGGCACCAGATAATCTTTCCCTTTTTCGCCAAAATAGATTTTCAGCGTATGTACTTCGTCAGCCGGAATGAATTCTTCGGGTGAGGCTGTACCGGTCTGCTGGGTCTGACTGGCTGTAGCAACCTGCTGCTCGCTCTGATTCTGTGTGGTAATTTCTGGCAGAATTTTTCTTACGAACAGAAAGTAACCCGAAACTATCAATCCGATTACTATCAGGCCCATGAGAACGAAGAGTACTTTTTCCTGATTATGTCGTGAAGGTTTACGTTTGTTAGCCATTTGATGCCTCTTTACTGGTTGATGACTATGCCGTTGAAGAAATCGACGACTGCGTTGGTAATAGACTGTGCAACCGCCTTTCGATAATTGTCACTGATCAGGTTTTTACCTTCTGTTGCGTCAGAAAGCATGCCTGCTTCGACAACGACAGCAGGAATCGTAATGAATTTGAGAGGCTGCAGCGGCAACTCTCTTACGCCCCGGCTTTCGATCCTGAGGTGTTGTACCATTCGCTCGCTGATTTTGCGGGCCAGAAAAATGCTGAGATCGAAACGAGTGCCTTTGAGCCATTCATTGTATACGGCTTCGTAGCTGATTCCCTGCGCTGTTTCATCGACGTGAGTACCCTTTTTGCTGTAAGAGAAGCAGGCTACTCCAGTTTTGCTGGTGTCTGCCGAGCCACCGAGGTGAATCGAAATATAAAGATCGCCACCATGGCGGTTGGCGAGGCTGAGACGCTGATCATGCGACATATCAACGTCACTGGTTCTGGTCATAACCGTCTTGAAACCAGCTTTTTCGAGACTACTGGCGAGATGGCGGGCGATTTCAAGATTTATCTGTTTCTCGTCAGGGCGTCCAGCATAGCTGAAGCCATGGTCTGCCCCTCCGTGTCCAGCATCGATGATTACGGTTCGCCCGGCAAACTCTGGATTTTTCAGGCTGGCCGCTTCTACTTCGATGTTGATTTCAGGAGCCGATTCCATTTTCGGTACTTCAGGCTGTTTTACAGCTGCTACCGTGCTGGCAGCGGGAATGGCTGCCGGAGCACTGGCTGTCAGTGTCGCTGCTGCTGTGGCTGTTTGCGCGTCAGGTGCAGGAAACGAGATGATCATGCGGAATGGGCCGCTGACGGTCTCTATCGTTGGTTGAGCGATCTTGTTGTTCGGGTAAAAACTCAGAATCAGGCCCTTGCGATCCGGACCACTGTTGATGTCGAGCTTGGCAATATCACGCCCGACCGGATTGGTGCGCTGTGTGGGAATCAAATTGCGGCAGCCGGAAATCGTCAGCCGGTAAAGTCCGTCTTTCAGCTCGGTGCGATAAGTAATGTCGCCGCTGAATTCAAGAACGACCCGGGTATGATCTTCCCGAGCACTGTGTCTGAGCGCTACCAGCACCGCTTCTCCCGGAGGTGTGACGGCTGGTGCCGGAGTTATCGCAATCGGTTGCGGGGGTTGTGATGGTGCTGGAGTGATGGCTATCGGCGTCGGAAGCGCCGGTTGAGGATCTGTTTGCTGTGTGATTGTGGGAGGAGCCGGTGTCGGAGACGGAGGAACCTGTACTCTTGGTGCCGGCGTCTGAAGAACGGCTGGCTGATCGGGTGCGCTGAAAAACCTGTTGAGCGAAGCCGCCGGAACCATTATCTGCCCTTGCTGAATTCTGGGCGGCGCCGCCATGGTCACTTCACTGCCATTGACCATGGCAGTCGAACTGTCGACGGTCAGTTTGACGATTTTGAGTCCCTGCCTCATCACCAGAATTTTTTGCAGCGGAAACCACTGGTAGGCGATGCCTTGAGATTCTGCGAAACTGCGGGCGCTGATATAACCATCCTGTGCGTTAACGAAGGCCGGGGTGAACATCAGCAGCATGGCAAGAACAGTCCAGATCATTGTTTGGTTGCGCCGGGCGGGTGAAAACATCAGTAGCGTCCTCCGAGTTCTCTTTCCATATCTCGTTTCGCATCTTTTTTCTGCAGGGCTTCGCGTTTGTCATACTTGGCCTTGCCCTTTGCCAGGCCGAGTTCAACCTTGACTTTGCCGCTTTTGAAATAAATCTTGAGCGGAACTATCGTCATACCGCTGGTTCTGACCTTATATCCCCATTTGATGATTTCGCTTTTATGGGCCAGCAATCTACGTTTACGCTCAGGCTCGTGATCTAGCCGATTAGAAAAAGGATTGGAGCCGATGTGCATGTCATGCAGCCAGAGTTGTCCTTCGATTTCTTCTGCATAAGAGTCTTTCAGAGTTACTCTGCCCTCTCTGCACGGACGAAGCTCTGAACCGAGAAGTACAATCCCGGCTTCGAGTTTTTCGACGATGAAATAGTCGTGGTGAGCTTTTCTATTGGCCGCGATTATCTTGAGGCCATTATCTTGCTGCTTTTTTGAACTCAATCAGGTCACCTGCTTTCACTCCCGGGCCAAACTCCTTACGTATGAGGGCCCAGCTGGTATTTTTGTAAACCTTGGTCAGCAACAACTCGGCAGAAGGAATGTCGGGGGCACGGCCGATAGTAACTCCGGTATCCGGGTCTGCAATTGGTCCGCCCGCTTTAAAAGATCGCATGCTCAGGCTGAACTCATCCGAAAGGCTCAGTCCCTCCTGCATGCCGAGATTGATTATAACCTGTCCGTTGACCTTCTGAACAACTTTGCCGGCAGCAACAACGTCGTGATTTCTGACTGCCTTGAAAAGATCGCGCATTCTTTCATATTCAGGCTTTCCGGCAAAGCGCTCCTGATGTCGCAGCAGAAGCGGCTGTGCGACATAGTCCATGCGTGCTGCGATCATGCGGTCGAAGCCTTCGCTGAAATCTGCCATACTTACATCTCTTTGCAGCAGCAGGTCGCGGTAGAACTTTACGCTTGCCTGTAGCTCACCCTTATCCCAGAGCAATCTTGCCAGTCGCAGAAGATATTCATGATTGCCGCCGTAAAGCTCGACAGCCTTGCGAAATTCAACTTCGGCGCCGTCCCAGTGCCCTTCGTCGAGCAGATGAAGCCCTTTCAGGTAGACTTCCTGAGCTTTCTTTGCCTGCTCTGAAGTCCTGATCATCTGAGGATAAGAAGGATACTCGTTGTTCTGAATCGAAAGCGCAATGCGCCTGTCTTTGATCAGCTGGTTAAGGCGTTCGACTTCTTCCCAGTGAAAAATTGCGTCTTCAAGCCGGCCCTGCTCTCGATAAAGCTTGCCAAGCCAGTAATGAGCCTTGATCAGGTTCGGTTCGAGCCGAAGTGCTTCGATAAAACAGTCTTCTGATTCAGAGAAAAGACCCTTGCGGTAATTCTGATAACCGTTTTCGTAAGCAGTCAGCGCCTGATCAGGCTTTGGCAGCTCGCCTGACTGCCATGTCCGGCCGAATGTCATGGCCGGCATTGCGATAGACAGCATTAAAACCAGTAATGCTGTCTGGCATGATTTTCTGGAATAAAGCATCCGTGGGTCTCCGTCAGACAAATTATTATTCATCTAACTTATCGGCAGGTCAGCCCGATGGTCTGAGAAATGCTTTATTTTGCCGCCAGATACCTGGTAGGGTCGAGATAACGTCCGCCAGCGAGTACGGAAAAGTGCAGATGGGGGCCGGTTGCCCGACCGGATCTGCCGACGGTACCCAGGACGGTGCCGCGTTTGACACGTTGCCCTTTGCTGCATTTGATCTGGTGCATGTGACCAAAATAAAGAGTTTTGCCATCACCGGTTTTGACCTTGACCAGCCTGCCAAGCAGGCCTGCATGTCCGGCACAGACTACGGTGCCGTCGGCCGGGCATACAATATTGGTACCCTTTCTGGCTCTGATGTCAATCCCGTTGTGAAAGGAGCGTCGTTTGGTAACCGGGTGCCTGCGCATACCGAATCCCGAAGAGATGCTTCCTTTGACTGGCCACACTTTGCTGGTTGACACAACCCGGTTACTGCTTACACTGACGATTTTATAGGTTTTTGCCGGCGCCGGCAGTTTCGCCTTGATGTCACTTACTCTCGCGCTGGTAACGGTGAATATTTGTTTAAACGGCTTCCAGAAATTGCAGCTCTCTTCAGCAGGCTGGTAAAATGCAGCGCTGAGATGCAGGGCTGAGCTTTCACTATGGGGAACGCTTATCTGCAAAAGCACCAGGGCCAGAAGAATCAATATGGCACGGCAGCGATTGGTAAATACGCCGGGTTCGTTATGTATCATCAGGTCAGTCGCTGCCCTTGCTGGTTGAACTCTTGTAGTTCGGATTGATCAGGCTGAGAAATTCGCGATTGTCTTTGGTGTTCGAAATGCCTTTAACCAGCATTTCGACGACTTCCTGCGAACTCTTGTCTTCGAAAGCGCGGCGAAGAATGATGATCTTCTTGAGGTCTTCGGCATCCATGAGCAGCTCTTCCTTGCGGGTGCCAGACATTTTGACGTCTATGCACGGGAAGATGCGCTTGTTGAAAAGCTTGCGGTCAAGGTGCAGTTCCATGTTACCGGTGCCCTTGAATTCTTCGAAAATGACTTCATCCATTTTTGAGCCGGTATCGATAAGAGCGGTTGCAATTACTGTAAGACTGCCGCCATGCTCGATTTTACGGGCAGCGCCGAGAAAGCGCTTGGGTTTATGCAGGGCGAACGGATTGACACCACCGGAAAGGGTCTGACCGGCCGAAGGCATCGAAATATTGTAGGCCCGCGCCAGTCTGGTGATCGAGTCGAGCAGAATCACCACGTCGCGGCCCAGTTCAACATGTCGCTTTGCTTTTTCGAGAAGCAGTTCTGAGACTTTGATGTGATTGTTTATATGCTCGTCAAAAGTAGAAGCTACTACTTCGGCGTCTACTGATCGGCGCATGTCGGTGACTTCTTCCGGACGCTCGTCGATGAGCAGAATCAGCATTAAGACTTCGGGGTGGTTGGCGGTTATCGCATTGGCAACCTGCTTGAGCAACGTTGTTTTGCCGGCCTTCGGCGGCGCTACGATCAAGCCGCGCTGGCCTTTTCCGATTGGGCAGATCAGGTCGAACACTCTTGTCGAAACGTCTTCAAAATCGGTTTCAAGCTTGAAACGGTCGGTCGGAAACACCGGTACGCCGTCTTCGAAGTTGACCCGGTTGCGCAGGCGATCGATGTTTACACCGTTAACCGCTTCGATGCGAAGCAGGGCGTGATAGCTCTCGTCGTCTTTTGGCAACCTGACCTGTGCTACTATGGTGTCTCCGCACATCAGCCCATAACGCTTTATCTGTGAGGGTGAGACATAAACGTCGTCATCATTCTGCACGTAACTTCTGGTTCTGATAAAACCATAACCTTCCGGCATGATATCGAGGACGCCTTCTGAAAGAGCCAGGCCCTGTTCGTTGAGCTGAATTTTCAGAATAGCCCGGATCAGATCCTGTTTTTTCATTTTTTCGGCGTTTTCGATATTCATCGCTTTTGCGACGGCCTTGATGTTTTTTACAGGTTCTTCACAGAGCTGAAGATAGGTGAATGATGGGTTTTCCACAATAGCTTTCCTTTCAAGGAATACCAAAGAAATATCCGGGGCACGCCCGGGTTGTCAGCGAGGTCTTGCCGGGGGCACGATCGATCGTGAAAGTTGCATGAACAGCATGTCGCCGAGGCCGATGCCCATGGTTTTCGATCGCTCCTGGTCGAGCATGTCGGCAAAAATTTCTTCTGCCTGCCCGCCGTGAACCATTCCGGTTTTTTTTACAGTCTTGCGCATTTCCTTCAGCATCTGATGCATAAAAATTGATTCAAAATCAGAGCAGGCTTTCTTGAGCTTGCCAAGTTCTTTTTTCTTGGCTTCAGGAAGCTGTTCGATTCTGTCTTTCTGCAAGGCCGGGCTGAGATAGAAACTGCTCATGAATTAGAGTCCGAGTTGTGATTTGATTTTGCTGAAGTGAGGGTTCTGCGGATTGAGCTTGATCGCTTTTTCGAGATTTTCCCTGGCTTCAGAATACTTGCCAGATGCATGCTGGGCTTCGGCAAGAGAGCAGAATGCGTCTGCGTCGCTGTAAAGCATGCCGAAGCTGTAATGGTAATCAACATCTTCGGTGTCGTATTCTACTGCTTTTTCGAGATGTTTGAGGGCTTCCGGCAGATTTCCCATGAAGTAATAGGCGCGGCCGATATAGTAGTGCCCTTCGGCAAAGCGTTTCTTAACGTTGACCAGTTCGCCGTAGCGTTCAATTACTTTGTTGAAAAGCCTGGCTGACTTATCGTTGTCGCCTTTCATCTGAAAGGCACAGGCCAGCGTGAAGCTTGCCATGATATCGTCTGTGTCAGCCGATACGGCTTTCTGCAGATTGTCGATAGCCTGTTCGAGCTCGCCACGCATCATGAGCAGGCGGCCGATGTGGCCGTAAATCTCGGTGTGCGATGGCTTCAGTTCAAGTGCCCGCTGCAGGTGCCCGAGGGCTTCTTCGTGCTTGCCAAGATGGGCGAGAGAACAGCCAAGATCAAAGTTCGTGTTCTGGTTGTCCGGGTCGAGTTCGAGAGAACGGGTGTATGCTGCGGCTGCTTCTTTGACCATGCCCTTTTTCATGTAGTAATCGCCGAGTTTGTTATGAGCCTGGGCAAATTCAGGGTCTATGGAAATAGCTTTTTTTATTTCATCTATTGCCTGATCGATCTTGCCACACATCGAAAATGATATCGAGCGGTCCAGGTGCTGATTAGCACGATCCCGGTCCTCTATTGAAATTGGTGCAACCATAGCTTTTGGGAACCTCACATGGGGAAATCTTGTCTGTTACGAAAAAATCAAGACGTTGCAAAGTTAATAACATACCCCGCAGCAAAATAGCAAGGAATTCGCAAAAAAACTTAAATATTTGCCGCGATTACATTATTTTAAGCTCGCCGTGCAGTGCACCGGCTGCGTTAACCGCCTGAAATATTGCGATCAGATCCTTGGGGGTCGCTCCAATTGCGTTGAGTGCTGCTACCAGATCGTCAACCGTGGTTTCGCCCTGAACCGCGACCATGCTGCCCTGAATCTGATTGCGCTTTGCTGCAGCATTGCCTGTTTCCTGATTCTGATTGTCGATCTCTATTCTGATGCCGTTGTGCGAAATGACAACCTTGCTGATTCGCACATTGCTGCCGACGATTACCGTGCCGGTTCGCTCGTTGATGACGACCCGATTGGGCTCGTCTATCGACAGTGGCAGATTCTCGATATTGGCGGCAAAACTGACCGGATCGTCTGACATGCTCGATGGCACACGCACTTCAATATGGCCGGGATTGACTATCGTCGCCCAGCCGATACCGTAACGGCGATCTACTGCTTCTTTAACCTTGCGGGTCAGAACGGTGTCTTTTTCCTGCAGCAGAATACTGAATTTGCCGCTGCGCGCAAACTGGTCGTCGACCCCACGCTCCATTATTGCGCCGTTCGGCACGTAGCCAACGGTGAGGTGATTTTTCTGCCCGGCCTTTGCCGCCGCAGCTCCGCCAGTGCCGGCCTCAAAGCCGCCGATCGATACTTTTCCCTGGGCAACGGCATAGACCTGACCATCACCACCTTTTAACAGCGTGGGCAGCAGAACGCCGCCCTGCAGGCTTTTGGCATCGCCGATCGAACTGATCGTGATGTCAAACGGTTCACCGGCTCTGCCGTAAGAAGGCAGCATGCCGGTTACTATGACTGCGGCTACGTTTTTGCTCTGGATCTGACTGGTTGTCAGCTCCATGCCCATTTTCTGGAGCATACCGCGCGTCATCTCTATGCTCATCTCACTTTTGTCCCCGGTACCGTCAAGACCGGTCACCAGACCGTAGCCCAGCACCTGATATTCACGGTTACCACTCAGGCGTGAAATATCTTTCAGCCTGACCTGAGCCTGCGCCATCAACCGGGTGTCGATTCCCGATACCAATGACAGAATGCTGGCCAATGCAAAAACCAGAATAGACTTGTTGCAATGCGATCTGTGTGCTTCCATGCTGCTCTTTCCTGTTTTTATTGCCCGGCAAATCAGGCTTCAGTAATATTATCGACATTTTGCCGTCAATTCATTAGATCTGCCTCCCGGTACATGAAAAAAGTATATGAGGTTGTCGGCTGCAAACGCTACTGACCGAATGCTCTACTGTTTTTTCATGATATTGTTGTATTATTTAAAACTTTTTGTCAGAATTAAGGTATAGATATATGGTAGAAGATAAAATTGCCGGAGGTTGACTTATGAGCAGGCATATGCGGAAGTTTTTATCTGTTCTGATCGTGTTTGCGTTTCTGGTGCAGCCCTTTGCTCCTTTGATGGTGATGGCTCAGGCTGCCAACCAGAAAGCCCAGATCGAGAAGGCTGTCGCTGATTACCAGAAGACTTATGATGAGATCATGGCAATCGAGGAATGTCAGCTCGAGACGACCGCGAGTATAGTGATCGACACTATAGACGCAGCCAGAGTCGCCTGGAAGGAAGCAAAAGAGGGTGCCGCTGCGGCGAAACGTGCCGCCGAAGATGCCGCCCGCTGGATCAGAGATAATGCCGTCTCGCCTGTTGCGAATGGCCTGGCCTGGATTGGAGACCGCGTAACTGGCGGAGCTTTCGACCTTCAGGAAAAACTGAAAGCGCATGAAAAAAAGCAGAGAGAAAAAGAGGAAGAGGCCAGACGACTGGAGCTTGAGGCCGAAAAGAAGCAAAAAGAAGAAGAAGACTTTAAAAAATATAAAGATGAGATTGAAGAAGCCAACGCAAAAATCAAGGAAATCAAGGCCGATGCCCAGAAGACCATGGATCTGCTCAAGAGCGGCGATTTTGAAGCTGCTGCAGCAACCGACCCGTCTAAGGTGCATGGTACCATGGATGCTGGAGCCAATGCGCTTCGCATATACCAGGATGCCCTCATCGGCGCCGGGCAAAAGCTCGTTTCAACCGGCGATGTTATGAGCAAAACCGGAATGGTTTTAAGCGGGGTTTCTCTTACCCTTAAAGTTATCGCAGCTGTCTGCGCTGCTACTGTGGTTGCCGCTCCCGCTGCTCCGATTCTTACCACCATTTCGGGCGTCTGTGACGTTGCCGGCAAGGCGGTAGGCATTGCATCTGTAGTGCTCACAGCAGCTGGTAATTCTTTGATCGAAGCAGGAGAGAAAGGCATTACCAGTGACAGAGATTATGCCGTCGTCATCGGCAAAAACACTGCCAAGGCAGCAGCCAGCGAGGCAATTAAATATGGCACCAAAAAGATTACCGGCGGAATTGTCGATGAGATTGGCGGCGGCGCCTTCGATGAAATAGCCGATACTGATTTTGCCACCAAGGCAGTTAAGAGCCTGTTGACAAGAGCTGTTGGCGATCAGCTGGCACCAGCTAAAAAAGCAACTACCGGAGCTGCCGGCTCAGGTATTGACGCAGCTGCTGATGCGATCTTTGGCCCCCTTGGAACCGATAAACCCGATGAAGAACCCCTGCCCGAAGCATCGAACCGGCCAGGCCTCAATGGCGGTGGCAGCTGGTAAGTGTTTCCGGGTAATATTCCCTGCTTTCTGAACGTCACGTAACTGACTTCTTGGCAGAGGTATAGGAGTAAGTAATACGTGCGCCCTGAAGCGCCTCTTAGATTGATCTGCCCGCCGCCCGGTTCCGGGCGGCGGGGCTTTGTACTCTTTCTGGTCTGCGTTCTGGCCCTGGTGATGATGGTGATGATTATCGGTCTGAGCCGGCACAAAAGCGGCGCAGTGCTGCAGCTGAACCGGACCATCGAACAGGAGAGAGCGGTAACTCTTGCCCAGGCTGGTGTTAACGAGATGCTGGCCCTGGTAAAGGCAGAAGTCAACCATAAGAACACCCCTGTCGGCGGGGCCATTTATCAGTTATGGCAGACCAACCAGGCAGTGAATGGTGCCAGAGTAATCTTTAACGCCAGCTATGATTCAAACCGGCTCAAAATGACGAACCAGCTGGTCGAAGAAACCCTGGGCAGCCGTGGCGATGTTTCAGGGCAGGTAAGCCTGGTAATCACCGGGCGAATTGCCGGAATCCCGCGACCGGCATATCTTGGCTATGTTGAACTGGTTGCCAGGGCAAAGTATCGCGATTACCCCACCGAAACCAGAGTAAAAGAACGTCGTGATATCAGGATAGTAGATCTTTCTGACCCTTTTCTCGATAAATACGCACTTTTTGTAAAAACCTTCTGCCGCTCGCTCAACAACCCGAACAAGCGCATCATCGTGCAGGGCGTGACCACTAATGACCCGGGCAAATACTCTTTTGCATACTTTGGTAACCGATCTTATCCACCCTGCCCGGAGTTTCCCGAAGGCAGCAAGAGCGCAGAAACACCACCGGTAATTCTTGATCTTGATTTTGACAAAGACAAGTATCTGCTCGGTTCTTTTTATCAGCCGGCAGCCTTCAAAATGAAAGACAGCACGCTTGCCCGACTTAGCGATGGAAATCTTTTTTTCGTCAACCCGCCCGTTGCATTTTCAAAAGTTTCAGGTTCATTTTCTTTGACCGCAGACTTTCATAAAACCAACGAGCTGGTGACGATCTACAAGGCAATAGTAGACTCGGCCAAAGCTGATTCCCAACAGGAAGGCACGATCAGCTACATGATTTATCAGGATTACCTGAAGGCGGGTGGTAATCCCGCCAATTCAGAGGCGTTTCGGTCTCTTGTCAATACCTTGATGGCCAGCTGGCAATATCATTATGGCTATACCGATTACACCAGAATTACTCAGGACAACTCGTTTGTCAGTCAGCATCCGTTTGTAGGTATTTTCAGCTATTTTGATGAGGTCGAAAAATCAAACCCGATGCGTGCTGCCGGTGGAAAGATGCCGCTGCTTTTTGGCGAAGCGCGTAACACGCCCGTCTACGTCGAAGGACCAGTCTTTTTGCGCTTTTTTAAGATCGCTTTTACCGACAAGATTGAAGTTAACTTCGATCTGAAAGATCAGATCGTGCCCGTTTCTTTTCCGGCGGTTGCGCTGCACTACGAGAAAACCCCGGAGACATTCAGCGGAAAAGTCCTTAATCCACCTGTCGATTCACGAACCAACCGGCTGATGTCGATGCCTGTCGAACACTTTTCGATCAATAACTTCTTTTTTGGCGCCGGCGCAATTTCGGCTAAAACTCCGACAGCAGTCAGAGGTGGCGTCGAAGGCTACGATGTGTTTCCCGCTTTCGATCAGTCTTTGCGTAATATTGCCTACTACTATCAGACACCTGATGAGTTTGTAAAAGATCGTGTCAGAACCATCGATGGTCAGAAGACTCTTGACCTCGACGGGATATCTCTGATTGCCGGCAAAACTGATCAGACCCTCGATCTTTCTGGCGTTCAGAAGTATCGTGGCAAAGGAAAGATCATACTGGGTGAAGGTAAATGCAATATTGGTGATCTGGCGCCACTCAATCCAGACGAAGATTATCTGGGTATCTATCTGATGTATGGCAGATTTGTCATCAAGAGCTCCGGTCCGTCAGCCGATATTCATGCATCTCTGGTCGCGACGACCTGTTTCAATGATAACTCGCAGACTTCGGCCAGTGCCGAGGGCGGTATCGAGTTCGAAGGTAAGAGCGTCAATCTGCTGGGCAATCTGGTTGTCGACAATCTTTTTGAAATGCGTGGAATGCCTGAGGGCGGGCATCTTAGAATCGTTCACGACCCCGGTCTGTATTTCCCGGAATATCCGGTAAGGGTCAGCGTAGGCCAGACCAGATCGCTGATGGCGGTTGATTATGCTCAGTAATCCTTCGGTGCGCAAGATTGTCATCAGAGTAGTATTTGCATCATTTGTTCTGACTCTTTTGATCGCATTTCCCTATATCGTAAAACGAGTTCGACAGACTGACGGTGAAAAAAAATCCGGCAGCAAGGTCATTCGTTACGGAACAAAAAAGTTTGCATGGAATACCGGGCGCGCCGAAAACACCGAAACCGGAGAGGTGTCGACGAAGCAGCTGAAGCCGAGTTTCGGAAATCTGCCGAACGAACTGTTTCCTGGCAACAGGCCGTTTTCACTTGATTTTCACAAGCTGCCGCTTGACTACATGGTTCCTCAGCAGCCTGAAGTCATAAGATCGGCACTTGTCAGAATCAAGCAGCTTCAGGTCGCCGAACTCGCAGCAATCGAGGCTCAACAGGCCGTTGCGCAAGTCTATGATAAATCCAGGCGTAAGGCTGGTGCCACAAATGAATAGAAAATGCAATGGCACAATGCGGCGCAAAGGCTTTTCGTTCGTCGAAATCGTTGTTGCCACCGGAGTCGGGCTGGTATTTTTCGGTGGTCTTATTTATTTCGCATCGACGACCAGAGTTGAAACAAGCAACGCGGAAAATTACCTGCGGGCGCTGCAGATTGCCCAGGAGACCATAGAACTGATACAGGCGATGCCGCTTTCAGATGCTTCCAGCAGCAGGGTGCAGATCTTCGAAGGCTCACTTGTAGATCCAGGCACGGGTTTGTCGGGCAAAATTCCATTTAACAACACATCAGGCTGGCAGCCCTTTACCAGAACATACCCGGCCGAATACAGCAAGGCCTGGTTTTATCGTAAGGTCAGAATTACCCCTGTGCCGGCCGGCGTCCCAAATGCCAGGTTCATACGCAAACTGACGGTAGACGTATTCTGGAACGAGAACAAAATACCGGAGCGTATCGAGACGATCGGTGCTGAACCAGACCGGATGCGAAAACTTACCTTGTCGACCCTGATTTTTGACGAAAGCGAGATATACTGATGCTCTTCAGGAAGGCTGACAGAAGAGGCTTTACCTTTGTCGAAGCGGTCATCGGTATTTTGCTGGCCACTGCTCTGATGTTCACAGCATACACGGTGTTTTCCTATGTCAGCAGGCAACGCAGTCGCGGTGCTGTCGACCTGCAGGAACTTCAGGGCGCCCGCTACGCGATCAACTATCTGCGCCGCGATTTTCGCTCGGCAACTCCCCAGATTTCAGATTCAGCAACGCTGTCACAAAAACGTAAGGCTTTGCGTATGCCGGTCGTCAAGGCCAGCGAATTCACTATCGGAAATCAGGCTGTTCCCATCGTCGTCAGTGCCGGCGAAATTCATTTTTTCAAGCATGTTTACGATACCCCGGAGGGTGCTGTCAGGCCTTTGACCGAGCAGGTAAACTATAGTATCTACAGCTACCGGGAAAACAACGAGGACAAAAAGTGTCTGATGCGTTCTGTGGCTGGCCAGAACATCATGTTTAAAGATGTTAAAGACGCAAGGTTTGAGTTGTATGCGCATCCCCTTAATCCGGCTTTGCCGATGCTGCTGGTCACGTTGCGGATCAGCGCCGACCAGAAAAACGAAAAGACCGGCGATCACCAGTTCTTTGAGATGACTACAACAATATCAAGCGCCATTACCAGTCCGTTCATCAATGCCCCCTACTGGCACATCGCCCAGGATTGAAACCGCTCGCGTTTCAGGGCCGTTCCTTTATCCACAACGCTTTTGCTGATAATCTTGCATGTCAGTGAGAGCCTGCTATCTCGAATTATTCAGCAGCTCCATGTTGTTTTCGATTTCCTGCAACAGCTGATTCTGTCCCTGATTGCGGGCGAGGTCGGCGGCGCGGTGCAGTATGCCGAGGGCTTCGTCAAGTTCGCCGCGCTGCGCGTGGGCTATGGCAAGGGTCTGATTGAACCAGGGGTCTTTGAAATCGGTCATCTCACAGCCGAGCAGACATAACTTCGCGAAATGATCCGGGTCGAGCGAGATTTTTTCTGACAACTGAAGATTGATCAGCTTTTGCAGGGAAGGCAGATGGCCGAGTCTGGCTGCTTCTTCGTAAGTTTTGGCGGCTTCGGCAGGCTTGTCGGATTTTTCAAATGCTTTGCCAAGGCTGTAGCGTGGCAGAGGAGAATTTTTAAACGCGTTGGCAGCCCGCTGATACATCTCAATGGCCATAGAGGTCTGCTGCATCTCCATCAGGCAGTTGCCAATGCCAAGTTGTGAAGGCATGTCTTCTGGAGCAGCTGTCAGCGAGAGTTCATAGGCATTTTTCGCCGACAGAAATTCCCGGTTGCGAAAGTGCAGATTGCCGAGATTGCGCAGGGCAAGAAACATCGCCGGGTCTGCCGCTACGGCGGTTTTGTAGTGACTGGCCGCCAGATTCACATCTTTGCGGGCAGCCGCAACCAGGCCGAGATTGAAATAGGCCTGAGCAAAGCCTGGTGCCAGTTCGAGGCTTCGATTGAGAAGTGTCTCTGCTGCTGCCAGCTGATTCTGCTGTATCTTCAATGATGCCAGGTTGTTGAGAGCATCAATGTTGAATGGATTGAGCTTGAGCGTTTTTTCGAACAGGGCCGCAGCAGCCTGCGGTTGCTCATTCATCAGCATGGCCATCCGCAGCGCAGTTCTGTGGTCATAAGATCGCTGTTCGTGCGCAGCTTTTGTCGTTTCAATATCTTTATTTCTGTCATTTTGCTGTTGCATACCCGCAAGAGTTTCTGACAGGGCAGCCAGTCTCTGCTTATGACCATACTGCATGGTAAATGGCGGCCGGCTCATGCTGCTGATAATGTGTTCGAGATTGGCGACCGCATCGGCGCTGGTGTAGCCCAGCATAGTAAGGACTTCTGCTTCTAACGGAAACTTTTCCGGAAAGATTTCGTTGTTGCGTAATTTTGCCTGTTTCAATGCGTTGAAAACGGAGCGGGCAACCAGATAGTGACCTCTTTCGGTAAGATGAACGTGGTCGTAGACAAGCTCTGAACCAATAATGCCGTGGTCTGAATTCTCGGCAAAGACTCGTTCGACATCGGCTGTAATAGCGCCAAAGTTTTTTGCCAGCTTCTCAGCTTCGGTGTTAAAACTATCGGTTGTTCTTACCCTGAAGCAATCAAGATCGACTGCCCGTTTAAACTTCGCTTGTGCTGATTCTATCTGGCCGGCCTCAAGCAGTAAAACTCCGGTCAGATAGTTAAAAAGAGCGTGTGTGTCTGCTGATTTATAAAGCTCTCCAACCAGCTGTGAAGAGGCAGAAGAGTCGCCCTCATTGATTTTTTCGCCTAGAATCTTGAGCTTTTCCAGGTCTGCCTGGCTTATTCCTGTCGTGTCAGATATGAAGGGTGGGCAATCTTTGCGATTGACCGGCACCCGACACCAGATTACGGGTATTTTGCGTTCCTGCGCCAGCTTTAAGATATCAGACATGTTTGCCTGCCAGTTGGCGAGACATTCTTTTACAGCCGCGCTGTCGGCTGAAATGCTGTTTTTTAGAAACATTTCGAGACCTTGCCAGCCTTTAGCCAGCTCTGTTGGCAGCTGGTCGCTCTTCAGCGACTGAATGATGCGCAGTGAAGATGCCCAGATACCGGTAAGGACAGCTGAACGGTTTTTCGCCAGGCCAAAAACGCTGGCCGGGCCGTATGGCCCGATGAATTCATTGTGCCCTGCGTAAATTACCAGAGCGTCAGGCTGATAATCGATGATTTCTTTGCCAAATTCACGCAGAACCCAGCTGTTGATAGCCGGAATGCCGGTATTGATGACTTCAGCCACCTGTTCTGAATGGCCCCTGTTCAGAGCCGCTTCGAGCATGCGGGTGAACGAAAAATCTGCAAGTTTTTCGCCGCGCGCCGCTGATTCGCCCAGAACGAAAATGCGCAGGCGCTTTGCCGGTTTAACCGCCGGCATAACCTCGGGTAGCGGGCGGCGTGCCAGATTGCCCGGAAAAAAACGACGGGCAGCCTGGTAATTGATACGCAGACAGGCCTGGCCATCAGGCATTTTATCTCTGATGAACAGGCTGGTCGGGTAACCGATGCCGGCCACCCGGCAGGCAAGCTCCGCCAACCCCAGCAGGAGCGCCGGCAGAACCAACAGCAATAGTATCGCAATTATTATTTTTTTCAAAAGATTCGTTATTACTTGATTCATTGCCGGAAATTGTTTGTGCAGGCGTAGAGAGTGCGATTTCGAGTTGAGAGATTATTCGATCCCGATTACGATTAAGATTACGATTACGAGAACGAGCACGATGTTAGAATATCGTATACATGAATGTGCCGAGGGGGGAAGAGCTGGCGAGGGTGAGCAGGATGCCGAGCATCAGCAGGCTGATGACTATCGGCAGCAGCCACCACTGCTTTTTCTTCCATAAAAAACCGAGTAATTCGGCTACTGTAGCCGTTCTTGTTGTAGTTTTTTCGAGATTGGTCAATTTGGTTTCCTCAGATTAAAACTGTTGGGAAAGGCTCTGATCATCGTCTGAGTCAGGCTTTTCTCGATAACTTGCCGCATTTTTGTCGAATTTTAGCTGCAGCGGGGTTTTGCCGATGATACGCAGGATCAGTGCAATTGGAAATATGGCCACAATGTAGAGAATGCCGAGAATGAGTCTGGTGTTGAACCAGCCGAGTGCCGCACCGATTTTGAGCCAGGCGGCATGCGGAAATTTAAGCCAGGCAGGCCTCAGTAAAGCTGGCAATATGAGAACTGTTGCCACAATCAGGGCCCAGGCCCTTACGTCAGCCTGCCTGAGCAATGGCCAGAGGCCAATTGCCAGAAAGGCGACACCAACCAGCAGGCCGAAGTTGCGCAGTTCGCTGTTGCGGCCGGTCGGGTCGGGCAGATTTTCTACCGTTATCTGTTCAGTCTGGTGCAAAATTTTCGAGCCCCAGTTTATCGATTATTTCTTTTGGCTGGTCTTCTTTTTTGAGATAGAAGTTTTCGAGCACAAGAGAGTCCATTTCGGTGCGCATGAAGCATTTGTAAGCATCGACCGGGGTGCAGACGATTGGCTCGCCGCGCACGTTAAATGAGGTGTTGACTATCACGCCACAGCCGGTTTTATGCTCAAAAGCCTTGATCATGGCGTGATAGCGAGGATTGGTTTCGGGGTGAACCGATTGAATACGTGCCGAGCCATCGACATGGGTAATGGCCGGAACTTCGGAGCGTGCGACGTTGAGCAGGTCAAGGCCAGTGAGGCTTTTCTGGGCATCGCTCAGTTCGAGCATGCGCTCTTTCTTGACCTGGGCTGTCAGCAGCATGTAGGGGGTGTCACTGGCAAGCTCAAAGTAATCTTCGAGA
>JAKJFO010000003.1:0-54563 GCA_022704885.1 Candidatus Rifleibacteriota bacterium | reverse complement strand
CATCACCTTCTGCATTTTTGTCGAACGCGCGTCGCCGATGATACTGCGGGCCCCCAATGCGCGCGGGCCATATTCCATTCGTCCGGAAAACCAGCCGATGACCTTTTCTCTGGCAAGATCGTCGGCAATTTTTTCAAACAGCGGTGAATCATCGATCTGCGTGTAAGGAATCGAGTGCTGGTCGAGAAATGACTTGATTTCGGCATTGCTGAAAGCCGGACCGAGATAGCAACCCTGCATCATGTCTGGCGATTCGGCTTTTCGCTGGTTTTTGAGATGTTCGAACCAGACGTCGAGAGCCGCTCCGGCAGCACCGCCGGCATCCCCGGCTGCTGGCTGAATCCAGATCGACTTGAATGGGCCTTCGCGCAGCAGACGGCCGTTGGCAACACAGTTCAGCGCCACGCCGCCGGCCATGCAAAGCTTGTCGAGGCCAGTTTCGGCATGCAGGCTGCTGCCCAGTTTTAATACGATTTCTTCGCAGACTTCCTGAACCGATCTGGCCAGATTCATCTCACGCTCTGTTGTCTGATCTTCGGGTTTTTTCGGTGGCCCGCCGAAGAGCCTGCAGAACCGCTCGTTGAACATACTCAGGCCGGTGCAGTAATCGAAGTAATCCATGTTCAGGCGAAAGGTGCCATCGGCTTTGACATCGACGAGGTTGTCGAGAATCAGCTGTTTGTAAACAGGTCTGCCGTAGGGAGCCAGCCCCATCAGCTTGTATTCACCGCTGTTGACCTTGAAGCCGGTATAAACCGTAAAAGCCGAATACAACAGCCCCAATGAGTGCGGAAACCTGATTTCCCAGAGCTGTTTCAGTGTGTTGTCTGATGCCTGCCAGGCGGTAGTCGTTGCCCATTCGCCGACGCCGTCAAGGCAGAGCACAGCCGCTTCTTCGAAAGGCGAAGGAAAAAATGCAGATGCTGCATGCGAGCGGTGATGCTTGTTGAACAGGATCTCTTCAGGCAGATTGTCGAAGTTTTCTTTTATCAGTCGGGCGATCTCTGATTTCATGAACAGTCTGTCTTTGATCCAGAGCGGCATGGAATGAAAAAATGAGCTGAGGCCGGCCGGGGCAAAGCTCAGGTAGGTTTTGAGCAGCCTTTCGAACTTGATAAACGGCTTTTCATAGAAAACCAGAACATTGACCTGCTGCATGCCGATGCCGGCGCTTTTCAGACAATATTTTACCGCGTGCATCGGAAAGCTGCTGTCATGCTTGATACGCGTAAAGCGTTCTTCCTGTGCAGCAGCGACAATTCTGCCGTTATGCACGAGGCAGGCGGCAGAGTCATGGTAATAGGCAGAGATCCCAAGAATATACATCAGGCTGTTCCTTCACGGCTGTCTAAATTTATAGC
This sequence comes from Candidatus Rifleibacteriota bacterium, assembly GCA_022704885.1. Next base: position 53,202 of record JAKJFO010000003.1, on the reverse strand, counting down.
AGATTTACTGATGTAATTTCAATGTGTTGTGCACAATCTGGTGCAAAAAAAATAACCGCCCCTGAGTGGGCGGCTATCGTTGGGGGAGTGTTTTTGTATTTACATTGTAGATTGCGCTTAAAGCACGCTCTGGAAAAGTCGGGTGACGATGCCGGGGCGGTTGACTCTGCCAACGACGCCTCTGCCATCGAACTTGATCTGGGCATCAGCCAGCAGTTTTGAGTTGATTGTGTTGTTGCCGTCAATGTCGCGCGGGCGGGCGACGCCACGCACTTTCATTATCTGGGTCTCACGATTTACCACGATTGAGCGGCTGCCTTCGACCAGCAGATTGCCGTTTCCGAGCACTTCGAGAACGGTAGCCGTGATAGTACCGGTAAGTTTGCCGGAGCGGGTAGTGGTGCCCTGACCGTCGAACTCGTTGGTAACTTCGCTTTTGCCAACGAAGTTCTTGACCAGATTCTTGACTATGGGTATGTCGGGGCCTGTCTTTACTTCGGTCGTGCTGTCTTTCTGGGTGCTCGTGGTCGCTTTTGACTGGGCGTTCGATTCTTCAGATATCACAATGGTAATGATGTCGCCAGGCCTGTATTCGCGGGAGTTCTGCGATGAATAGAGATCGTTACCGCCAAGCCACAAAGAATTTGCCGTTGCAGCGTTGACGATCACCATCATCAGGCACAAAGCTATCAGTGTCTTAATTCTGTGCATATTCTACCCTGCCTTTGTCTTTGATTACGCCGCGTATTCGGCGCTGGGTCTGCAAGTTTATCAGAGTGATCTCGTCGCCCTCGCTGCCGCCTTGAACTGCCCGGGCGGGAATCTTGAGTGAAAGCGTGCCACTGTTGAAATGAAAATCAACGTCTTCGCCGGGCTTGATCAACCACGATTCGCGGCCCGATTTCTTTGCGAAGTTTTGCTGTTTGCTCAAAGAAAGGCTGCTTGCCTTGTCGCTCGTTTTACAGATGTTACCGGGGCCGATCGAAAGATCGCTGCTGCGCAGAACAGTGCCGGGCGATTTGAAGCGCCCGAGGCATTTTCCAACGGCTTCGGCGTAAGTTACCGGAATATTACTCTGGTCGCTTTTTACCTCGACCTTTTTCTTTCTGATCATGCTGCTGCTCACAGTTTCGCCGGGGCGTGCCAGCCTTGTCAGCTCGGCGGCTTCAACGATGCGACTTACGCGAACCTGTATCAGCTGCCGGAAGGGCCCACCATCGGTTTGCGCAGTTAATACAAAAAGACGCATTCCAAGGGTGTTTTCAGAGTTGGTCATGATTTCCCAGTTCTGCAGATTGCCGGGCAGCACGATATTTGAGGGCACGCGCGACAGATCGACGGACAGTTCGCATGACTCAGATTCATTGCATAGTGATGTAATTCGTTCAGCTATGTCTGATCCCTTGAGAATGCTTCCTGCTCTGCGGATTGTCACGCGGTCGGGAATGGCGAGGCCGGTGGCAAAGCTGCCAAGTTTGCGCTGGATTTCGGTTTTGTCGAGCACCAGTTCTCCGAGAGGATCTGGAATATGACCGAGCTGAATGGCTGCAAGATTTTCGCGTAACTCTGAGCTGGTTTCACTTTTTATCAGGCAGTCAGCTTTGATTTCGCTGCTGTTTACCAGAACTGTCGACTTGAGAGCAGTTATCTGGTCTTTTGCCGAGGGCATGATGATGGCAGCGCCAGCCTGGCTGCAGCACAGCAGAGCGACGCAGCAGCTTATCAGGATTGAGCTGATTCGTCCGGTGAGGTTATTTATTTTCAAAACGTCTTACCTTATCTACGCAGGTTGTTGGCGATCTGCAACATGGTGTCGGATGTCTGAATCGTCTTGGAGTTCGCTTCATAGGCGCGCTGGGCGACGATCATGTTGACCATTTCTTCGACTACCTTGACGTTGGCCATTTCGATGAAGCCCTGGGCGATTTCGCCGAGCTCTTCGGTGCCGGGAATGCCGACTACCGCATCGCCTGAACTGCCACTGGGAATGAACAGATTGCGACCAATCGCCTTGAGACCGGCCGGGTTGATGAAGTTGGCGGTTTCAATCTGGCCAAGAACTTCGAGATCGACCTGATTCGGCATTTTGGCGGCGATGATACCTGAAGAAGTGATGTTGAGGCCGATGGCTTCGCGCGGAATGGTGAAGCCGGGCAGAACCGTGTAACCGTCAGAGGTTACGACGACACCGTCTTCAGACAGTTTCCAGGCGCCGTCGCGAGTGTAGGCGATGTCGCCGTTGGGCAGCTGAATCTGAAAGAAGCCTTTACCTTCGATGACCACATCGAGTGGCTGTTCAGTCTGCTGGAACTCGCCCTGCGAGAACATGCGCTGAGTTGCGACCGGTCTGACGCCGTGGCCGAGCTGAATGCCTACCGGGTAGGTGTTGTCGCTCGAAATCGGCGCTCCGGGTTCGGCGAGCGTCTGATACATCAGATCCTGAAAGTCGACCCGGCTCTTTTTGAACCCCGTCGTAGTTACGTTCGAAAGGTTGTTGGAGACAACGGCTATGTTGGTCTCCTGACCTTTCATGCCTGTAGATGCAGACCACAATGATCTCAGCATAGGCTTCTATTCCTCCGGTTCTTTCAGATTATGCGTCAGCGGCGGGTTGCGCCGACCGAGTTGATCGCCTTGTCGAGCAGGCCATCATGAGACTGGATAACTTTTGAATTCGCTTCGTAGGCACGTGATACTTCGATCATGCGCACCATTTCCTCAACCAGACTGAAGTTGGGCTTTTCAACATAGCCCTGCTTGATGTTACCCTCTGCCCGCGCAACTTCGCCGTAGGCGCGCACGAACTTGTTGGCGCCTTCCTTGCGAAAAGCCTTGCGGTCAGCGGCGATGCCCTGGGCAATTCTGAACAGCGGCGCATTGTCGACCAGCACGCGGCCACTGCGATCTATGGTCACGGTCTGGCCTTCACCGACCTGCACTCTCTGCAGGCGCTGGTTGAGATTTCCTTCTTCGTCGAGAATACTGCCGGCGTTTTCATCGACCGGCTCGTTATCGGCAAGTATGTAGTCGCCATGCATGTTGGTGAGAAACCCTTCATGGTTGATGGTCAGAATGCCATCGCGGGTGAACCTGGTGCCTTTGCTCGATTCGACGACGAGAAAGGCCTTTTCGTTTTCGAGAGCGATATCGAGCTCGTTGCCTGTGTAGTCGAAGGCACCTGCCTTGAAATTAGTGAATGATTCATCGACGATGACGCCGGTACCGAGTTCGCCGATTTTGGGAAACTTGTAGAACGGTCGTGGCGGATAAAGCTGCCCGTCATTAACTTTGCGCAGAGTCATGGTTGGCAACTCCTTGAAGATGCCCTGGTCCTGCTTGAAGCCGGCCGTATCGACGTTGGCGAGATTGTTGGCAACCATATCCTGCCTGACAATTTCGCACAGCATCGACGAAGAAGCTGTATAGATGCCACGTATCACGCTTCGCTCCTTTCGGCACGCAAAGTGCCGCAATGATCGCCTGCACTGCAGTTTTTAATCCGTTCAAGCACCTCGGCGCCGATCGGGTTGTTGTGAAACGCCAGTTCCTGTGCCAGATGCGAATGCAGACACTTGACGCCCCTGAAATCTCTGCTGCCGGCAACCGTGGTTTCGCTCAGTATTTCCCTGATATGATCGGGCAGTTCGCCCGGATATATTTTTTCGGCCATTTCTACCCGTAGTCTGGCTATTTCTTTCTGTCCGCTCATGAAGCTCTCGCGAAACTGTTCGTCAGTTTTGAGCTTTTGCGAGTATTCTCTGACCTTGCCCTGTTGTTCGAGCTCGGCCACCAGCAGTTTGAGGCGGGGACAGACCAGCCAGAGAAACGCAGGAAAGGGTTTCCAGATGCCATCTTCGATGAATACCGGGTCTGCGAGAAGCACCTGAGGAGTGCCATCAGGACAGAAGGTTTTGATGGTAAAGGGTGTGCGCGGATCGCGGCCGAGAAACTCGACTGCCATTCTGTGCTGACTATCTGTATTCGGATTCAAGTTTGCCAAAATAACACCTTCCCTAAACGATATATCGGCAAAATTTTTGCCCATGATTAGGGATTTTTTGATTTTTTATTTATCAGGAAGTTAATCGGCATCTGGCAGCCTATATTTAAGAGTATTTTTGCGCAAATGCGCAGTCTGCGTTAAAATGTGGCGAAATAACCGTTAACGATCAGGAGAAATCAACATGAGCCTGCGCTTTCTTACCGCCGGGGAATCACATGGCGCCGCCCTGACTGGCATTCTCGACGGCATGCCGGCTGGCGTAAAGATCACCTCTGAAGATTTTGCCGCTGTTCTCAGGCGCCGCCGTGCCGGCTATGGTCGCGGCCCCCGCCAGCAGGTCGAAGTCGACGAAGTTCAGGTAACCGCCGGTCTGCGCGGAGGTTACACAACAGGCGCACCGATTGCCCTGCATATCGAAAATGCGGTTAAAAACGAACTGCGCGAGCAGATGCATCCTTTCACGGTGTCCGATGAGCGACAGGCAGCGATCGCGGTGCCGTTGCCCGGTCACGCTGACCTGCCTGGCGCAATCAAATACGGGTTGCACGACTGTCGTAACATTCGCGAACGCGCATCTGCACGCGAGACGGTTATGCGCACCGCTCTGTCGGTGCCGCCACGCTGCCTGCTGCGTATGCTGGGCATAAAGTCTCTGTGTCTGCTTGAACAGCTGGCTGCTGTCACCGCCGAAATCGATTACCAGGGCGACCCCGCTGAGCTGGCGAAGCTTATCGCCGAAAATGGCGATGACTTTATGACACCAGACAGTAAGGTGGTTGAGCCCTGGAAAAGCCTTGTCGATTCAGCCCGCGCCGACAATAAAAGTCTCGGTGGCACCGCTGCCGTAATTTTCTGGAATCTGCCAGCCGGCCTGGGCAGCCATACTCAGCCAGATCTTCGTCTCGATTCTCGCCTGGCAGCTTTGTTGATGAGCATTCCGGCAGTCAGAGGCGTCGAGGTTGGCATGGCTTTGAAACAGGCGCACGGCCAATGTTCACCCGCTGACCCGATTGTTTTTTCAGCTGAGGCCGGCTGGTCACGCGCGAGTAATTTTGCCGGCGGTATCGAAGGTGGTATGACTAACGGCGAGCCACTGATTATGCGTTTTCACATGAAGCCGCTGCCGGCCAATGCCGGGCTGCCTTCGGTCGATCTGCGCACCGGCCAACCGGCCACACCGGCATTTTATCGCTCAGATACCCAGGCTCTGACCGCTGCCGCTGTAGTTGCCGAGTCGATTGTCGCGATCGAGCTTGCCTCGCAGCTGCTTGCAATGACTGGTGGCAGCACTCTGGAGCAGATCTGCACAAGATTCGAAGAGCTGCGTGCCAGCCAGAAGCTTCTGCCTCGATAACACCGGGCAGATGGCGAAACGTCTGACTGGTGCGCAGGCTGCCGACTCAGCTAAAAGGAGAAGGGGCTGAACCCGGTGGTTCAGCCCCTTTTGTGTCGGAGGTATCAGAACGATGTGTCGAATGCGTTGTCGAATGAGTCGTCGATTGTGCCGGCCGGCTGGGTGAAGGCTGGCTGCGGAGTGGCAGCAGCAGCTGGCATGCCTGCCGGAACCAGTGAGGTCGGAGCGGCTGATTCGATGCTCTGGGCAATGATGTGCGGAGTGATCAGGATAATCAGTTCCTGAGACTGGCCTTTCTTGCCCTTGAAGCTGAACAGATTCTTGATGATCGGAATATTGCCAAGCAACGGTATCTTGTTGCTTTCTTTGCCTTCTTCGTCCCTGATCAGGCCGCCGATGAGAATCTCTTCGCCGTCTCTGACACGAACAGTGGTCTTGGCAGAGCGCGTGCCGATAACCGGATACATGTTGTTGTTCGACCACGATTCAACGAATGATACTTCGGGTTCGGCGTCAACAGTGATGTAGCCGTCGTCATTGATGCGTGGTGTGATTTTGAGCTTGATACCGGTGTCTTTTTCTTTCGGTGGCTGGTCAGCGCCGCCTGGGTAGATAACCTTGGTGCCGACGATGATTTCCGCTTCCTGACCATTGACTGCCGAGATCTTGGGATTCGACAGAACCTTGGTTTCGTTGCGGGTTTCGAGCGCTGCGAAAGTGGCTTTGAACAGAAGGTTCTCGCGATAGAAGTCGCCGAGTCCGAACATGTCGCCCTGCTGACCGGTAAAGGCTTCCTGATAGAGGCCAGAATCCGGGTTAACTGCAAAGTATTCCTTGGTCGAGAACACCGGCAGCGAATCGAAGTTCGCATATTCACCTTCAGCGCCGGTTTTACCCTGCCATTTGAAGCCGATGCTCTTCGAAGCGTCGGTTTTGACTTCGACGATCTTCGCTTCCATCATGCACTGATGAACCGGCACGTCGACCGTTTCGATCAGCTTTTTGGCCTGGTCGATCATTTCTTTCGAACCTTCGATGATAAGTGCGTTGATGCGCTCGTCAGGAGTGACGGTAACGCCACCTTTGGCCGCACCGCTGGAGCCGCCGAAGAGTTTAGCAACGTCGGCTGCTTTGGCATACTGCAGGCGTCGGGTGACTGTCTGACCCTTTTCGAATGCGTTGATGAGCTTTTTCTCATCAGCGAGGATCCAGGTGTTGCCAATCTTGCGAACCGCAAAACCGTTGGTTTTGGCGATCAGGTTCATGGCTTCCTCGTAGTAAACGTCTGACAGCTTGACGGTGACGCGGCCGCTGACGCTCTTTTCAGCAATGATGTTGGTTCCTGACTGCTGGGCGATTACCTTGACGATCTGACGTATGTCAGTGTCACGGAAATCGAGGGTAATGTTGTCATCGGCTCTGACAGAGCCCGGCAACAACAGTGCGACGGTGAGAGCCGCAAACAGTAGTAAGATGTTGGTTTTCTTCCTGGTGTAACCCGTGGAACACATTCTTCTATACCTCCGAACGGGAATGTCCGACAACAAAATCTCCGACAATTACCATTTCTGGTTTGTCAGTTGATACATCGACAAGTTTTTGTGATTTATGAAGCAAATTTTTGATTTTCTTTCGCTCTTTTTTTCGCCCGCTTTTGGCGACTAAATAAGAACCGCAACCAGTATCGGCTGGTTGCGGCAGATTGTTGACCTTAAATTATGATTTAGATCAGATTCTTTGAAAATCAGTCAGAATTCGTGTCTGGATCAATCATGACCGGCCGGCTCTGACTGTTTTCATGTTTCTCCATTTCAGAAGCCACACTCTTGTAGCCTATGGTCAGAAGAGCCGCCAGGCTGATGAGGCCCCAGGTTAACCACATGAATTTCCTCTTCATCTCTTTACTCCTTTATCGTTTTGCCTTGTCGGCAGTCTAATTAAAAAGGGCTGCAGCATTACGATTCCCGCGGGGGGAGCGTCTGTTGCAGCCCTTCTGGCTTGCGTTCAGCAGGTCATTCTTTTTCGTCGCCACCGATTTTAAAGGTGTGGCGGCGCTGTTCCTTGTTCGAATAGACAACGATGCGGTCATTCTGAATATCGACGACCTTGAATTTGCCGTCTACGATCTGATCTTTGGTAACCGTGTGTTCTTCGTCCTCAAACTTGATAACTGCCAGGCGCTGCCCTTCGTTACCAACGATACCGGTTACGAAGATCTTGATCGGCTTGACCGGAGGCGGCTGCGGTTTGCTGTCCTGCGGTCTGGCAACCGGCTGAACGGTTCTTACTGGAGGCAGAACGACTTTCTTTTCGACGATCGGTTTGAATGGGTCTTTGTTCGGAATTTCAGGTGCGAAAGAAAACTTGTTGATCAGCGAATCTACCTGTTCTCCTTCGGTCATCTTTGCAGTTTCGGTCAGACCGCCGCTGCTGTCGCCACCTGAAGCCGGACTTTCGGCAACCATGCCATCGCCACCACCTGCGTCAGCAGGGGCAGCCGGTGCGGCTGAGTCGCCGCCAAGATCGTCGAGTCCACCGAAGTCGTCGAGTTCATCGACTGCGAAAACCCTCGGAACGGCAAGAAGGATCGCTGCCAGAAAGATGATTCCCAATAGTTTTGCTGGGCTGTATCTGTTCATAATAGTCAGGCCTCCTTTTTCCATTATATGCCACTGCCCATGATATAGACTTTGGCGCTGAGCGTAACGCTGAGGAGAGGGCTTTTGCTGTCACGGTCGACTTCGGCTGATACTGATACGTTCATCGAGCCGGCCGCCAGATTGATGATCTTGCGGCGTTCCATGATCGTCAGAAAGCTGCCGATGTCTTTGAAGGTGCCGAGAACTGTCATTTCAACCGGCAGTTCAGACCAGTCTTCGGCGCGGACCAGCGGCGAAATTCTGATGTCCTGGAACTTCACTCTGAATTTGTTGGCGATGGTTTCAGTTGATTCAAGCAGCTTGGGAACAACGGTGTTGAGCTGGTTCGATTCCATCTGCAACTTGTTTTTCTGTTCCGTCAGCTTTGATATCTGGTTGCGCAGTTCGGCCATTTCTTCTTCGATGTTGGCCAGCTGTGCTTTTTGTCGCTTCAGTCCTTCGATTTCGGAACTGATCTTCTTGCCTTCTTCTTCCATCGGCTGATAGTAGTTCATGTAGAAGAACACGCCGGCACCTATTGCGATGACCAGGAGGAAAATCGTTACTACGGCAAAGTTGTTCATTTCAACCTCCCAGATTCTTGTCGCCGAGATCGCGCTTGATTCGGCAGTTCACTTCAAAGCGCCAGACCGGCATTTTTTCGTAGATATTCTTGGTGGCACTGGTCAAAAACACTTCTTCAAAGTGCTCGTGGCCCTGCAGTTCCTGAATGAACTGCTGAATGCCCTTGGTCAGCTGACCACCGGTTTTGGGTTCTTCGGCACCGTCTTCGTTGCACGAATAGGCGGTAATCTGAACGCGACGGTCAGAGTCGATGCGCAGGTTGGTGATCCACACGGTTTTTTCAGGGACAACGCTTGTCAGGTTGCTGAAAGCCTGTGACCACTGGAGCAGTGTCGCACCAGAAAGCTGCTTAAGCCTTGAGATGTCTGACTCGATCTTGCCGCGCTCCTGGCGGAGGCGGTCTTTGATATCGAGTTTCGACTGCTCGCGCGCGATTTCGTTCTTGAGTTGCTGGCGCTGAGCTATCGCATCGTCGTTCATGCCTTCGATCATCTTGGTTCCGGCCATGAAGCCGGCAACGATACCGACAACGCCGATGACGAAGAAGATGGCGGCGAACGGAATCTGAATAGGCTTGCGCCGTTTGACCGTTAACAGGTTAATTCTGATCATATTAGTCTTCCACCACCCCTCTTAATGCAAGCCCGATGGCAACCGTATACTGTTGCAGGTTGTCATAGAGTTCATCGGGGTCTGGCGCGGTAACAGCGATGCCTTCGAGAGGGTTCCCCATGAACACGTCTACGCCAAGTTCGTTGCTGATGTAGGTGTTGAAGCTCTTGAGGTTCGAACTGCCGCCTGAGAGAATGATCCGGTGAATCAGCGGTTCGCGTGACTGCGCCTTGAAATAGTCGAATGAACGTCTGATTTCTGAGGCGAGTTCTTCGACCGTGGTTTTAACAACTTCCGATATTTCGTTGGCGCCGGCATCACCGATGCTCACTTCGGCTTCTTCGATCTTGAGCGCTTCGGCCTGATCGAATTCCTGCTTCATGACATCTTTGATCATCTCAGTGATATTATTGCCGGCAATCGGAATGTTTCTTGTAAACATCAGGTTTCCGGCTTTGAGCACAGAAATGTTGGTGGTTCTGGCACCGGCGTCGATGATGGCGACAACTTCGCCGCCTTCCTGAGAAGTCGCACTCTGCATATACGAGCTTTCGAGCGCATTGAGGGCTGCGATGGTGTCGACATCGACTACTTCCGGGGTAACGCCGGCGCTCTTGAGAACGTCGGTGTATGAATTGACCAGGTCTTTCTGGGCAACTACCAGGAGAATCGAATATTTTCCGCCGCCTTCTTCTTCTTCTTCGACAGTGCTCAAAACGGCATGCGTGATACTGACTTCGTCAATCGCATAGGGGACATACTGTTCGGCTTCGATGCGAACAGTCTGCTCGAGTTCTTCCGGTGACATGACCGGCAGCTTGGTAAAGCGCATGATCACGTTCTGCCCGGAGATTGATACGAAAGTCCGTTCCGGTTTGATTTTCCGGCTCTTGAGAATGTCCTTGATGACTGCGGCAACTGACTGTGGGTCTCCAACCGCGCCTTCTGTCATGCAGTCGGGCGGTAATGGCATCATTCCATAGTTAACCAGTTCCGGGCCAGAAGGAGATTTTTTGAGCTGAACGATCTTAACAGCCGAGGTGCCGATATCGACGCCTACTGCTGTATTGGTGTTCCCAAAGGTGAACAATCCCATACGCTCTTTCCTCCAAGTTAGTCACGATGCGACACCGTGACGGCTTTAAAATTTACAGAATGTCAGTTTTATATCGGCTGTTTCTTAATCAAATTTAATCAAAAACCAAAAAACTTTCAATATTCAAGACTTCTTAATGCAACATTCGAATAGTAAAATGCGAGAATCTGCCGGTAAGACCAGTTGCGTTTGCCCATTTCTATGGTCCCGGCCTGGCAAAGCCCGACCTGATGTCCGTAACCGCGCCCGAAAATCTGCAGCTCATCGAGTTGCGCGGCCCTGGATCTCTGTTTTGCCGCAAGCCGAGCCGGGGGAAGTTGCTCTTCGCTGCCTGGTGCCGTATCGCCAGCCGGATACAGCCCGATCGTCTGCCAGCCCTCCTCTGGCCGCAGCGTTCTTTTCAGGCCTGATGCTGTCAGAATCATCAGTTGGGCGGGACCGTCGGCAGCATCGTCTACCAGAGAAGCGACCATGATTTTGTGCTTCGTCTCACTAACACTCTCTGATTTTCTGTTCACCGGAGTTGCCGCGGCGATGATCTCTCGTGCCTGGCCGCGGTTGCCCGTAACGAAGGTCGTGCTGGGCAGATCAAAAAGTCGTCGTATCGTCGTGCCACGAATCTTATGAGTGCCTGTATCGGTCTGCAGAACCAGGTTGGTAACCCGATCCATGTGCGTCGGTGCTTCAATTTCAGCATCGAACAGTCGCGAAAAAACGATTTTTTCGCTGCGCAACGCCTTGATCAGAGCGGCTGTGGAAATCGAGCGTGACCAGCGGAAATTGGTGCCGTCGCGACAGAAAGGGCATACCACCCGACGCAGATAACTGCGTGGCGCACCGCCGAATACCTTGTCGTTATCTGAAGTCATGCCGCCGCAGCTGGCGTGATACAAAGTTGCGATCGGCTCGCCATCAGAAATCATGATTATGCCGCGGGTTGCCTGTACCGCCGGGTCGATCGTGGCGCGTTCTGCGCTTACTCCCTTGTAAACCTGACAGTGGGTCGAATCACAGACGTCGGCGCCCTCAGAACCGTGTTTGTTGCGGCTGGCATAAGCATAAGTTCGCGCAATTACTGTTTGTGCGCGCAGAGATTCGGGTGGTGAGAGTGACCCGATTTCGCTGCCGACGACTCCGCGCAGATAATCTTCGATGCCGACATGATTGATTATGCGCGCACCTTTGTCGGTAATGTCTGCCTGCAGATAGCCGCGATAAAGGCTTTTGTTCAGTTGAACCAAGTTTTTATTGCCGAAAAGGTAGATACTTTCGCCGCGGTATTCAACGCGCCGGCCCTTTTTGCCAGGCAGTTGCCAGTTAAAGGTGTCGCCTTTGCGGAATGTTTTGACTTTTCTGCCCCGCTTGTTCTGCAGCCAGCCTCCGTCAGGAAAGGTCACCTTGAAGCTGTTGTGGCTGCTGCCCATTTTGACTCGCAGAATGGGCTCAGAATTCGCTGATTTTGAAGGCCTGCGCGCCGCAGCACAGGGTTCAGGCAGAAGTGCAATCGTGAGGAAAACTGCCGTTGCCAGCAGTAACCTGATGAACGCCGTCTTGCCGCATATCAATGTTTGCCTCTGTTGCATGCTCTCCCGTCCTTATTTCGTTTCAATCATTCAAACGCCGCTGCTGCTGTCCGGATTTAGATATTTTTTATCGTTCTTGTAGCGGTCGTGTTCGCTGAATATGCAGCCGCAATATTTCTGCCGGTATAAACCCAGTTCACGGGCTGTGTTGTGCGAACCGCGAAAGCCCGGTCTGAAATCTGTATAATGAAAGCTTACTCCGTGTTCAGCCGCGACTTCATGACCGGTCTTGATCAACAGTTCGTGATCCTGATACGGACTGATGAGCAGGGTTGTCGAAAAAGCTGTCATGCCTGCGCCGGCTGCTGCTTTTGCCGCAGCTTCAAGCCGCAGGCGATAGCAGACGGCGCAACGCCGTGGCCCGAAGTCATTGTCAAGCGTCCGCAGAAACCGTTCGAGGCCGTATGCGGTTTCGCCGTAGAGAATTTCGAGTTCAAAATGTCTGGCAGCTGCCTTGAATGAGTCGAGTCGCTGCTGATACTCGATGAACGGGTGAATGTTAGGGTTTTCCCAGAACAGGGCGGTTTTGCCCGCCCCGATGGCTTTTTCGAGAAGCGGATAAGAGCCTGAAAGGCAGGGGCCGCAGCATGTGTGTAGCAGAATTTCCATGTCAGTCCTCTGGCGTGGGCGACAGCAGTCGCCCCGAGAGTGTCCAGTTGCGGGCCTGCTCGATTCTTACGCGCATATAACTGCCGATCAGTGATGTATTGCCTGGAAAATTCACCGATCTGCCGCTGCGGGTTTTGCCGACGAGATCGTTCTGGTCGCGGGCGGCGGTTGATTCGACCAGAACTTCGAATTCACGGCCGATGAGCTGGCTGCTTTCTTCGAGGCTGATGCGATTCTGTACTTCGATGAGCCTTGCCAACCTGTCTTTTTTTTCTTCTTCGCTGAGCTGATCTGCAATTTTGGCCGCTTCGGTGCCGGGGCGCGGCGAATAATAATACATGAATGCTGATTCATAGCGGACTTTTTCGACCAGATCGAGAGTGTCTTTGAAATCGCTCTCGCTCTCGCCGGGAAAACCGCAGATGATGTCGGTGCTCAGACAGGCATCTTTGATGTGTTCGCGCACGGCATCGACCAGCTTCAGATATTTTTCGCGACTGTAGCCTCTTTTCATCAGTTCGAGAATGTAGTTCGAGCCTGACTGTACTGGCAGATGATATTGTTCGCAGACTTTGCTCAGTCTGGCAATCCGCTTTATCGCTGCCAGTGAGAAATCGCGCGGATGCGAGGTCATGAAACGCACCCATCTGATGCCGTCGATCTTTTCGATCAGTTCAAGCAGCTGTGTGAAGCCTTCTTCGAGGCCGATATCGCGGCCGTATGCATTAACGTTCTGGCCCAGCAGCGTGATTTCAGTGACACCGCGGGCGGCCAGCTCGCTGATGTAGGTTTTGAGCTCTGGTAATGGTCGACTGACCTCGGGGCCGCGAACATATGGTACTATACAGTATGAACAGAAATTGGTGCAGCCTCTGATGATGTTGACCATCGCTGAAAAAGGACGGTTCAGTATAATGCCATCAGCAGAGTCGCCATCAAAAGCGCCACGACCGACAAAGCTGCCGAGGGTTCGGCCATTGGCCGCTCGCTGCAGCAGCAGTGGCAGTTCTTCGATATCGTTCGGTCCAAAGACCAGATCGACCAGCGGCAGCGCTTCGAGCATTTCTTCCTGCATGTTCTGAGCCATGCAGCCGGCAACGCCGATTATCAGATTTGCATTGCGCTTCTTGTGATTGATCAGCGACTGAATTCTGCCGATGAGACGCTGCTCTGCATGCTGTCGCACGCAGCAGGTGTTGAACAGAATCAGGTCGGCATCGTCTTCAGTTTCGGTCTCGCTGTAACCGATTTTTGTCAGCAGCCCTCTGAGACGCTGAGAATCTGCCTGATTCATCTGGCAGCCAAAGGTAGTGAGCATGAATTTCGGGTGTGATTTGATCATGATAGCGCAATTCTACCACAAACCCGCCGCTATTCATATACTCCGCCGCCAATCAGTAGAGCTTTTTCAGTTGTGCGCCAGGAAAATAATGCAGCAGGATCTTGTCGAAGCTGCGGCCGGCCAGAGCCATGCTTTGCGCTCCGGTCTGGCACATGCCGACGCCATGTCCCCAGCCGGCTCCGATAAAGCTGGCGCCGACGATGTAACCTTCCTTGTCGCGCTTCCATTCGACAATAAAATTCGAGCTGCGCAGCATGCCAAAGAGTCTTCTGATTGCCAGTTCGCGCAATACCGTCTTTTCGCCGGCGCTGCCGATAATCTTGATGCTGATGATGCGGCCGCTGATTTCTCTGACGAATTCGTCGATGCTGCGAATTCTGCCCACTGCAGCGGCTTCTTCGACCTTTTTCCAGTCAGCTTCTTCAAGAGTTTTCTGCCATCTGAATTTATCGGCCCCTTCGACGCCTGTGACTGAGCACCAGGCCTCGGCCGGATTGCGGATGAACTCTTCTGCCTGTTTGTGATCGGTCAGGTCAAGCTGAACCGGAGCTTTATAGTCGCTGACGCCCTGCAGGTGCCTGTCGGGATTGGAAACCCAGATCTGGTGATTTGCCGAGCTGTGTCCGCCGCAGTTAGCTGAATACACCGCGTCGAGAATGCCGTTTTCGTGGTTTTCGAGAATCAGACCACGCGTGTTTTTTATGCTCTGGCCGATTTTTTTGTCGACCGACTGCAGACCTTTGTAGACCTGGCAGTGCTGCTCTGAACAGAAGTCGTAGCCTTCGTTGAAATGGCGGGTGCCGCGCTTGGAAAGCATTTCGCCACGCGCTGCCACAGCCTGCGCCTGAAGCGCCGAATCATGCGCCTTTGAGGATATTTCCGATGGAACTATGCCCACGATCAATGATTCGAGATCGGTCTGTTCTATGCAGTCGATTGCGTTTTCAAAGCCCCAGCTGATGAACAGGCGTCCGGCAAAATGGCGATCTTCAAAACCATGCCAGCTGAAGCCTTTTGCAAACTCAGCTTTTTTCAAGGTTATCGAAGCAGCTGGCACCAGTTCGATACTGTCGTTTCCCTCGAACAACTTCTTTTTGCCCTGGTAAAGCGTCAGACTGCCCTGTGCCGGTTTGATGTTTTCGTAGAAAACCCAGCTCGATATGGCCTCTGCCGCCAGCTTATCCATTTCTTCCTTCGCTTTTTCCTCGCTGTCGAAGATGCCTACCCCGACAAAAACGATGCGGTTGTCTGGATACCCGGGTTCGGGCTCGCGCCCGGCGACAAAGCGGTGGGTTTTGAACTGTTTGAACCTGCCTTCGACTTCGGCCAGCAGTTCAGGCTTGTTGATCGCGGCTGAACCAACCATCAGATGGTATTTGCGCACTGCCGGGGCGGTCATGCGTCCTTCGATGCGAAAAGCCCTGTTCTTTGCCAGCGCACTTTTTTTGCTGCCGCTCAGCCAATGCCCGCCTTTGGACATTACGATCTCAAGCTTGTTTGCATATTGTGCTACCCTGATTCTCACCGTTGGCGGGGTCGCGGCGGTAGCTCCTGAAAATGAGGCCAGAAGAGAAATCAGAGCCAGTGCTGCAGCAGAAAAATATCTATTCATGATCGGTTTCTCCAAGAGCCCTGTAAAGAACGCCGCCGGCATCATTAAGCTTCTGCCGCGCCTGATCTGCCGGCAGGTCGCTGCGTGCCATTACAATCGCCAGTTTGACGTCGCCTTCGGCTTCCTGCAGTTTCGCTTCGGCAATGTAGTTGGGCACCCGTGCCCCTTCCATGACTATTCTTATCGCTCGCTTCTGCAGCTTTATATTGGTCGCCATGAGGTCTACCATCAGGTTTTCAAAAACCTTGCCGATTCTGATCATGCTGATGCTCGAAAGCATGTTGAGAACCATTTTACAGGCCGTGCCGCTTTTCAGGCGGGTCGAGCCGGTAATGACCTCGGGCCCGACTGCCGGGTTGATCAATACGTCGGTATCGGGAAGCTCACCATAAGGATTGCAGGTCAGCAGTATCGTAGGTGCGCCCAGAGATCTGGCATGGTCTATGGCCCCTTTAACATAAGGCGTGGTGCCTGAAGCAGTGATGCCAAACAATACATCGTTCTTGCTGAAATTGATTGCTTCAAGGTCCTGGCGGCCGGCATCGACATTGTCTTCGGCGCCTTCGACAGCGCTGGTAACAGCTTTTTCACCACCAGCAATGAGTGCCATAACCATGTCGGAGCTGACTCCAAAAGTTGGTGGGCATTCAGATGCATCGAGAACTCCCAGCCGGCCTGAGGTTCCGGCTCCTGTGTAAATCAGTCTGCCACCTTTTCTGAAGGCAGCCAGAACAATTTCGACTGCCTGGGTGATGCTTTCTGAACAGGCTTCGACTGCCTTGAAAACCGCCCTGTCTTCTTCGATGAAAATTTTGACCGCTTCACGGGTAGATACTCTGTCTATATACATTGTGCGCGGGTTTCTGGTCTCGGTCAGTGCCTGCCGCTCTGAATTTATTATTGTCATTATTTTCTGCCTCCTGCCCAGTTGGTATTTGCCTTGAACTGCAGTCCGGGTCTTTCTGTAAAACTTGTGCACCGTGAATTCGGATGTCTTTGTCGTCTCCTGGCGCAAGAAAATATTCATTATTGGAGTTTCGCTCTTGCACAGTCACACGCTTTGGTTTAGAATGACCTGTGATTTTGTACCATAAAGCCCCTGTTCCTGTCATAAAAATCAGCAAAATTTTATCCCTGCCGGGAAATCTAATACATCCAGCGAGATAACAAATGGAAAAAACATTGGAGAAACTGACCGAATCGATCAAGGCTGACCCGCAGAATCCCGAGAATTACAAGGAGCTTGGCAACTTTTATTTTCGCAATAATGAGTTCGAACAGGCGATTGAGCAGTATTTGACCGCTCTTAAAATCGACCCGACGTTTTACAAGGCTCTTTATAACCTTGGCAATACCTATTACAAAATGGAACAGTTTGAAAAAGCAGTTCATTACTGGCATGAAGCCATCAAGGTTAAGCCCGATTTCGACCACGCCTATTTCAACCTTGGCTATCATTACTACATGAAAGAATTCATGCGCGAGGCTATTAGAGCTCTCAGTGAAGCCGCCAGAATCAACCCCGACGCCGCCGACACCCATCATTACCTGGGTTTGTCATATCAGGCCACTAATCAGCTGCCAGAAGCGATTGCCGAATTCCGCAAGGCGATCGACCTCAAGCCGAAAGAGCCTGATTATCATTACAATCTTGCCAATGCCAGTTATGACAGCGGCGACTATGCCGTAGCAGCTGAAGAATGGGCAATAACCCTGAGCCTGCGTGAAAACGATTCAAAGGCGCGCAATAACTATTGCGACGCACTGCTGCAGCTTGGCAGATACGAAGAAGGCTTGAACGAAATCGAAAAGGTGTTGTCTTCAGAACCCGATTATCCGCCGGCGCTGTGCACCAAAGGTGAACTGCTCGAAAAAGTCGGACGGGCAGAAGAAGCGAAAGGCCTGTTTGTCAGAGTTCTTGAGCTGACTCGCGACAAGGATGCCTGGCAGCCTCTGCATAAATATGTCATGGATCGCAACGCCGGCGAAGGCAAGACTGCCCCGTGATTTAACCCGCCAGCCCGAAACAGGGCTGCTACAGAAACAGAACCGCCGTATTCTTCTACGAATACGGCGGTTCTGCTGTTTATGCTGCTTTTTTGCCGGGCTTTCGGTTCTGAACCTTCAATCCGGCTGGATTTACCAGGTAGTCATACAAGACTTCTTCGGCACGATAGTTTCCGCTGTCCTGACCATCGATCAGAACGCTGCCATTGGTGAAAATTTCTATGAGCATGCTTTCTCCTTTCGTCTTCTAACCTTATATTTGCCTGCCTGTAATGCAATGTTACTGATCTGCCTGCTGGTCCTCCTGATAGTAATTTTGCCCATCATTCTGCATACGGAGAACCTCGAGTCTGGCGCTGAGCTGACGTCTTATCAGCTCGTTCAGGCCTGGTTCTTCAAGTCTTTTTAAAATGGCAGTCTCTGCCTCTCTGGCGCGCCCGGTCAGATTCAAGCTGTCGGTCCAGAGCAGAAAGGCCCTGAGAATCTCCGGCTTCTCGGCGAGCAGAGATTCAAGTATTTTGGCCGAAATCTCCGGATTATTTGCGAGATGCACTTCAGCCAGTTTGATATGCAGGTCGTGGTCATCCGGGCGTTGATTTCGAGCGCTTTCCAGAAGGTCAGTCGCAACTCCCACTGCATCATTTACGATAAACTCATCGACACTTTCGAGCAGCAGCGCGGTAAGCTCTTCGTCAAAATTTATTCTGGCAGCTTCTGGCGCAATCAGCTTTACCTGTGGCTGGTTATCGAGAATGATGGCAACCCGCAGTATGTTCATCAGTAATGCAGGGTTCATCGTTACCAGATGCCCTGGCTTGAGTCTGGCAATTATCTCGTCAGCCATTTCAGTGATATCTTTGCCGCCTTCATCAGCGCCTGATGGTATTGCCTTGAGTCTCGCAAAGGCTTTCAGCCACACGTTGATCCAGGCGTCGTAAAGACGAAGTTCGCCGGGATACACTGACAACAGCTGTCGGGTCGCCGTTAACGCCTTTTTTTCCTGCCCGGTTTCGCTGAGAATTCTGATGTATATCAGGTTGTCGTCAAGTGAATCTATGGGCCGGTTGTTAACCAGCTTCAAAGCTTTTTCGAACTGCTTCTGATCGATGAGGAAGCTGATCAGTTCACGCTCCAGACCGTTTACGTCGGCGCCGGGCACCTTCATCTCATTTCTGATGAATTCCTCAAATTTGTCTGCCAGGCGAAGTTTGAGAATGAGATCTTTAATGCGCTTTCGCACCGGAGCAGTGACAATTCTTCGACTGCTGATCGAGAGGAACTTTTCCAGCGCTGTCTCTGGGTCGCTTTCAGCAGAGAACCAGGCGTCGATAAATGCGCTGAGTTCAGCTGATAAAGCCTTGTCGCCAGATTTTTTACTGAAAATGCCGGCATAGTGTTCAGCCCTGGTCTGGCGGTTCAACATGGTCGCAGAATATGCCGCCGTAAAAAGAACTTCTTCGTTGTCAGGCATCTCGACAAGAGCTTCTTCGCAAAGCTTCAATGCCGGCTCATACGATTCACCGGTGATGTAAATTTCAAGAGTTTCCTTGAACTTCTTGCGGTAGCTGGCCATGCGCATGTCGCCAAGATAGCGCCTTGCTCGCGAGCCGAATTCTGCATCATTTTCAACCCGTCTGAAGAACTTTTCGGCATTCTCCAGGTTTCCTGCTTCATACGAATAAAGACCGGCGTGAAACAGTGCCCCGATATGGCCTGGATTCAGCTTCAACACCCGTTGAATGTCTTCTTTCACTTCGCTGATGCGTCCTTTTTCGGCTGCCGCCTCGACTTTGCGGTAGAGACGTGTTTCGATGTTTTCGTTGCTTGCCGAGATACGAAGGTCACTGAGAGACAGTCCGGCCAGGCAGACCGCGGCAGTCAGAAATCCGGCTTTGAACAGGCGACGTCTATTCATGGCTGCTGTCTCTGAAGGTCGTTGAAATGCTGCCTGGTCGCATATCCTGGGCAAAAAGAGCCGAAAGCTCGGTCTTTGCTTTGCTGGCGAGGGCAGAGCGTTGGTCGATAAGCACGATGTGTTCGAGGTGCCGCCTGGCTTCGCTGAATCTGTCATTTCTTCTGTGCAGAAGAGCAAGATTGAATCGTGCGGGCAGATGATCGGCAAGTTCGATTGCCGCAGTGTATTCTTTTATCGCCAGAGAATCCCAGTCGGTATTGTCGCCGGGAAGGCCTTCAAGGCCGCGTTTTTCATAGGTCAGGGCCAGCAGAAATCTGGCTTCTTCGGCGGCCGGCTGCAGTTTTATCGCTTTTCTGAAAGCCCAGATGGCCTGTTCAAACTCGCGTCGGGAAAGATAGGTGCGGCCATCTCTGATCCAGCTTCGATATTCGCGACCTGAATTGTTAAGCATCGAATAGAAGTTCGCCTCGGCCTTGCGTCCACTCATCGGTGCAATCGGACTGTGCATAAGCCGATCGTCTTCTTTGCTGGCCATGTAAGCTTTGGAGCCGGCAAAAAAGGCGATAAACAGCAATACTGTTATGAGAAGAAATCGGTTGTTCATTGTCAGGATTCTCTTTAATAAGAGTCGGCAGAATCCTGACTTTTTATGAATCGAAAAATTATTTACTCAGGCAGATAATATACACCGTCCGGCATGGCCATAAAAATCACAAAATCAGACTGAGCGATAGAGTTAACCGGTTGTTTGGTGTGGTATTTCTCCCAGAATCCGTTCTGGTATAGTGCATAACCGCCGCCATCAGAGCTGGTAAAAGCGATTCTGAAGGTTTCAGGATTCATCTGATCGAGGCAGATATCGTTGACTTTGAAGCCCGCGCCGCTGGCGGCAGATTCGATGAGCCGATAGTGCTGGCCGTCAAATTCACTCACCCCTTCGTCGCCCTGTATGAGAATCCTGCCGCTCGGCATTCTGAAAAGGTTCAATATCGCGCCGATCTTGCCTGTACCTTTCTCAGAAAGCAGCTTGAAGCTTTCTCCATCAAATATTTTCTGTAAACCGTTTTCCATGCCAATCAGCAGGTAATGTTCAGTGTTGAGAAGCGCTGTAACCTTGGCCGACTCGTCCTTTTCGAAGTTCTGCAAAGACTGGGTGGCATTGCCGAAATCGAAACTGCGCATGTAACCGCCGTCAAGGTTGTGCAGCTTTATCTGCAGATATCTTTCCTTGTCGTGCGCGGCAAGTATTTCTGCGATGGTTTCTGGTGTCGTTCCGACCAGGTTACTGCCATCATAAATGAAGATCTGCTCGTATGCCTTGCCAGACGCTGCAAAGGCTACGAAAATGCGGTCGTTGCCGTCGATATGAATTCTGTTCGCTATTCGTCCTGCCATTGGTGGCTGTGCGCGGCGAAATTCGATCTGTCGCCAGGCTTTGCCGTCCCATTTCCAGACGCCCCTGTCGCCCGTTACCCAGAGATTGCCGTCTTTGTCGATGGCAAAATCGGTTACCAGTCTGTGAAAGCCCTCTACGCTTTCGGCAGAGAACTGTCCCAGGCTTTTGAGCGGGCTGATCTGGTAGAGATGCATTCCCTTCGATTTTGTGCCAATGTAAAGAATGTCTGCTATTACCCTGATTCTTGTCGGTTCACAACTCTGCAGTTGCGTGAGTTTGCCCTTGCCGCTCATCCGTCGCCTGGTGTAGCGCATGATGCCGCCGGTATCGGTGCCGAACCAGGCTTCGCCGTCGTCCTGTGCTGCAATTGCTGTTATACAGTCACTGGGCAGTTTGGAATTTTCGCGCGTCAGGTGATAGCGCTCGCCATTCTCGGCAAACAGAACCAGCCCGCTGTTCTGAGTGCCAACCCAAAGACCTTTTACCAGCGGTGATTTGACTGTGTTGGTAATTACACCGTTGGCATTCACATACATGTCGGATTGCCCCGAGGCGTTCAGATTAGCTACTGCCGCTGCCATTCTGTTTTCAAAATCAAAAAAACGGCCGTACATTTCGGATACGGCCGTCTGAGGCGCTTCGCGTTGCCCGGCGTAACGTTGGGTGTATTCGGCATAATCCTGCTGCAGCCTGGTATACTCTTCGCGCAGGCCGGCAAAGACATCGCTGTCATCTACCAGCTCAGAAATTTCGCGCTTCGCAGCTGGCCTGGCTGAATTATCCTCTGATCTCAGGTCTTGAGGAAAAGCGCTGAAGGCGGCCCGGCTGCACCAGATTCCGGGCAGCAGATTTGTGAGCTTCGTCATGTCAGAAGTCATGAACAGACCATTGGCTGATGCGATGAACAGCCGCTTTTCGGCAGCAGCAAAATCGGTTACCCAGCCGATGGTGTTATCTACCTGAGGTATTTCTGTCAGCGCATTTGCATTGATCTGCAGAAGTCCGCCATGGCAGCCGGTAAAATTGCCAAGTTCACTGCCAATTATCGAGGCAAAGCCGGTTGGGCTGAGATAAGCCGGAACACTGAAAGGTATGAAACTGTTGCCCTGCAGTTTGCCAACTGTGCGATCGCAGGCAATATAAAAGGCGTCGTCTTCGTTGGCAGACTTGCTGATAGCAAGAACATTGAGGTTCGTATCAGACCCGGAACTCATGGGCGAGGCTGTAATTTTATTGTTTTCGATCAGGCACTTGAATATACCGTTGCTGGTGCCGGCAAGAAAGCTGTTGTCATCTATTCTGGCCATGCTGTTGACGGTGACATTCAATTTCTCAAACCTGCTGCCGCCTGATTTATACCAGCTTTCACCGTCGAATACCATCAGGCCGGCTTCCTGAGTGCCGGCAATAACCAGTTCGCTTTCTCCTTCGGGAGCTTGAATCAGCAGGCTTCTGATGTTGTTGCACGGCAGCCCGTTCAGGCTGTTGTAAACGGCAAAGTAACCGGCCTGAATGCGTGTCGGCGGCACTTCAATGCTCGGAAAATGCTGCGGCCCTGGTTCAGGTTCGCAGGCGCTGGCAGTCAAGAGTGGCAACAGCACTGCTGCTAAAAACATTACTGTCGGCAGAATGTATTTGTGCATGGTTTACCCTCACTATTTTGTACTTCTATTTTAACCGATATTTTTCAGCCACGAAATCCTGCAAATAAAAAAGCTGCCGGTTGATGCCGGCAGCTCTGATAAATCAGGTAATCGGGTTAGAAGATCATGTCTTCCATGGCTTCATCGAGCATGGCTCCGGCTTCGGAGTCTACGATGTCCTTGGAAAAGACTATTTCAGAAATCAGCAGCTGACGGGCTGTTTCGAAGAGAGCTTTGTCTTTGGTGCCCAGAGGTTTTACCATGCTGCGGCGACAGAGCAGGCGATAGACTCTGGCAACCTGAACCAGGTCGCCACTCTGAATCTTTTCGAGGTAGTCGCGATAGCGCTGATGAAAACTTTTGCTTTCTTCTTCTTCTTCTTCAGAGAAACTTTCACTAAGCGAGCTGAAGATCTCGTCTATGCTGTGGTTGTTGTTGATGGTGCGCAGACCGACCTTTTCGGCCATCTCGATCGGTACCATTACCGAGCCGAGGTCGCTGTATGGGAAGTCTATCACATAGTAGCTCAAAAGCCTGCCTCTCACCTGTCTTTTATCGATCTGCTTAAGAATACCGGCACCGTGAATCGGGTGTACGATGGGAGAACCGACTTCAAAACTATTCATCAAACGACTCCTGATATTTAATCTTATATATGGTCAATTATCGGCGAAATGTTAAGAAGGCCAAAGTAATCCATTGTTGTGCGGATTACATTGGCCTGAAAAGCTATAGCTTGTCTGATTTTACCAAAATTACTTGGCCTTTTTTGCAGCCGGAGCAGCAGCAGCCGGAGCAGCGGCAGCAGCAGCGGGAGCGGCAGCAGTTTCGGTAGTAGCAGTGGCTGCAGCACCTTCTGTCGTTTCATCTTTGATCTGTGAAATCTGACAGAGTGCGATTTTAGAACTGGTAACGATTTTGAAATCACCGGCTTTGATGTCAGAAACGTGCAGAGACTGACCGGCATCGAGATTGTCGATGTTGAGCTGAATGACATCGGGAATTTTGCTCGGCAGACATTCAACTTTGACCTGTTTGCACATGCTGGTGAAAACACCACCGGATTTCTTGCCGATCGGGGTGCCGACGAATTCAAGATCAACGTCGACTCTGATCGGATGCTTCATATCGACGGCCTGCAGATCGAGGTGAACGTATTCGTGGCTGATCGGGTGTTTCTGATGATCTCTGACAATAACGGTTTTGGACTCGTTATTGGAAAGCTTCAGGGTGATCAGTGCGTTGCGGTTTACCTTGCGCAGCAGCTTGTCAATCTGGGTCTTGCTGATGGCACAGTGCAGCGGACTTACATCTTTACCATAAACAACGGTAGGGATAAGTTCTTTTGCTCTGAGCTTCTTAGCGTCTTCTTTGCCAACTTTGTTTCTTACTTCAGCGTTGAGAATCAACTCTGCCATAGAAACCTCCTTAGTGTGAATTGATAGGTCTGATTATATCATCTAATGCTCTTTTGGTCAAATTTAGCGGAGTCCCGCCGCCAGCTGGTGTCTTGCTTGTGCTTTAATTTTTTGCTGTCTGCGGGTATCATGTTGACAGAATTATGGAAAACATCTTTTTGAGGGAATTTGCCGCTGCGTTACAGTTGAGCCGCGAGAAGGGAGTCGGCGCAGCAGCATTTCGTCGTCTGCTCGACCTTTGCGGCATGCCTTCTCTGGCTCTTTCTCATAGGCAGGAGGCAGGAGCCAGCGAGAAGCGAAGCCGGCAGAGCCGGTTGAAGTCTTCGACCTCGGCCATGATTGCAGCCGCACTCGAAAAAGTTGCCAGCGGCGAAATGCTGGGCTGGTATTATTCGCAATCCGGGTATCCCTTTCAACTTAATGACCTTGGCGAACCGCCACCGGTTTTGTTCAGCAGCGGAGTTATCAGACCGGTTCGCTTCGCTGCCGTAGTTGGGGCTCGAAAACTTTCGGCAGCAGCAGTTGAGCCCGCACAGGAGATGGTTCGCCAGCTGGTCTCTGAAGGCTACGCCATTGTCAGTGGAGGCGCTGAGGGCGCCGATGCTGTCGCATTGCAGGAGTCTCTCGATCTTGGCGCATATACGGCAGCTGTTTTTGCCACCGGGCTCGATGTAAGCTATCCGGCAGTGAATGCCGGCCTGTTCGAAAAAATACGTCAGGTCGGGGTTTTGTTGTCAGAAATGATGCCGGGAGCCAGACCGCAGCGCAGTTTTTTTCCGGCGCGCAATCGTATAATAGCGGCGCTGGCCGATGTCGTTGCGGTCGTTCAGGCTGGCGAGAGCAGTGGTTCGTTGATCACGGCCGCCTGGGCGTCAAGACTTGGCCGTCGTCTGCTGGTGCTGCCGCCCCCGAACGATGCTGACCCTGCCTGGGCTGGAAACCGTCGTCTTATCGAGGCCGGCGCCGGTGTGTTTCAGTCGGGCGGTAAGGCTTTTTCAGTTGCCGAGCCGATCATAGACTTTTTTACAGCTGGCGAGGAGCTTTTTACGGGCTTCTGATTCAGGCGTCAATTTTGCCAGATCTTCGAACCAGACAAGTTTTGTTTTCAGCTGGGCCTTCTCCTCGACGGTTTCGTAGTATGAAAGGTTTTCGGCGGCGTGTTCAAGTATGCCTGCGGCATTTTCAAGAGCTTCTGTAACATGCTTGCCTGCAGGGTAGCTTTCGACGTAGCGCCCATAAGAGTTTTCGTAAAAATAGATCATCATGTCGGGGTCGCCTTCGGTTTCACCCGGCATCGGCTGTCTCGCTGCCAGCCAGGCAATGTCTTCGGCTATTTCTTCGATATCTGAATACTTTTCGGCCAGATCCCAGAATGCTTTGGCTTTAACAAAATGTTGGCCGGCCGATTCGTGATAATAGCAGAGATCATGGTAGTTTTTTATGGCCGGGTGCTTGTTGTCGCTGCCTTTTCCGGCTTTTGACAATTCTTCGTAAATACGGGAGAGCGTGCGCAGAAAAGCTGTTTCCAGAAGAGCTTTTTCGAGTGAGTGCGAAGCCAGTTCTTTGATCTTCTCTGCAAAAGCAAGGGTTTGCGTAAGATCCTCCACAGACTTGCTGTTTAGGGCTGCAAGCTGCGTGTTGATTATCTGAATTGCCGCCGAAAAGCGCTCAGAGCTGTCTGTTACTTGTGCAAGGCCACCAAATATCCAGCCATCCTGCCGGTCTTCAGTATTAACCTGATACCAGTGCGCGGTTTTTCCAAGCAGGGTTTCGCTTTTATCTGACTCGGCGATCACCTTGCACCAGGTGCCTATTGGCAGGGTCGCAACGATTTTGCCAGAGGTCGCCGCAGTGTCGCGCATGCGCACGTTGGTGGCGGCGACATACAGGTATTCCGGAGCAGCGCTGAGTAACGATGCCGAGAGAGCCAGAGCGACAGCGAACAATCTACAGATGAAGCCTTTTTGCATAGGATATCCTCTCAAAAAAAAATACCCGGGCATCACTGCCCGGGATTGTTTTCAGTGACCGCAGCCTGAGCAGCTTGAACAGCCTGAGCCGCAGGATGAAGGCATTTCTGAGGCATCCTTGATATCCATGAGTTCAAGGTCGAAATGCAGGGTCTTGCCGGCAAGCGGATGATTCATGTCAAGAGTTACCGAACTGGTATCGAATTTAACGATTGTGGCGATGACTCTTTCGCCGTTTTCCATCTGCAGTGCAAGCTGCTGATCGAGAACCGGTTCGAATTCGTCTCCGAAATTTTCGCGCTGAGTTGTGATGACACGCTCTTCTGAATAGTCACCATAGCCCTGTGACGGTGCCAGAACGATGGTCTTTTTGTCACCGATGCTCATGCCGATTACTGCGGTTTCGAATCCTTCTATGATATCGCCGTCGCCAACGATGAAATAAAGCGGACTGCCGTTGACGCTGGAGTCAAATACTTCGCCGGAATCAAATTTACCGGTGTAGTGGACGAAAACCAGGTCGCCTTTTTTTACTGCTGCCATTGGTGGGCTCCTTTTAGCCTGGTTGGCTGAAAATTGTACAGAACCTCTGTACGTCCTTTCAGGCTATTATTTTTTGCTGCCCAAGTCAACACCGCTCTGCCAGAAAACGTAACAATTCTGTTTCTGGTCGGACTTCTTGAAAAGTTTACGCTACGATAAATCCCGTCTGTCTGTAATTTTGTGCTGCTGTATCCATTTCCAGACTGCCGTGCGGCTGACTCCGAGAATTCTGGCTACTTCGGCCTTGTTCCAGAGATTTTCTTCAAGCAATGCGCTGAGCCGATCTGCGTCACGCAGAATTTTTCTGCTTTCGATGCTGGCTCTGGCAGGCCTGGACAGTGTGTCGATTTTTGCCGTCTGGCGAGTCGACGGTATGTCATTGTTCAGTTCGGCCGGTAGATGCTCGCGCCCGATAATGCGTCCCTGACACACGACAAAGGCGTATTCGATGACATTCTCAAGTTCTCTGACATTGCCTGGCCATTGGTAGGCCATCATGCGGCTGAGCGCGTCACGATCCAGGCTGCTGATCAGGCGACCGGTGCGCGCACTGAAACGATTGATGAAATGCTGCGACAACAGCGGAATGTCCTCTGGGCGCTCTCTCAGAGCCGGCAGCGTTATCGGAAATACTCTTAGCCGATAGTAGAGATCTTCTCTGAATCTGCCCTCCCGTACTTCCCTGGCAAGGTCTTTGTTGGTGGCTGCAATGACTCTGACATCGACCTTTATTACGCTTTCGCCACCGACCCGCTGCATTTCACCGTTCTGTAGAACCCGCAGCAGCTTTACCTGCATTGCTGAACTGATATCGGCAATTTCATCGAGGAAGATAGTGCCATTGTCGGCAGCTTCGAAGCGGCCGATACGCTTCTTGATCGCACCGGTGAAAGCGCCTTTTTCATGACCGAACAGCTCTGATTCCAGAAGCGATTCTGGCAGGGCGCCACAGTTGACCTTGATGAATGGCCCATCTTTTCGGGTGCTGAGTTGCTGTATGGCGTTGGCAAAAAGTTCTTTGCCGGTGCCGCTTTCGCCAAGAATCATGACCGAGGCATCGCTTTCGGCGGCTAGAGGAATCAGTCGAAAAATTCTCTGCATCAGCGGGCTTTTGCCGGTGATGCCGGCAAAATTGTCTTCTGACTGCAGTCGCGATGCCATTGCCGCTATTTCCTGACGCAGGCTTGATACTGGCCGAAAATCGGTAATCGTCTGCAGTATGCCAAAAGTTCTGCCTTGTTCGTTGCGCATGACTCTGGCGTTAACCATGACCGGAATCTTCTCGCCGCTTTTTGCGATAATTTTGCATTCACAACCGTTAATGCAGGTTTCGCCTGTGTTTTTGCGATTATTAAACAGGGCGAATATCTTTTCGGCACCCATGCACTCTGCCGAGCGCAGCCACTCGGTGGTGCGATTAAGCGCTTCTTCAGCGTCATAACCAGTTATTTCTGTCATTGCTTTGTTCCAGACCCTTATCCGGCCTTCGGTATCGACCAGTATCACGCCTTCAGCCATGGTGTCGAGCAATAATGTCGCGCTGATATCATGTAAAAAGTCTCGTTCGGTCATAGTGACTCCAATGATTGTATTAAAGTAACGTTACTCTTTTGTGTAACAAAGCGCAACTATTCGCAACTTATGCTGCGCGGTGTCACGTGAGTCGCAATCTGCCGTATTTTTATGGGCTGGCACGCGATATGCTTTGTAGATAGATAAATTCTATTCGTGGAGTTCGTTATGACAATCGAAAATGCAATAAGAGTATTAGCCGGAACAATGATTCTGCTGAGCCTGGTTCTGACCTGGTTCGTTCATCAGGCCTGGGTCTGGCTTACCGTGTTCGTCGCGGTGAACTTGATTCAGTCTGCTTTCACCGGACTCTGCCCGGCAGTGTTCTTTTTGAAGCGACTTGGTTTAAAAGAAAGCTGCCAGGCATCCTGACCTAAAAATAGCGAGCTCATTTGAAGATTTTTTTTCTGATGTGACAGTAGGGGTTTTTTCCGGTTTTCTCGTAGTAGTTCTGGTGATAAGCTTCAGCCGGCCAGAATTTTGCAGCATCTCGTATTCCGGTGGCCACTTCGTAACCCATACCGCGCAGTTGATCGATGATTTCCTGCGCGGCTTTTCTTTGCTCATCATCAGCGACGAAAACCGCTGATTTGTATTGCTCACCGATGTCTGGGCCCTGCCCGTCAGTCTGGGTAAAATCATGTATTTCGAAGAAAAGCCTGGTAAGGTCGGCGAAGGTCACCTGAGACGGGTCGAATACCACTTCGACTGCTTCAAGATGGCCGGTGGCTCCGGTGCATACGCTTTTATAATCAGGGTTCTCGGTATGGCCGCCACTATAGCCTGACTTAACGCTTATCACACCTGGAGCTTTCTTCATCAGGTGTTCTACTCCCCAGAAACAACCGGCGGCAAAGACGGCTGTTGACATTTTTTTGTCGGCCGCCGGCACAAAATCAAGCGAAACCGAGTTCACGCAATGCCTGGTATTTTTGTCAGTGAATCCTTCGCCGATAAATACGTGTCCGAGGTGACCATCGCAGGCGCTGCATACTATTTCCACCCGCTGACCGTCGGGGTCAGGTTTTCTGGTCACTGCTCCCTTGATCTCGGCATCGAACGAAGGCCAGCCACAGCCAGACTCGAACTTGTCGTCAGATCGGTAGAGTTCGGCTCCACAACGTCGGCAGACATAGGTTCCCTTTTCCTTGTGATGCAGAAATCTGCCGGTAAAAGGGCGTTCGGTGCCGCGATGCACGATAACTCTTTCTTCTTCAGGTGTCAGACGGTTGTTATTCATGGCGCCTCCCACATTGCTAAGGTATATGACTGCAACAAAGATTGCAAACAACGGTAATAGCATTTTGCGCATGTTTTTTTCCTCAATGCAGCCTGGTTATTTTATCCGATGCTGTCATGAACGACAATAATTAAGGTGCGGCGAAGATTAACCGATGGCTGCGGTTTGCTGCCGTTTCTGTCTCGCGGCGAAATGTGGCGAGTCGCCCCATTCTCCGAACCCTGGAATTTCGCCAATGCTTTCGATCCTGTGCTGCAGACAGTTGCGACACATCGACGCATTTTCGTCAGTGCATGGCTTGTTCTCATAAAGCAGGTAGTTCGGGCGATATTGAGTGTCTGTGGTGTTTGGCATGATGACGTTGGCGCCAGCCAGCAGGCCCTGTTCGCGGCCATTGTCTTCGAGCGACTGCAGAGCGGTGGTCGCTGCGATATTGATGTCCCGCAACGTAATGCGTGCCAGTGCGATCATTTTCAGTCCGAGGTTGAGCAGTTTTCTGGTCGGAATCTCCCATTCTTTACGATAACGGGCAAGGGGAGTTTCTGAATGATAGATGAACGGGCCCATGCCAATCATGTCGATGTCCTGACGTCTGAAAAACATCAGATCATCGGCAAGATCTGCTGATGTCTGCATCGGCAGGCCGATCATTACGCCAGTTCCTACCTGATACCCGGTTTTTCTGAGAAGATCGAGACAGGCAAGGCGGCGTTCGAACGAATGGTCAGCCGGGTGCAGTTTTGCGTAAAGTTCTGGATTGCTGGTTTCGATGCGGAGCAGGTAACGATGAGCGCCGGCGGCAAACCAGCGCCGATAAGTCTCTTCACTCTGTTCGCCGGAGCAAAGCGTCAACCCCAGTTCGCCATTGGTCTGGCGCTTGATTTCTTTGACAATTCGCTCGATCATCTCGGTGAATTCAGAATCACTGCGCTCGCCGGACTGCAGAACCGCACTGCCATATCCTGATTTCCATGACCAGACTGCGGCTTCGATGATGTTCTGCTCAGGTATCATGAAACGCTGAACCTTTTTATTACTACGTCTTATGCCACAGTAATAACAGTCTTTGCTGCAGATGTTGCTGAATTCGACCAGGCCACGAAACCAGGCTGTACGTCCGACATATCTGGTTTTAACCCGGTAGGCACAGGCGAACAAACGATCGAGATCGTTCTGATCTTCAAGTTCAAGCAGTCTGATCAGTTCATCTTTGCTCAGCTCACCTGTGGATTCTGCTTTGTTAAGTATCTGATCGAGCATTTGTCGCCTCTGTGTCGAAAAAAGTAGATTCATTGATCAATAAAAGGATACTCTTTTCGTGGCAAAAGTCAACTCAGTCTGGCGCGGTTGCGCCAATGGCCAGCCATGGTTCAGTTCTCTTTCTTACCGGTAACCGCATTGATCTGGCAGATAAGTTCCTTCATCTTGAATGGCTTTTGCAGAAAGCCGTCGAATTTGCCTGCACCGAATTTCTCAAGAGTTTCATTATATGAATAGCCGCTGGCGATAATCACCGGGACTCCGGGGTCGACTGCTCTGATGCGGCTGAGCACTTCTTCACCATTCAGTTTCGGCATTACCATGTCAAGAATGACCAGCCCGATACTGTCCTTGTGCTGACTGAAAAGATCGACTGCCGATTGTCCGTCATGCGCACAGATCAGGTCTATATTATAAGGTTCGAGCATCATCTCGGTGATGTTCAAGATCGTTTCTTCATCGTCTGCCAGCAGAAGTTTGCCTTGCAAAGAGACCTCTTTTGCAAGCTCAGCTTCATTGTCTTCTGATGTTGGGGTCCTATCAACAGTCGGCACGAATATGCGAAAGCGCGAGCCTGCACCCAATTCGCTGGCTACATGAATTGCGCCCCGGTGTGATTTGATTATACCCATTGCAGCTGAAAGGCCGAGTCCACGACCGGTAAATTTGGTCGTGAAAAATGGGTCGAAGATTTTTTTCAGCATGTCCGAAGCAATTCCACACCCGGTATCGGCCACTTCGAAAAAGGCATAGTGTTCGTTATTCTCTTCAAGATTGGACATTATTGCTGATTTAAGCAAGGAATCATATCTGTTGGTCTTTCCGGTGCGGATGATCAGTTTGCCCTCGTTGTCGCCTATCGCCTCAGAAGCGTTCATTATCAGGTTCAATACGATCTGTCGCAGCTGCGCCTGGTCGGCCATGACAACGATGTCATCAGAAAGTTCGTAAGTTACCGCTATTTTTTTTGATATTGCGACTGAAAGCAGTGAAGCCATTTCCTTTACCAGTTCGGAAAGGTTTACCGGAGCCAAATTGAAAGCAGTTTTGCCGGTGAAGTCGAGCATCTGCCTTGTCAGGTCGGCAGCTCTTCTCGCTGCTGTCTGAATCAAGTTCACGTTGTCGTGCAGTTTACCGGGCGGGAGTTCAGACAATGTCAGTTCGGCGTATCCCATTATCGACATCAGAATGTTATTAAAATCATGTGCGACCCCGCCAGCAAGGGTGCCGAGGCTCTCGAATTTCTGCGCCGCCTGCATCTGCTCTGTAAGCCGGCCTTTTTCTTCTGCTATTATCGCGGCTTCTGTCGTATCAGAGAATATAAGAATGTATCTTGATTCTACTGCAGTGGCGACACAATGAAAGATTTTGCGGCGGCTTTCTCTGAGAAGGGCCAGTTCGCCTGAATACATGTTCTGAGCGGAATTTTCGATCATGATTCTGGCAAGAAACAGGTTCATCGGGAACTCGATCGTGCCATATGGAGAGAATTCTTTGAACAGATTCTTAAGATTCATGCCTGGCGTAACTGCTATGCCTGTGTTCCTGGTAAAATCAGGGTTGGCAAACTCAATTTTTCCACTTTTGTCGGTAAGCAGAATCGAAAATGGCGAGTTGTTCACCAGCGCTGCAAAGCTCTTTTCGGCCTGATCTGCAATAAGTCTGGTCTCTTTGAGCTGAATCATGTTTGTCTGTAGTTCCTGATAAGCCGCCTGCAGCTGCAGATTCTTTTCTTTTTCGAGATTTTGTGCTTCGACAATTCTCGCCATTGCGGCTGAAAAGTTTTCGAGCAGCTTTCTGATTTCAAAAACAGAGCTTTCCGGGGCAGGACAGGAACTGTTGCAGAAGCCCGTTCTCGCGATTTCACTGGTATAATCAGAGATCTGTCTGAGTGGAATCGAAAAATACTTTCTGATGAATCCCGACATAAGCACCATGAACAGCGTAAGCATCGAAATATTGAGAAATTGCCTGAAAGAGAGTTCAAACAGTATGTCGACATATTCGGCCAGAGGTTCTTCGATGATAAGATTCCAGCTGGCCGGCGTGGTCAGGCCGGTATCGAGGATAATGGTGGAATTGCGGAAGCGGTTGGAGGCTACCAGATTTTCAGCCGGTGGGATGATGGTCATTCTACCATCCATTATACTGGTGGCGCGGTTGAGTGGGCTTTCATAGATATTGCCGATGTTCGAATGATTGCTGTCGTAAACCACGCGGTTCTGGCGATCGACCAGCTTTATGCCGATCTTTTCGTCGAGGATGGGTGTGAGCGCCTTTTCGATCGACAGTGGATTCAGTGCGCCGGCAGCGATTCCTGCCAGTTTGCCGTTTCGCAGAACAGGTTCGGCGATAACTATGACCGGTTCGCTGGCACAGAGCTCCGACTGGTTTATTCCTGAGATAAGAGATTTGCCGGTGTCTGCAACGGTCTGATTGTATACCTGGAGAACCTGCTCATGTGTTTCGCATTCTTCTTTATTCATACAATGTATGGGGCAACAAGCTATTTTGTTGCCCTGCAGATCGACCACATGAAAATACGCCAGTCCGCCGTGATTGCTGCATAATGCCGAAATCGTAGTAGAAATTTCTTTGTCGCTGGCGGTTTGGCCAGCAAGACTGGCAATCAGTCTGATAATATTGACGTGATTATCGTGCCAGTTCTTGATTTGCAGCGCCAGAGATTTTTTGAGACCTTCGTGTCTGGTTTGTATGCGTGAGTAGAATGAACTCGTTATGATTCTGCTGTCGAGCAGAGTAAAGATCAGCAATGGAATTACCGTGACGATGATGAAGACATTCAAGGCCGCTTCTGAAGCACCGATGGCCGTGTCTTCGCTCGATTCGCCGGCTGCCCGCAACTTGAGAAAAAAGATGACAGCCGTCGCGACGGCTGCGTTGAAAACCCCGTTGATCATGTATTTGAGCAGAAAAAGGCGTATTGCGGCCGGAAAAAACATGCCGCTCAGCTGCATGTTGACATAAATCAGCGGTGGCAGCAAAAAAAACCAGGTGGCCGTGGCGCACATCAGCAGATGCAGTCTGGTTTTTCGTAACATCAGCGTAATCAGAATCGCTTCGGCGGTGTACATGATTATGCCAAGAGAATGATTCCAGAGATGAAAGGTTGGAAGTGCTATCAGAAATGCTGCAGCGATGCCTGCGGTTGGCGGCAGCATGTAAATGGCTACCAGTGCAAAAATGCCGCCAAACAGAAAATCGACCCTGAAATGCAGGGGAAAAGGCATGAGATTGGTCGCGATGCCGGCCGTTACCAGGCAGGCAAACACCAGAATTTGTCTGATTCGCGTATCGCCCACAAGTCCCCCCTCATGATGCTGACATCTATCTTGATTTTCTTTTTATTATCAGTTGTCTGCTGGTTCAAGTCAAGCTATTCATGGTTTTTCAATAAAAAACCCGGCCACCAGAGGCAGCCGGGTTTTGGGGGTGAGTTTAGATAATGGGCTTAAGCCACTGCAGCTTCTGCAGCATGTTCAAACGGTCGATTACTTTTTTGTCCGAATGTGATTCAGGGCCAAATACTGTGGTGATTGAACCGTCGCGTTCTACCTTGATCTTATATTCATGTGAGAATTTGATGTCTTCCATTATGCGCAGAGCAACCTGCGTGGCAAACGGCTGCGACATGATGGCGGCAACGACTTCTGAATTGATCTGTTCGCTCATGTAGTCCATGTTATAGGTACCGATTACCGCGACTTTGCGGTCGAAGACGAACACCTTTGAATGCAGTTTGGTTTTCAGCTTGTAGCCGAAGATTCTGACGTTCGGCATCTCTTTAAGAATACCACGCCAGTCACCGATGAACATGGCCTGAGTCAGCAGGCTGTCTGAGCTCATCGGGCTGTTGGTGTGAATAACGATTTTGACGCCACGGTCGTTGGCCCGCTTGAGAGCAGCTCTGGCTTCTTCGGTGAGAACGACGTAAGGATTCTGAATGATAATTTCACGGGTGCAGGCATCCATAAGGGCGACCAGATTTTTGGTGATATCGTTGCGTGGACCGGTGATTGAATGCTTGTCGAGTATTCTGGTCGGATATTTTCGCTCGCCCTGAAACAACTTGTAAGATGAATAATGCTGCATGTTCTTGTAGACTGCGAGCTCTTTATTGTAGCCTTCGAGAAGCTCGTTCGTCTTCTTTGAAATGTTCGGAATCGGCGTCTTGAACATGCCACCGCCGGTTATGAATCGGCGCATTGCGTTATAGGCGAGATCGAGGTGTTTTGCCATTTCATCGGCATTGCCGAACAGATCTTTGTAGATTTTGAAATTGCCGCCCTGATTGAATTCTTCTTCGAAGGCAAGACGGGCCTGATTTGCCACTTTATCGCTCTGAATGAGCACGTCGGTGTCGCGATAAACGGTTTCAAGATCTTTGGGATCGACGAAGTAGTTTTTCGAAACGTTTCTGCCGCCAGTGATCAGATATTCGTTGTCGACAAGAATTATCTTGTCGTGATTCGAGGCGGTGATTTTGCGCACGTCGTCAAAAAGAGCGAGCAGGCGTTTGTGTACGGGGTTAAAAACCCTGATCTGAACATTTTTGAACTTGAGCAGTTCCTGCAGCACGTCCTGGCCGATAAACTTGCGGGTAAGCCCTTTGGTACCACGGGCATCGACCATGAGTCTGATTTTGATGCCTTCTTTGGCTTTTTTATGAAGCATACCGAGCATACTCATGCCAAAAATGTCCTGCTCGACGATAAAATAGGTGATATCGATCGATTTTTTTGCGTTGTCGAGGATGTTCCAGCGGGCAAACCACGAATTTACGTTGTAGGGAAGAAAGCTTACCCTGGCCTGGGGGTCATAGGCGTTGGTTTTGATGTTCTGAAATACTTTCTCAACATCGGCATACGCCGTTACACCGATTCCTGCAAAAGCCAGAATCGCGATCAGCAACAGAACAAAACGTGAAGATCGTCGCATATTACACCTCGCGCTCAATATTTGTAGATCCATTATACTACTGTCAGGACAATTAGCAACAGCACAACTCATAATTTCGTTCTGCTGCCCATGGCTACGCGCAGCTGGCCTTTGAGTTTATCGATTCTGTTCTGCAGTTCTTCTGAATCCGGGTTGAATTTGGGAACGTCAAGATATTGTGCGTAGAGCTGAAACTGTTGCAGTTGCTGGGCTTCAAGCATTGTCGACTGGTCGCTGTCGAGTCGGGAAATCTCGTCGATGGCAGTTGAAGCGCAATCGAGAATCATCTGCTCTTCGAGTTTGGCTTTGAGCTTGCGAACCTGCTGAATGCTTTCAAAAAAATCAGCGATGGCCGGGAGCTCCTTGATCAGTTCTTCGCCTGGCAACGGAAACGGAGGCAGCTGCTGATGCCAGAAAAATCGCATGATAAAGGGCAGTTCGAACGGAACACTGTGAAAGCCTCCGGTGTAGGGCTCTGCCATCGGGCCATAGGGCGAAAGCAGAAACTCGGCCAGGACATCCTGGCGGCGCTGGTTATTGTTGGAAGGCGTTCCGGCCATATCGGCTTCAATATGCTCTTTGAGGCGCAGGTTGAGTTGTTCGAGGCGCAAAAACCAACGATAACGCAGAATCAGTGCTTCGGCTTCGCGGATCTTGTTGCCGACAGCAACTGCCTTTTCCTGAAAACTCGCACTCGATGCGACGATGGCATAGACGTTGTTGCGCCAGATTATCGCTGCGGTTTCGAGAGAGAGGTCGGCGTAAACTTTGATGCGGCCGGTTAAAGCGGATGTGGCGTTGGTGAAGTTGTCGTAGGCTTTCTGGCGATCGGTCTCGGTGCGTGTCCAGTCGGTTTCGTAATACGAGTTTATCACCATCTGCAGGCTTTGCAGCATCTGCATGAGCTGGTCTTCGATGTTGAAGTGGACTGAATATGGAGCCATGCCTACTTTCAGCTGTAAACGGCGCACCAGAAAAGAAACGACAACGGCCCTGGTAAAGTTTATTGCATCGAAACCGGCGTAGACCATGCCGGCCCAGAACAGCATGAAGCTGAGTGGAAACGCAATCTGCATCAACAGCATACTGCCACCGGCAAATATGCTCAGCAGCGAAAGCAGAAAAAGCCAGCTCTGATCGGGGGTCGACAGATATGTGTTGAGCTCGCTGCTGAAGTTTTTGGCCAGGGTTTTATCAGGCTTTACCGTCTCACACATGTAGTGAAACTTACCTGGTACGGTTGGTGCGCTTTCGAGATACTGCTTTTCCAGGCCGGTGAGTTCCTGGTAGTTGGGTCTGGCAATGCCACACAACGGGCAGACCTGGGTTTTTGACGACAGGGCGGCATGACACTGGCGGCAGGTTCGGGTGATCAGATAATTTTTGCCGGCTGGATTCTGTTTCATCACTCCAAGTCTACAACAGGCAGGCAGCAAACTCAACGCAAAAACTGCTTGAAAAAAATGAGCTTCAGGATACATGCTATAGTCAGTGTACAAGAAAAGAGGGTGTTTATGAAAAAACTGCTGACTCTTTGCCTGATAATGCTGCCTTCGCTATGCTTTGCGGTTATTCCGAGCCCACATATCTATGAATGGGGCAAGCTGACCGTACCCGAAAATTACAGCTACGCGCCCAGCCAGAAGCTGCAGATATACTGGGAAAAACTCAAATCCACTTCATCGGCGCCTGAGGCTGTTGTCATGATAAATGGCGGCCCCGGCATGCCGCACGATAGCTTTCATCGGGATAATGGCGACGGTACCTGGGGCAAAGACTGGTTCTACGCTCTGCGAACCAATTTCGATATTTACTATTTCGATCAGCGCGGCACCGGTGAGTCTTCGCCGCTGAGTTACGACATTCTCGAACGCCGCAACATCAGACTTTACGGAACTGAAAATATCTGTCGCGATATCGAAGAACTGCGAAAGAACGTGATAAAAAGAGAAAAAATAGCGGTCTTCGGCGAATCTTATGGCGGTATGGTCGCTTTGACCTACGCAATAATGTATCCAGACCGGGTTTCACATCTTGTTATTCATGATTCATCGCCGAGCAATCAGTATTTTACTCACATGCACAAGAATTTTTCAGAAATGCTCGGTGTGCTCGACGCTGTTTTGCCAGGTGTACAACAGAATATGATCACCAGCATACAGAAGTTCAACAATAATGAAGTAAGCAACGCCTATAACATTGCCGTAACTGGTCGTGATTTTCTTTCGCTGATTCTTAACTACACCTATTCTTTTCGTGGTCAGATAATAATTGCTTACATGGTGCAGGATATCGCCACGCAGGGCCGGTCTGATATCCTCGACGCATTGCTTGGCTCGATTATTGGCAGAGAAGACAGCCCGGCTTTCATGGCTTTGCCGCCGACAATTCTGCTGGTGCAGTCCCATGAAATGCTTGACGAGAAGGTAATTGCGGGAGTTGCTGCTGGCGCGGATTATGAACCCTGGAATTACGACTGGCTTGATAATAACGTATTTCAGGCCCGGCGGGAATTCAGAGATTATATGCGCCTGTCTGAATTTAATGGATTCAACGTTATTGCACGGCTTGCCAAAATTACCGCTCCAACGCTGGTGCTGGTTGGTAAGACAGATTTTATCTGTCCTCCATCATATGCACAGACGATCAAAAATGGCATTGGCAGCCATTGCCGGCTGTTGACCATCGAAAATTCGGCGCACAGCGGTTTTATCGAGCAGAACGAATATGTTGTCGGCAAGATTCGCAATTTTATGATCGGTCACTGGCCGGGCTATGACTACCGCGAGAAGAGCCTGGCCGATTTCAGCAGCAGAAAAGTAACTGCCGAAGAAATTCAGCAGCTGTGGCTCGAAGGTGCGAGACGCCTGGCTATTGGCGGTTTTTAGCCGAGCCAGAAGTTCTCAGGGGTTTGGCCGGCAAATACGCCGTGGTATTGCCCCGGGCTTTCGCAGCGCTGGAAGATGAACTGACAGATCGGTGTGCCTGGAATAAGCTGAAGCGGTATCGGTCCAAAATTCGATATTTCGAGAACCTGATGGTTGCAGATGCCGGGCTGCATGAAAGAAGCCGAAATATGCACCAGCAGACCGACACGGGCAAATCGGCTGCGCCCTTCCAGCCAGCCTGACAGGCCGTTACCGAGCGTGACCTTTTCGCTGGTGATACCGAGAACCGTCTGGCCGGGTTTAACCGTCAGAGTGTCGCCGTTATGCACCAGAATGCCTTTGGTGGCGGCCTTGAAATCCATGTCGTCGGTCATGCGCAGGTCGTTGGGCAGGTGCACGAATACGCGAAATGCGTTGGAAAGGTGCAGGTCTACGCTGGCGGGGCCGAGCATTTTTTCGTCGAAGGGTTCAATCTTGATGGTGCCCTTCTTCATTTCTGCAAGAATGGCTTCTTTGCCGAGAATCGTCATCCGTTCCTCCGGAGGGTTACAAATTGGACGCTAATTATACAGCGCTTATTTCTTTTTGCCAAGAAATGCTGCAGCAAGTTTGGCTGCTATTTCTCCGCCCGGAATTACCAGGCCGAGAGCGTCGGCGCCAATGTCGAAAAGGTTGGCTTCGTTGAGAGTTTCAAAACTTGCGGTGCTGGTGCGGTGTCCTTCGGAAAGGCGCCCGGTTACTCCGTCTATTTCGAAGATGACTTTCTGGTCATGACCGACCCACTCAAATTCAAAAGCATACACGGGTCTGAAATAAAGGTTTAATCTGGCGATGTCAAGGCCCTGGGCGATTATTTCACTGGCCTTGAGCGGCTTCATGAACTCAAAGATGATATCTCTGACCAGAATCGAAGCTCTGATGGCTGGGGGCAGAATCTTGAAGCCGTCTTTTTCTGGGGTTCCCATGCTGAGCGTTGTGGCAGTCCCCTTGCTGCAGACTTCACTGTAATCTGCCTGTTTGCCGGTTGTTGCGTCGATAAAGCGTTTAATTGGCTGTCTGGTTTTGCACCGTTCTTCGACCGTCAGTTCAATGTGTTTTTTGGCCGGCTTGATCAGCTGGTCGCCGATTTTTATTTCACATACCTGCTCGTCGAGATCGAGAGGCAACGTCCTTGACCTGGTATAGTCCAGGCTCGCTTCACATTCAATCTGCCAGAAAGGCTGAAAATGCTGCTCGCAGAATATCAGTCTTATTTCATCCGGTTTCGGGCGATAGATCAGGCGCGAAAAGAAGCCAATGCCACTCTTTTTGTTGTCTTCTGCAATCTGTTTGGCCTGTTCTGCATTGAGAAGTGGCTGGAAAGCATAAACGCCGGTTTCACCGGTAGTCAGGCGACAGGCGCCCTGTTCGGCGTCTTCTTTGCCGTTGACCAAAAACCTGGTATTGCATTGTTCGCGCAGCAGTTCGATGATAGAGCCGGCAACTCTGGCTCGCAGCTCAGCATTGGCATTGAATACTTCATGGTCGAACAGCCCGAGAATTCTTTTTAGAGCCAGGCTTGCTACGGTTTTAGCCGCTTCATCACGCACTTTGCGGATTCGCAGAAGCGGCAGGGCGAGGTCGAGAAATTCGCGGTCAGGCAGATGTCTGATCGCATAGCAGGCTGCTTTGACCGACTCGATGTGATCGGGCCGGTTGAGCATGTCGGCCAGCGCCTTGCGCGCTGTTTCAGGGTTCACCCGGGCGATCGCCTCAGCTGCCACTGAACGTACTCTTGGCGAAGCATGGCTGAGCATGCGCGAAAACAACGATACGTTGTCGGGGTCGTTTAGCGCTTCGATGCCTTCGATCGTGTTGCTGACGATACGATCGTCGCCATAGGCCAGAAATGATTTCAGCAGCGACAACTGTTCGGGGTCCGGGTAATGCTTCGGCAGATTCTTAACCAGCCACGAAATATGATTGGGCTCGAAGCATCTTTCGAGATAATCTTCAAGAGCCAGCTTCAATTCTCTGGTCTGCAGCTTCACCGACCACTCGAGGTCACGCAGGCTGACCTGGCTCTCGTTGCCTTTCTGCAGCTTTTTGAGAAGAAGCTGCTTGAGAGCTTTCTGCTCGCGCCTGCCGACAGCCTGCGATATGATCGATGAGGCGACATCTGATACGTGTTTCTGGCCGTGCTCGGCCAGATAGATCAGTTTGTTCATCGCTTCATCTGTGAGCAGGTGGTCGTCACAGGCGGCAAAATAAGCCAGACCGACCAGCTGGCGGTCGGTGTCGGCTGAGTCCAGGCAGATCAGATTTACGCTGTAGTCATCCATCCGGGCGTGGTTTCTTAGAATTTAACGGTTACTCCGAGACGTGCCGCCATCTCCCTGATGTTGTCGAGCTGGTCAGGGTCTGGTTCGTCGTCTTCGCTGAATTTGCGGGTGATTTCGTAGTAGTCGTTGATGATCTTCTGGTGCAGCTCTTTTACGTTTCTGTCATCAAGTTCGAGCTCTTTGCGAATTTTTGCAAGAGTTTCACTTTCCTCGTCGGTGATGACTTCGTCTTCGATAACGTTGTCGAGCAGAGTCCAGTATACGAGATTGCGGGCATCCGACACTTCGTCGCTGGTTGCTTCAATACAGCCGGTCAGCGCCTGAAAAACCGTTTTTTCATCTTCGTCGATATGAAAATCATCGCGGGTAATCATAAAATAAACTTCAGCTAGAAAACGTGTAATGAAACAGTAATCTTCGCCCCATTCTGAGAGATCCCAGAGCGTGTCACCCTCGACTATGGCCACCCAGCATTCGTTTGCGGTTTTCTTGATATGGATCGTCCGGTCATCGATGCTGCAGAACGGCGCAAAATCTTCGCCGGCCAGTTCCCCGGGCTGAAGTTCGTCGCCGAGACCGGCGGTAAGTTTGCGTTTAGAAGGTTTGGCTCCGCCCATCCCTCCGATCATCCGCCCCCAGAAGCTCTTCTTCTCAGAGGCTTTGCGACCCTGCTCGACATACTTCTGCGCGTAGTCGCTCAACAGCATGACTCGTGATTCAAGCATCTTTTATCTCCTGCTCGGTTTCGTTCAGACTAACATAGGGAATTGTAATTATTCAATATTGGCAGCGACGACATCTTTCTCGGTTACCGGCTGGCTTTGCCTGGTCGTGTAAATGTAAGCAGCAACTGCCGCCGTTACCGGTATCGCCAGCACCATGCCAAAAAGGCCGGCAAGCGAACGCACAATCTCGGCACAGATGAATTCCATATTCATGATTTTGATCAGCGGGAAATCTTCTTTCTGCAGGGCAAAAAGAAGTATCAGTGTCAGAGATGACCCGGTATAAGCGAGAATCAGCGTGTTGACCATGCTGCCAATTATATCTCTGCCTATATTCATGCCGCTTTCAAATAGTCGGCGACGGTCGTAACCCGGGTTCGCCTGCGAGATCTCCAGCAGGGAAGATGCTATCGAAATCGCTACATCCATTACGGCACCGAGCGCGCCGATGATGATGCCGCTGACCAGGAGTCCGCGCAGGTCGATCGCCGTGCTGAGCAGTTGCAGATAGGTGCTCTCATCGCCAGTGTAGCCGGTCAGCTTAAGCAATACTGCCGACAGCCAGCCAAACAGGCCGGCCAGTACCACCCCGCTGACAGTGCCGATCATGGCAACAAAACCTTTGCGGGTTTTGCCGGCAACGACGAACAGGTAGACAGCTGTGATGATCAGTGCTGAGAAAACAGTCAGGGGAATCGGCGACCAGCCGCTCAGAAGTAATCTTGCCATGAAACCAAAAATCATGATCAGAGTGAAAAACAGGGCGAGCATTGCCTTAACCCCGTTTTTGCCAGCGACACCGGCGATTAACAACAGCAGCAGTGCCGATATGAACATCAGCCGGCCGGCCTTGTAATGTTCGTCGATGCCGATTATCAGCTGCCCTTCCTGCTCTTCGGCTACGGCCAGCACCTTTTGTCCGACTTCCAGGTCGAGGTTGTAAATCGAACCAGGTGACTCAAAATGTTCGGTACTCATGACTTTGCCAGCGTAAGGCCCCGCAGTGAACTCAATATCGACACCATAGACCTTTTCCTGAGTGTCAGGGTCGATGTCTGGCTGCTGGATGATATTTTTAATTACAGCGGTCGCATACATACCATTGCTGCTTTCGCCGAACACGTAAAACAGCATGGCGAACATCAGTATCAGGCCGCCAGCGATAAAGGCCGTATTGCTTTTATTGTTTTTCGTCATTAAGGTTTCTCCGTCACCAGAGCCTGGAAGCAGTTGAAGATTCAAGTTTGTCTTCGAGATGATCAGAAAGCGGCCAGAAAAAGTCTAGCCCGGTCAGCTTTTCGATTTCATCGATACTGGTTAAAAAGTGCTCTACAGGCTCTTTGCCAGTAACTGTCTGGGGAATCAGAAACGCCAGGGCCTTGATTCCCTGCTCTTCTTCATCGATGATTATCTTGAAGAAAGCATCAGGCACTTCGATGTTGCTGCCAATGGTTTTTATATGCTCGTCAAAAACCGGGCCAGCGATCACCCAGATACTGCCGCGATTGTTGGCATAGTCTTCTTCGAGTTTTTCCAGGCGCTGCCAGACGCGCCGGTTCAGTTCGGGCGTCTGTGGCACTATGTTGCTCATCTTGAAGGTTTCGAGCTGTGCATCACGGCCATATCTTGTTGCAATCGCCGAGTTTGGGGCAAGGTGTCCTCTATCATACCCGCTTTTGGCATACTCTTTGGGATCGACGCGCGACAGGGTACGGTGATCGATGGCGAATCCCTTGGGCCGGCTCAATCTGTGCTCGAAATCTTTGGCGTCGAGACGATAGGCAACCCACAACGGGTTGCGTCGTTCGTCGCAATAGCCGACGTGAAAGCCGATGTTATCGAGCGGCAGCAGTTTGGTCTGGCTGGCAGTTTTCGGTTGACCGCCGTAGACCATATTCTTTTCGCGGCGGGTCTCTTCGAGCAGAGCAGGCTCGATCGGAATAAAGCTTGGGGCGATTACCACCGGCGGTTTGGTGGTTTTGCTCTGGTGCCAGTAATAGATGGCGATACCGGCGATGGTCAGTATCAGTATTACCGCAATCAGGTGAACTGGCTGCAACGCACCCCGTTTATTGTTGAAAAATATCGACATTTTGGTAATTTTCTTCAGCGCATGAGCTTTTCTGGTACAACTTCGAGCCAGTAATTATCTGGGTCGGCGATAAAATATATACCCATCGCCGGGTTTTCGTAGCAGATACAGCCCATTTCCTTGTGCAGAGCGTGTGCTGCCGCATAGTCATTTGTCGTGAAGGCTATGTGAAACTCGTTTTCGCCAAGGTTATAAGGTTCCTTGCGGTCGCGCAGCCAGGTCAGCTCAAGGCTGTGCCCACCAGTTCCATCGCCCAGATATACTAATATGAAACTCCCGTCAGCAGCTTCTTTGCGGCGCACTTCTACCAGCCCGAGAGCCTTTTTGTAGAATTCCATGCTTTTGTTGAGATCGAGAACGTTGATGTTGTTATGGTTGAAGCGAAAGGCTGGCATGACAGGCTCCTTATTTATGATGGCTGCAGTTGACG
This sequence comes from Candidatus Rifleibacteriota bacterium, assembly GCA_022704885.1. The sequence goes on along the minus strand of JAKJFO010000003.1, from coordinate 9,388 downwards.
ACCTTGCGAATGACGTCGCAGACCGTTTTTGCGTCGAGTTGATGGTGCTTGAGCATATCTTCAAGGCTGCGGGCTGATTGTGTGTAATCGCGGATGCCGATGCAGACCGGAGAAATCTTGCCGATCGCCGCGATAAAGCTGCCCAGACCAGTTTCGCGCCGGTGATCTTCGAGCACGAAAACGCGTTTAGCCGCTCCAAGCAGATCTTTAAGCTGCTTTTTTTCGTCGGAAAAATGCACGACTGCTGCCAGATCCAGCGGAATTCCTTCTTCTGCAAGTATTTCTGAAGCATTGCACGCTGTTTCGAGCATGTGCGGCCCGCTGCTGAAGAGCAGATTCTCGGCGATGATTTCCGAGCCGCTGGTAAATACCACCGGCTCGCCAGCGACGAAAGGATCAGCGTAAAAGTTGTCACCGGGCGTGCGATGAAGTCTGATATACGCCGGGCGGCAGCAGCCGGTTTCTCTGATTTCGCTCTTCATGCGCTCGATGATGTGGCAGAGAACTTCTCTGGTGTTGTCGGCATCGATCGGTTCATAGATGTCGATATTGCCCAGCGAACGCATCAGGCCGATGTCGTTGACCGCCTGATGGCTTTTGCCGTCGGTAAAGTAGTCGATCCCGGCATAGTGGCCGGCAAAAATCACCGGAACTTTTTCAGTGATGCAGGCAAAAATCTGGTCAAGACTGCGTTTGTAAAACGAAGCGTAAGTGTTGACCACCGCGATGCGTCCGGTCAGGCCGAGTCCCGCTGCGATCGAGCACATGTCCTGCTCGCTGATGCCGATTTCAAGATAGCGCTCACCAAATGCTTCTGCGACTTCGGTCAGTCGGCAGGATTTTTCGAGGTCGGCATCAAGCACGTAAACATCAGGATCATTGCTTGCCAGTTCCAGCAGCGCCTGAGTGAAGGCAGCACCAGTCGAGACTTTTATGTTGTTCTCGGGGTTGCCGTTTGCCGGCGTCTCGGCGTTTTCTGGCTGAGCCCGCCTGTGTTCCAGCCAGGCGTTGCTTATCGTCGGGTTGTCTATCTGCTTGAGCAGTTCTTCGACAATCGCCTGGTATTCAACATCGTCAGGTATTCTGCCATGCCAGACACCTTTTCGGCGCTGTGTGTCATTTGCCATGGCTGTTGTCGAACTGCCGCTGCCCTTGATTGTGTGTGCAATGATTATGCCGGGTTCGCTGCTTTCGAGAAGCCGGTTGACTGCCTGATTGATTTCTCCGATATTGTGGCCGTTTATCTCGATGACCTGCAGGCCGATGCCTTTGAACACTTCTGCCCAGTCGTCGGCATCTTTTATTTCAGCTGTCTGGCTGTCAGATTGCAGAAAGTTACGGTCGATTATCGGTATACAGCCCCATGGTTTAAACTTTTTGAGCGTTAGAAGAGATTCAAAAACCTGTCCCTCCTGAAGCTCGCCATCACCTATGATGGCAAACACCGGAAACCGTCTGCCGGCAGCCTGGTTGCTGATGGCTGTGCCAATCGCTTTAGACAGGCCCTGACCAAGAGATCCGCTGTCAGAATCGATGCCGGGAATCGCCCGGTCGCAATGCGCCGGCAGACCGCCGAACTGCTTGTAAGTCAGCAGTTTTTCCGGCTCGAAGCAGCCAAGCGCCGAGAGAACGGCATACTGTGCCATAACGGCATGCCCTTTGGAAAGATGCAGTGAAGCGCGCTGGGTTATCGGCTTTGTCGGGTCTCCGATATGGCGATGATAAATACAGGTCAGCAGTTCCATGCTCGAAAAACTGGCTCCGAGCCAGCCGTGCCGTGCACTCATCAGGCCGGCCAGGCAGTTGATTCGATGGGCATGCGCCAGTTTTTGCAGGTCGAGGTCTGACTCGGTTGAAAGCTGCTTGATTAGTGACTGATCAATTATGAATGGTTGCATATTTGATTCGCGGCTGGTTCAGTCAGCCTGAGAAAAGCCATCGATGCCGTCTTTATTCCATTTTACAATGAACTGATCGGCTTCGAGAGCGCGAATGCCACGCCGGACAGCTTTTTCGCTCAATCCGGAGTCGGCGACGATCTGGTCGAAGGTTTTGAAAGCCTCACGGTCGAGTGTCGCGAGGATCTTGTGGTTCTCTTCTTTTTCGAGAGTTTTGAGCAGTTTCTGGTGCAGGGCTTTGCCTTCAACCAGTGTAACAGTCTGTGGCACGCCTTTGCGTGGTCTCTCGATTCTGGCCGGCATGCGTGATTCCCAGAGGGTTTCGAATTCGGCCTTGAAGCTGTCGATTACCTTCTGATGGTCCTTGTAGAGGGAATTGAAAAACATGACGTTTTCAAAGTTCAAAAATTCGGCTGAATTAGACCAGTTGTAACTGCCAATCGCCATTTCTTTATCGTTTACCGTCACGTTCTTGTGATGCAGAAACAGGCTGAGAAAGCTGATTAGAATCGGTTTTTTTTCTTCTGTGCTGAAGCCATAGGCATTACGGCGGAAGCGGTAGCGAACCTGAATGTTCTTTATGCCCATTTCGGCCGCCTTCTGCTCGACCCACGGCCCCAGTTTGCTCTGCAGCGGGTCAGCGTCGTCGAGCTGCGCATGATCGAGCAGCAGGCGAAAGCGGGCGCCGGGGTTGCGTTCGGCTGAACGCAGAATCGCCTCGGCAAGCTCGAGCCGGGTCAGGCTGAACATGGCAAGATCTAGGCTGCCAGAGGCTTCGACTCGGTGAATCAGGTTGACCAGCTCGCTGTCGATACGTGTCAGCTGAAATTCATCGACTGGTTCAGAATTGAAAACTATTTTGACATACCCCGGTACATGGCTGGTTTCAAGATATTTTTCAGGCAGCCACTTCCCGTAGACGATTTCAGAATATTCGTTCCAGAGGCGGGCGAACTCTTCGGCGAACTGCCTGGCCACCGCCGGCTGTTCATCGAAAAATACACGATTTTCTGCGTAGATTTTATCTGAAGTGACAGAAATATTGGCACTGCCATTGAAACTGCTGTGCGGAACGGGGTTTCCGGGTCGATAAAAAACTCCAAATTTTTCGTGCATGGTTCCGTAGATGATCTTGCCGTCTTCGAGCATGCTTTCACGGCCGTTGCGCTTCATTGCTTCGGCAGTTGCGACTGCCAGCTGGAAGTCGAGCTTTTTTCCGACTTTTGCGGCCTCATCAGAAGCTTTTTCGATCGCCTTGACGATGCGCTCGCGGCTGCTGGCCGACCACTCTGAAACACCGCAAAGCAGCAACTTACAGCTGAGTTGTTTGTCGACAGCTGCTCGCAGCCAGAAATCAAGCGTCTGGTAGTCGCTCATCGAATACATCGCGACTTTTACTGTACTGCCCGGTTCGAGGCGGTCGATGCGGTGCATCAGCGAATTTGCCAGAGTTGCTGGCCTTCTGCTGCCATCACTGAAAAGGAGTGTACGTGCGCTATTAACGCGACTGAAACCACCCTCAGGCCCATAAAAAATTTCGACGGATTCGGCGCTTGCGCCGCCTGTCGCAGCAAGTAACAGAAAGCAAACCAGTAACGATGCAAACAATACAGGCAAACTCTCTTCTTCTCAAGCAGCAATTCTCGATAACTGAACTGGATTCCCGCTTTCGCGGGAATGACGGAAATATCCCGGCTCGCTATCGGGATTGATCTTCGACCAGGATTACCCCTGCCTGTGTCGTGCTCGTAATCGTAATCGTGCTCATAATCGATTTTTCGATTACGATTACTGTTGTTACTGATCCTACATCTAACCGGGAATTGCTGCTTCTCAAAATGGTGGAGGGGCAGGGGGGGTGACCTTCTGGCAGCATCTGAAGAGTTTGAGCGAGCGGGCGCGCATCTGCGTGCGATTGTTCGAGTTTACGGTCTCTTTTTTACCCGGATTCGCCGTGTCGATGAGAAGCTCCCAGTGTGCTTCGAAGTGCGGCAGGTAGAAGTCGGCGTCGCGGGCCGAGGCGTTGAGCATCAGCAGAAAATTGTTATCATGCAGGGGCACGCCGTTTTCGTCGACGTCATCGATTCCTGTGCCAGACAAAAACATGGTCAAACCACGGGTGTTCGGGCTGGTCCAGTCTTCGTCATCCATTTCGCCGCCATCCGGTCTGAACCAGATAATGTCTCTGACATTGCTGCCGCGAATCTGCCGGCCCTGAAAAAATTTCGTGCGATGCAGTGCCGGGTGTTCACGGCGAATTGCGATTACACGACTCGTGAATTCGAGCATCTGACGACTTTCTTCACTGAGATTCCAGTTCAGCCAGCTGATCTCGTTGTCCTGACAATAGGCGTTGTTGTTACCGTGCTGGCTGCGGCATATTTCGTCACCGCCGCAAAGCATCGGGGTTCCCTGCGAGAACAGGAGGGTGGCGATAAAATTGCGCATCTGCTGCTGGCGAAGCTTTCTGATGTAGGGGTTGGTTGTTTCGCCCTCATGCCCATAGTTGTATGAGCGGTTGTCGTTATGCCCGTCACGGTTGTCTTCGAGGTTGTTGAGATTGTGTTTGTCGTTGTATGACACCATGTCTTTGAGCGTAAAACCGTCGTGGGCGGTGATGAAATTGACGCTCATGTAAGGCCTTCGCCCGTCGTTCTCGTAGAGGTCGCTGCTGCCGGTGAGTCGATAACCGACTTCGCCGGCGTAGCCACCGTCGCCTTTCCAGAACGAGCGCATGACATCGCGGTATTTGGCGTTCCATTCAGCCCAGAGAACCGGGAAGTTGCCGACCTGATAACCGCCTTCACCGACATCCCATGGCTCGGCGATCAACTTGACCTGGCTGATGACAGGATCCTGGTGAATGATCGTGAAAAAGCTCGAAAGCTGGTTCCAGTAGTGCATTTCGCGCGCAAGCGTCGAGCACAGGTCGAATCTGAAACCATCTATGTGCATTTCGGTAACCCAGTAGCGCAGTGAGTCCATTATCAACTGCAGAGTCTGCGGGTGAACGACGTTGATCGTATTGCCGGTGCCGGTGTAATCTTTGTAAAAACGCGGGTTGTCTTTGACCAGGCGATAATAGGTGGGGTTGTCGATGCCCTTGAAACTCATGGTCGGGCCGTTATGATTGCCTTCGCAGGTGTGGTTGTAGACAACGTCGATAATCACTTCGAGGCCAGCCTGGTGCAGTTTTTTGACCATCTGTTTGAATTCACGCACCGGCCCGCCCGGACTTTTGTCTGAACTGTAGCGTATTTCGGGCGCAAAAAACGACAGGGTGCTGTATCCCCAGTAGTTTTTCAACTTCTTTTCATGCAGGAAAGGGTCGTCGATGTGCTGATGAACCGGCAGTAACTCGATGGTGGTTATGCCAAGGCGCTGCAGATATTTGATGATCGGTTCTGATGCCATGCCGGCATAGGTGCCGCGCAGATCTGGCGGCACTTCGGGGTGCAGCATGCTCATTCCCTTTACATGCGCCTCGTAGATGATCGAGCGATGGAACGGATGACGAGGTGCCCGGTCGCCTTCCCAGTCGAAACTGGGGTCGATTACTATGCCGAGAGGAGTTCCAGACGCATAGTCAAGACCTGCCTCAAGATCTTTTTTCGGACTCTGCAGATTATAGGCGAACAGGCCCTTTTCGTGGTTCTCAACGCCGTTGAGGGCCTTGGCATAAGGATCGAGCAGCAGCACGCGCGGGTTGAAGCGAAGCCCGAGTTCTGGTCGGTACTGACCGTGCACGCGGTAGCCGTATTGCTGGCCAGGTTTGATGCCCTTTATATAAATGTGCCAGACAAAAGCAGTGCGATGCCGCATCGCTATGCGGGTTTCGGTGAGATCCTGGTCGAACAGGCATAGCTCGACACCTTCAGCATGTTCTGAATAAATTGCGAAGTTAACTCCATTCCCATCCCATGTGGAACCCAGAGGATAAGGGGTTCCGGGTTTAACGTGCATTGGTTACTCCAGTTCTATCTGCATGCCTTCATAAACTGCAAAAATATCAAGCTTTGCCGAACGGGCGGCGGCCTTTTGCTGAAGCTCCGCAACAAAGCGGTCAAGCTCTTCATCAGTGCGGTCAGGGTCGTGATGAAAAAGTCCAAGCCGCTTTACATTGGCACTTATGGCGAGGTCGAGCGCCTCGTCGTAGGTCGAGTGCCCCCAGGTTCTTGTTTTAACGATGTCTTCATCTGTGTATTGCGCATCATGGAAAAGCAGGTCGGCATCACGGGCAAATTCGATGTAATCCTGTGGTAACAGCCCGCCCGGGTGCTGGTGCCCGAGTTCGTTGTCGGTGAGAAATACGAAGCTGCTCTTTCCTTCTTTAAATTTGAAGCCATAGCCACCATTCGGGTGGCTCAGGTTTATCGATTCTACTTTGAGATGTACGCATCGTTCACAGCCTGGGCCTTTGCAGTCGAAATTGAATTTTGCCTTGAGTTGATCAAAATTTACCGGAAAATATGGCGCCTCGAGCTGGCGCGCCAGCGACTGTGCCATATAATTTCGCGCTGACTGTACGCCGCAGACGTTGATTTTATATTTGCTGAAGTAAGCCGGAATGAAAAACGGGAAGCCCATCAGATGGTCCCAGTGTGAATGGGTAAGTATCAGGCAGAGTTCGTGTGAATCGTCGTTCTGCATCAGCTTTTTGCCGAGAAAACGCAAGCCCGAACCGGCATCGACTATCGTAGGGAAGCCTTCTTCATTTCTGATCTCAAGACAGGTCGTGTTGCCACCATGTTTGAGTGTGTGCTGACCCGGTGTTGGCAGGGTTCCGCGGCAGCCCCAGACAGTGATTTTCATAATCCTTCCCCACTTGTGCAATATCGAACGGCAGTCATTGTATCCGACTGTTCAGCGACAGTATAAGCCAGTCAGATAATTTTGCCAATATTTTTGCAGTTGCCTCAAGACCGGCTCAATATTTCGATGAGATGATAGCCGAACTGAGTCTGAACCGGGCCGTAGACTTCGCCAACGTTGCCTGAGAATACGACTTTGTCGAATTCTTTTACCATCATGCCGGGCTGGAATTCGCCAAGGTCGCCGCCCTTTTTGCCTGATGGGCACTTTGAGTGCATTTCGGCGACCATGCCGAAATCTTCGCCTTTGTTGATGCGCTCAAGCAGGTCGAGGCATTCTTTTTTTGTCGATACGAGAATGTGTCTTGCGCGTGCAGTAGTCATGATTATTCCTTTCGGTTCACTTACTTCTGGCATATTGCCAGGATATTTTCGCTTGTCGTTTCGTCAAATTCGCAGCCGGCGGCCGCAAAAAAGCTGACTTCTCTAAAGCCGGCAGCTTTGAGCATTTCGTGCAGTTCTTTACTGTCATAAAGCTGCATCTGCCAGTCGTCGATGATTTCCTGTGGTGCGTGAACTCCGTCCTGCCAGCGGGTTATCGATTCAATGCGCAGCTGCCGGTCAGCTTTTAGCAGTGTGCATTTGCGTGAGTGCTGCACAAGCAACTCGTCGATTACGGCTTCACGCCGCATACGACGGTATTGTGACAATCCCTTGCCCTGCATTGCCCGGAAATTGAGAATATCAGTGACGAAAATTCCGTTGGGGTTCAGGTGGTTTATTGCGTTTTTAAAAAAATCGCGACATTCGTCCCGGGTCAGGTGCCCGATGGCATTGAATATGCAGATGGCGGCATCGTGCGTGCCAAGATCTGCGCTGCGCATATCGGCTTCAATGAACTTTATCTTGAGCCCCTTTGCTTTCTTTCGGGCGAGTTTGAGCATTTCGGAGTTGAGGTCGGCAGCGGTAACTCGATAACCGGCACGCGCCAGACCGATCGCCTGGGCGCCGGTACCACAGGCGAAATCAACTACGCTCTCGATATTATTCATATCGAAAAGCTCGTCGAGAAAGAGGTTCAGCTCTTCTGACTCTTCATGCCCGGCCAGTTCGAAGTAATCGTAGAATCTGGCGTAAGCAGCGTAGTCAGGCTGTCTGAGGCGGGCGCTTCTGGCTGGCATCAGAGAACGTGCGGCAGAAAATAGGGCAGCATCACTTTCCACCAGGGCCAGTCATGGTTGACATCGTGTCCCCAGAGATCCACCCACGCAGGAATCTGCTTCTGCTCGAAAATCTGCTTCATGCGCTTAGCGTCTTCGGGGTATTCCCAGGCGCCCTGACCTGAGCAGATGATGATCTTTGCCTGACGGATCTGATCGATGAACCAGCCGTCATTGAGGTTGGGCAGGTAATCCATGGGCGAGTTGAAATATACGTTCTGGTCGTAGTAGTCGCCGACGACTTCTTTCAGCGAATAAATCCCGGCGAGTGCGATGCAGGCATCGAATACATCAGGGTGCCGCAGCAGAAAGTTGACTGAATGATAGGCGCCAAGGCTATTGCCGGTCAGCGCAATTTTGGTGTTGCTCTGGCAGTGGTTGCGGATAAATGGCGCAACTTCGTTGACTATGTATCTATCGTAGGCTTCGTGGCGCCAGACGTTGTCGCCGATATGTCCTTCGCGGCGCAGAATCGACTGGTTGTCGAGACTGTCGACGCAGAAAATCTTGACGCGGCCGGCGTCGATATGGTCGCGAATGGTGTCGAGCATGCCGAAATCTTCGAATTCATGAAAACTGCCGCCAGCGCACGGAAAAACCAGCAGCGGCCTGCCGTAATGGCCAAAAACCTTCAACTGCATGTCGTGGCCGACACTGGGGCTGTACCAGCGGTGATATTCGTTGTGCATCTGTAACTCCTCAGGTGTGTGTTATGTCGGCAGCGCCGCACCAAGGATTATAACAGATTTTCGTCACATTGCCAAAAGCAGTTTTGCCGGTTTGCATGGAGGTGGCGGTTGGAGTATAATCCGATTATTGAAGACGCAGGAGGACAGCATGCTGATAAGGTTTTTGGCTTTGCTCGCAGTTATGATGGTTACGCCGGCTTTTGCCAGCCAGGAACTCTATGTTCCGCCACGCTCACTTGAGATATCAATGAATTACGATGGCATGAAGGGTGACAGCCATGTATTTTCGGTCGAAATAAAATCTTTGCTTGGCTCGCTGAAGAATATCAGCTTGTCCTATGAAGCTTCCGAAGGTGTCCTCTGTGACTCGTCGCCGACTGATTTTGAGTCGCTTACTGAAGGAGAGACCAGAAAATACGCTTTCAGCTGCAAGGTTGCGAATAAACTTCTCGAAGATCCGAATACCTGGGTCAGGTTTCGCGTCGAGTATCTGCCAGATTACGCAGCGATTAAAAGCCATATCAGCAGCGATCAGAAGACTTACGCCGACGAAAATCTGCGCAATAATCTGCTCGAAATCATCGACCAGAATATCAACGCCGGCGCCCGCGCTACCGACGCCGTCAGACACTTCTTCAAGAAAACCGAAGAATAATCCGATTCATCTCAGACAATAGTTGCCAGGCTTTCGGCGGGATTAGGCAGCTCTTATGGCTTCAGCCATTAGAGATGCGGATCCCTTCAGGGACTCAACGCTCCAGGATAGGCTC